>NZ_JAQQDB010000002.1:0-400864 GCF_046030135.1 Caballeronia jiangsuensis
AGTCATATCTTCGCCGCACAGGTCAACTTCGAACCGAGGCAGACGTTGTGTGCGAGTCGATGGAATGCGTCGGCATTTCATGGAGAGACTCGCTTATGCAGGACAACGGACCCATCATCCAATGGCAGGCGGCCGGCGTGGCCGCCATCGCGGCTTCCGGCGCGTGCGCGACGCTCGGCGGATGCGCCGTTCATCCGCACGACGCGCCGAAGGAAGCGGGCACGCCGTCGGTGCTGACCGAAGGCGCGCGCATCGCCGATTCGATGCGCACTCACGAACGTCGCTCCCTCGATGCCCAGCCGCTCGACTACCGCGACGCCACGACGAAGACCGTTCCGAAGATTGGCTGGGCGTCGTATTACAGCAAGAAATTTCAGGGGCGCAGAACGGCCAGCGGTGAACGCTACGACATGCACGCGTTCACGGCGGCGCATCGCACTTTGCCGCTCGGCTCGTATGTGCGCGTCAGCAATCTCGCGAAGACGAGGTCGGTCGTCGTGCGCATCAACGATCGCGGTCCGTTCACGAAGGGCCGCATGATCGATGTGTCGTTCGCGGCGGCCGTCGAACTCGGTCTGCAACGATCGGGAAGCGCCCAGGTGATCCTCGAACCGGTCGATCGACCCATCGCGCTCGCGTCGACGTCGCGCGCGCCCGAACGCATCATGCTGCGCATCGCGCCTCATCCGCGACACCACAAGAAGCACGCGCATCGTCATTGACTCTGGACGGATACAATGCTGCGGCGCGCGATCATCGCGCCTCAAGCCGAAGCCATCCTTCAAGTCATGAACAATTCGCCCCGGGCCTTTTTGCTGGGCCCGCTTCTCAAGCGCGTGTCGCGGTCGTTCTACCTCACGCTGCGCATTCTGCCGACGGGCATGCGCGATCCCATCGGGCTTGCGTATCTGCTGGCGCGCGCCGCCGATACGATCGCGGATACATCGCTGATCTCACCGCAACGTCGTCTGGAACTATTGCTTTCGCTGCGCGCGCAAATCAACGGCGCACCCGACGACGGCGCGCTCGCGCGCATCGCGGGTGAAGTCGCGGGGCAGCAGGCGCAGCCCGACGAGCGCGCGTTGCTCGAAAGCCTGCGCGACGCTCTCGCGATCCTGCCGCAACTGGGTGCGCAGGATCAGGCCGCGGTTCGCGATATCGTCACGACGCTCAGCACCGGCATGGAGTTCGATCTGCGCACGTTCCCCGACGAGACATCGGGCGAGATCGTCGCACTGAAGGAATTCGAAGAGCTGGACCGCTACACGTATCTCGTCGCGGGCTGCGTCGGCGAGTTCTGGACGAAGATGACGTACGCGCATATGCCCGGCACGCTCAAGGCTGCGCCCGATACGATGCTCGCGCTCGGCGTGCGCTTCGGCAAGGCGCTGCAGATGACCAACGTGCTGCGCGATTGCGCGCGCGATCTGCGCATCGGCCGCTGCTATCTGCCCGAATCGATGCTCGCGCGTCACGGTCTCACGCCGCAGGATCTGTTGCGGCCGGAATCGTCGGCGCGCGCGCGGCCCGTGCTCTTCGAATTGCTGCGCACGTCGCTCGCGCTGTTTCGCGATGCGGTCGATTACACGCTCGCGATTCCATCGGGCGCCATCCGTCTGCGGCTCGCCTGTCTCTGGCCGATCATGATCGGCCTCGACACGCTCGTGCTGCTCGCGCGCAACGATGCATGGCTCGATCCCGACAAAATCTCGAAGGTCCGGCGCAACGACGTGTATCGGATCATGGCTGCATCGTTGCCGATGGTCGCATCGAACGGCATGCTGCGCGCGTGGACCTCGCGCCGCATCCGCGCGATCGAGGCGGAAATCAGCGCCGCAATTCGGCCATGATGCGCTCGGCGAGAAAGTCGCAAGGCGGCCGTTTCGACGCCGCGCTGCGCGCGAGCACCACTTCGAGCGTGCCGATATCCGGCAGACCTTGCGCCGGCCCGAGCAGCGTGAAGTGCGACGGCACCGCGCATTTTGCGAGCGGCGTCACGGCGAGGCCCGCTTCGGCCATCGTCAAGAGACCGAGCAGGCTCGGGCTTTCATACGACGTGCGATAGCCGATACGCGCGCGTTCGAGACTCCGGATCGCGTTCTCGCGAGCGACGCTGCCCGGCAGAAACACCGCGATCGGCAAGGGCCGCTCCTTCCAGATTTCGGTTTCGCCGGGCGCGGCGGCCCAGACCATCGGCTCATGGCGCAGAAATTCGCCGGATAAGCCCTTCACGCGCGTCGCGCAGACGAGATCGACCGAGCCGTCCTTCACCATCGGCGCGAGCGCGAGGCTCGGCAGGCCGACCACCTGAATCTCGACCTTCGGATATGTCGCCGAAAATTTCTTGAGGATCGGCGGAAACAGCGACGACGCGTAATCGTCCGGCACGCCGATCACCACGCGCCCCGTCACATCCGGCCGCACGACCGCCGCCCACGCCTCGTCGCGCAGCGCGATCATGCGGCGCGCGTAGGTGAGCAGCACCTCGCCGTCCTGCGTCGGCACCACGCTGCGCGGCTTGCGCACGAAAAGCGGCTTGCCGAGCGCGGTTTCCAGCGTCTTGATCTGCATGCTCACCGCCGATTGCGAGCGATGCACCAGCTCCGCCGCGCGGCTGATGTTGCCCGTATCCGCAACGGCGACGATCATCGAGAGGACATCCAGATCCAGCGCTTTCATGGGTGAACGACCGTTTGGTATCAGAAAATCTGAACGATTCTATCAAAATTATGCGTTTTTCTTTTGCTTCGGCGCGGCGCATAGTCGCATCCAAGGAGCTTATTCATGAACGCGCGAACCGATCTTTCCGTCCTCACCGCCGTGCAAGGCTTGCCCGAACCGTCGTTCGCCACGACGGCGTCGGGGGTTTCGGTGCCGTATATCGAGTGCGGCGAGGGCGAGCCGCTCGTGTTCGTGCATGGGTCGCTGTGCGACTACCGCTACTGGAACGCGCAGATTCTGCCGCTTGCGAAGCAGTTTCGTTGCATCGCGCCGAGCCTTTCGCATTACTGGCCCGCCGTCGATGCCTTCGTGCAAGGCGAATTCGGCTGGGAAACGCACGTCGCGGAAACGGCCGAGTTCATCGTATCGCTCGATCTCGCGCCGGTGCATCTCGTCGGGCATTCGCGCGGCGGCTGTATCGCGTTTCATCTGGCGCGCGAGTATCCGCGGCTCGTGAAGACGCTCACGCTCGCCGATCCGGGCGGCCCGCTGCAAACGACGCCGCAGCCCGTGCCCGCCACGCTGCCGCCCGCGACCAACGCATTGCGCGCACGCGTGGCCGAACTGATCGAACAGGGCGAGTTCGATCGTGGGCTGGAACTGTTCGTGGATTCGGTCAGCATGCCGGGCTTCTGGAAGAAGAGCACGGAGAGCTTCCGTCGCATGGCGCTCGACAACGCGCTCACGCTGCCCAGGCAATTCCGCGATCCCTTGCCCGCCTACACGCGCGAGGCGGCGCGCGACATCAAGTGCCGCACGCTGCTCATCGACGGGCAGAAGAGTCCGCGCATGTTCCGCAACAACGTCGAGAAGCTGGAGGAGTGGATCGAGTTCGCCGAGCGTCAGACGATCGCGGGCGCATCGCACGGGATGAACGCCGCCAGCCCCGGCGCGTTCAATCGCGCGGTGCTGGCGTTCGCCGGCGCGTGGTGAAGCGAACGCGGCTTATTGCAGCTTCCAGATATTCGCCGCGATCGTGCCCTGGTCGTTGAACACGTTGAGGATGTCGGGCACGTTGGCGATCGGCACGTTGTTCACCATCAGCGCAAACGCGAGGCGCCGTCCGCTCTTCGCGTCGATATAGCCCGCAAGCGCCTGCCCCTTGAGCGTCGTTTGCACCTGACCGTTCGGCAGTTCGGTGCCGGTCGCGTAAGTGCCCGTTTTCGCGTAGACCTTGCCTTTCGCGCCCGCGAGCGTCGGATCGTTTTCGAAGTCGGTCGTACTCGCGAGCGAGCCGTCGACGCCGAGAAACGGCATCGAATCCACATACGCCGGGAAGGCCGGACGGCCGTTCATCGCGCGCAGCATCGCGATGACCGCGAGCGGCGTCGCCGTGGTTTCGCCACCGCCGCTGCCGTCGATGAAATGCGTCTGGGTCATCGGCACACTGAACGGCGCGGCCGACAGCTTCGCGCTCTCCGCGGCGAGCGCCGCGTTCAGCGTGGTCGAGCCGTTGTTCGCGACGCCGAACAGCATCAGGCTCGTGTCCGCGCCGATGTTGTAGCTGACCTTCAAAATCCACTTCGAATATTCGCCGTACGGTTGCGACGTGAGTTGCGCGACGCGCGTATCGGCGGAGTACGAGTTCTTCGCGGGCAGCAGTTGCACCGGGTTGTTCTCGACGGCCGTTGCCGTCACCGTGACGCCCGCGCGCGCGAGCGCCTCGATGAGCACCGTGCGCGCATAGTTCGACGGCTGCGTGACGCGAAACGTGCGGATCACCGGGAAGCTGGGGACGATCGGCGGCACGTAATCCGCCGGAATCGAGCCGCTCAGCACGCCGCCGCAGGGCAGCGTGCCGAAGCAGGTCGGGTCGGTTGGCGTGACGGTGATCGTCGCGGGCGTGCCCGCCGCGCCCGTCGTCAGCGTGGACTGAACGGTGAACGCCGATGACTTCGGCCGGTAATCCACCGGCGACGCCGAACCCGCGCTGCCCTGACCGATGATCGTGTCGACCACATCGTCGTTCACAAAGATCGGCCGCAGGTCGAATTCGTCGCGGAAATCGAAGGGATCGAAAAGGCGATCGTCGATCACGACCTCGCCGTTGATCTTCTTGATGCCCGCCGCCGCCACCTGCGCCGCGAGCGAGTTGTAGCCCGCGAGCGGATCGGGCGCGGTGATCTGCGCGTTGCCCAGACTGTTCGCCTCGTTGTGGTCGAAGTTCGTCCAGGCAAGCGTGCCGTCGGGATTCGTGCGGCCGCCCATCGCGAGATCGCCGCTCGCGACGAGCACGAGATTGCCGTTGAGCGTGCCGGTCGCATCCACGGTGCCGAGTCGATATACCGGCGTCTGGAACTGATGATCCGCGCCGTACTGATCGAGCGCCGCGCCGAGCGAAAACACCTTGCGCACCGATGCGACATACACCTGTGCGTTCGAATTCATGTCGTAGATGAGATCGCCCGAGTTCAGGTCGACGACGCGCAGCGCCCACGTCGAGCCCTGATACATGGGCTTCTTCATGATCTGGGTGATGGCGTCGGGGACGGACGTATTGTTCGAATCCGACCCGCCGCACGCGGCGACGGATGCGGCGAGCGCGCACGAGAGCGCGAGAGCGGCAACACGTGCCGGACTTCCTGAAAGCGGGTACATGACGCGGCTCCGATAAAGGCACATCGCGCTCCACCTGGAGCGAACATCCAATACGTCGGGACTGCTTCACAGCGCAGACAGGAGATGTCGGCGGCCGTCCACCATTCTTCAAAGCGGCGGCTGAGTGAATTAAATACCTTGCGTGGGGCTTGTCAAGCGAGGACTATCGCGAATCCAGTGCTTTAGGCAAGCGCTTTTTGTACGATTTCATGCGCGCTTTTGATCTGCTTGTTGTGACGCGACAACGGAAAAACGTTTGGCGCGGGCTAACATCTTCGGCACCTCATCGCGAAGAAGAGGACATCCGTGAGCATGGGCCAAGACGATCTCGATGCATGGAAACGCCGGCGCACGCTCGAGCTGGCGTTCGAACTGGCCGATAGCGGCCGCCATGAGGACTTCACCGACATCGCTTATGCGTTGCAGTTCGAGCGCGGCATGGCGACCGCGCAAGCGCTCATCGACGACCCCGAGATGCGCCGCGTGCTCAATCAGCGTTGCGCCGATGCGCGTGAAAAGCACGTTCCGCTTCCCGAGCCCGACGTGATCGAAGCCGAACCTTCGCCGGTCGGCGAAGCGATAGCGGAATCATCGAACGATCATGCGCAAATGCCGCAGCCCGAAGACTTCGCACGCGCGCCATCGGTTCTTCGCCGCGCCCTGAACTTTATCTGGCGATCCGGCAACGCGGGCGATCTCAATTCCGCCGCTTCCTGATCTTTTCTATCGCAGGCCGTGCGTCAACGCACGGCCCGAACCCATTCGCGCCCCCTTTGCGCACGAATGGCGGATTTGCACGACTTGAGCGCCCGCCAAAACCATTACACTTGAGGAAGCTGAACCATAAGCCCGGACTATGCATGCGCGCAGGTCCGGAGTTTGAACTTCGAGGAGGAAATGTTCGTGGCTAACGAAAAGATGCTCGCGCAAATGGCTGAGAAGGATGGTTTCATTGCTGCTCTGGATCAGAGCGGTGGTTCGACGCCCGGCGCGCTAAGGCAATACGGAATTCCGGATGACGCCTACAACGGCGACGCCGAAATGTTCAAGCTGATGCATGAAATGCGCGTGCGCATCATGACCGCGCCTTCGTTCACGGGAGACAAGGTGATCGGTGCAATTCTATTCGAGCGCACTATGGACGGCGAAGCGGAAGGCAAACCGGTCCCCACGTTCCTGTGGGAAGACCGTGGCATCGTGCCGTTCCTGAAGGTCGACAAGGGCCTCGAAACGGAAGCCGATGGCGTGCAGGTGATGAAGCCGATCTCCGGCCTCGACGATCTGCTCGCGCGCGCCGTGAAGCTCGGCGTGTTCGGCACGAAGATGCGCTCGGTGATTCATCAGGCCGATGAAAAGGGCATCGCGGCGGTGGCGAAGCAGCAGTTCGAAGTGGGCGCGCAGATCATCAAGCATGGCCTCGTGCCGATTCTCGAACCTGAAGTCTCGATCAAGAGCCCGGACAAGAAGGGCGCGGAAAAAATTCTGCGCGACGAATTGCTCAAGGGCCTCGACGCGCTGCCGGAATCGAGCAAGGTGATGATCAAGCTGACCATCCCCGACGAGGCGGATTTCTATCGTCCGCTGATCGAGCATCCGCGTGTCGTGCGTGTCGTCGCGCTGTCGGGCGGCTATACGCGCAGCGACGCGTGCAAGAAGCTGGAGCAGAACCACGGCATGATCGCGAGCTTCTCGCGCGCGCTCATCAACGAGCTGAAGAAGTCGATGAGCGACAGCGAGTTCGACAAGACGCTCGAACAGTCGATCGACGAAATCTACAACGCGTCCGTCAAGAAGGCCTGATTCTTCGGCGCTTATCCGCGTTCGGTTGGCGGCGGCGTTTGCACGACAGGCGCCGCCGCCCGAAAGAGATCCTCGCGCGTGCCGCTTTTCGGCGGATAGATGCGCTCGCCGTTGATCGTGCGCTTGGTCGCCTTCGCCGTCTCGCCTTCGGCGACGAGCTTCCTGTCCCATCCTTCCGTGTACACCGCGCCCCACGGCCCGAGATCGCAGATGGTCGTGTACCAGTCGATCGATAGCGGCAGCATCTCCATTCCGAAGAGATCGCAGACGGCGTTGTTGCCCGCGTAACGTCCCATCGGCCGGCCATGCTGGCACGACATCACCGATGGCCGCGTGCCGTCGATCAGCACGCGCGCGCAATCGCCCGCCGCGAACACGCCCGGCACGCCTTCCACGCGCAGGAACGCATCGACCGGCACGCGGCCGAGCGGATCGAGCGTGACCGGCAGTTGCGCCGCGAGCGCATTCGCATGCATGCCGCCGCACCAGACGACCGTCGCGGCTTCGATGCGCTCGCTCGTGGCGCCGTCGTGGAGCGTCACGCCCTGGCCGTCGAGCGATTCCAGCGATACGCCGGCCCGCGTCTCGACTTCGAGCGTCTGCAACGCGCCTTCAATGACATGCTGCGCGCCGCCCATCGATTGCCCGATCTTCGCCGAACGATCCGCGAGCACGACGCGCACCTTGCCGCGATCGCCTTCCGCGACGATCTCGCGCAGCCGCGCGGGCAGTTCCGCCGCGAGCTCGATGCCCGTCAACCCCGCGCCGACGACGACCGCCGTATAGCGGCCCGGCGTATCGGGCAGTGCGGGCAGCGTCAGCAGATGCGCCTGCAGCTTGCACGCGCCCGCGTAGGTATCGACATCGAACGAGAAGTGGTCGAGGCCTGGTATCGGCGGGCGCACGAGCACGCTGCCCGCCGCGAGAATCAGCCGGTCGTAATCGAGCGATTCGGACGCGCCGTCGCGCTCGATCGTCACGCGACGGCTCGCGCTGTCGATATCGGTCGCCTTCGCCTGGATCAGCCGCACGCCCGCGGGCCCGAGCACGGTGTCGAGCTGCACGAGTGTCGGGTCGAGCGGCTGCTCGTAATTGCGCACCCGGACGCTGTGAAAGGGCACCGGATTGACGATGGCGACTTCGGCTTCATCGGTGCGACCGAGCTCGTCGAGCTTGCGCGCCGCCGACAGCGCGCTCCACAGACCGGCGAAGCCTGCGCCGATCACAAGGATCTGGTTCAAGGTCATTCCCCTGAATAAACGATCGTTCGTGCTATGAGTCGGTTAAAGCGGCCGCTCTGTTCTTGGTTATAGGCGATTCCTGCGGCTCACGATGCTGCGACACACAACGACCGCAATTCGACGGTGTCCCACTTGCCCAACTCTATGGCGCGCTGAAACATGCCGAGTGTTAGCGGCTCCGATTGTCCATAATCGACGACGCCCCAAACCTTGAGCAGCCATTTTGTGAGAAACGGAATCCTGATTCCCTGCCACGGAAAGTATCGATTGAAGTCGAAATCGCCGGGATCAATCGCGAAGCGTTCAAAGAAATCCGTAACCAAATCCGCCGCTGCCTCCGGCGCCATTTCGAGGTCTTGGTCTATCCGGTCGCTGAGCATGAGCGGCTGATGTTTCGACTTGTGACCGTGCTTAAGGACAAGCGCCTCGAGGTCAGCCGAGAGTGCCGACGGTTGCGTCATTGATTCGATCCTCCTGCCGGACAAGCGCGTTATAGCGCAATATGACCTTCATCTCGATAGCGACAAGGTCATAAGCCATGATTGGTACTGCGATCCACGGCACCCACCTGCCGACGAATGCGCCGATGTGCGTTACGTACCTGACGCGAATCGAGAAGAATCCCACGAGGGTAGGAAGCCGTCGATGAACTCTGACGTCCAGTAACTCACGACAAATCTCGGAAGCGAGCGACGTGCCAGCGATCGCGCCTCCGGGTTTAGTGCGTGTGCTGAGCATCGGCGCGCCGAGAACCATCCCGAACACTCCGATAACATTGGCAGCATCAAAGTGCGTGCAGATGACCTCAACGAGAATGCATAGATGGAGTTCTTCCTTCGTGAGGTCGTGCAGGTTGCCATAACTGTAGCGATTAAAAGGCAGTTCGCCGTCGTCAATGAGGCTCTTGTAGTTCATTAACTTTCGCACTGACGGAATTGCCGCAGATCAATCATGCCGGTCACCGCGCCCATAGCGCCCCCGGTCGTGCTTTGCGGGAAATACTCCTGTTTGATCGACGAAAAGGAAAGGCTGACCGTTTCAATCGCCATATTGCCTCCACTTGCCGGACCGACGTGAGTAATAACCACGTCGCTCATTACCATTCGAAAATACTCGAACGGTACGCCGCCTGCTTTGCGTAGCGTCAGCCTTGCCTGACGAATACGCCTGCCGTGAAAGCAATGGGATGCGAGGTTCGGAGTGGCGCGGTCGATGGCATGTATGAACGTGAGGTCTCCAACTTTGGCTTTGGGTGCGCCGCCGCCTGAACCTGATAGATATGCAGCGTCTTGGTGAATGCTCCAATTCCATGAACTGACTTGAATTTCACCAGGGTGAATCGGGTCCTGCGATTCACCCTGTATACCGTCGATGCGTATAAAGATGTCGTCGGCCATGAGCCTCATGCTATGCGATGAAATCTCGTGGTAACGAGAGTTCTAGGAACGAGGAATATGTCAATGCGGATTTAGCGTAACGCACGAATGGCGATGCTGAAAGAGCGAAAGATCTTAAACGATCGTTCGTACTTTGAGTTGATTAAGGTGGCCGCTCTGTCCTCGGTTATAGGCGGATTCGCGAGGCATTGGTCGCCGCATCGGCGGCATCCAAAGACAGGCAGCGTAGCCCAAGCTGGTCGCTTCAAGGAACCGATCGCGACGCCTGCCTGCAATCTTGCTGCCAGAAATTGGCCTGTCGTCGGCGCGACGTGCGCACGCGTGCTTGTCTCGCGCCCGGATTAGTCAGCTTTTCGCCAAAAGTGATTTCGCCGTTTAGGTATTTACCCTAGATCGTGCGATACCTAAACTCTCTTCAACGGTCGCGAACGAGCAAAACAAAGCAACGTAAGCGGCAATTCAAAAACTTCTGTACGGAGGAAAGCATCATGAACAAGCTCATCGGTATCGCAGCGGTCGCTCTCGCTTTTGCCGCTCCGGTCGCGTCGTTCGCGCAATCGAATCAACCTTTGACGCGCGCGGAAGTTCGCGAGCAAATCGTGCAACTGGAAAAGGCCGGCTATAACCCCGGCGTGATCAGCGACTCGAAGTATCCGGCTGACGTTCAGGCCGCCGAAGCACGCGTCGCAGCGCAAAACGGCGCGGCACAAACCGCGTTCGGCGGCGCGACGGAAGGTTCGGCGCAATCGGGCGCTCGCGTGAATCCGATTCAAGCCGACGTGTTCCCGACATTCGCGCATCACTAAGCAGCAAGGGGTATAACGGAACGCGCCCGCATGCAAGCGGGCGCGTTTTGCCGTTTACGGAAGTTCGATCTAAAGCGGAAACCCGCCCGCAAAGGTCTCGCGCAAATATCCGATGAAAAGCGCGACCGCGCGCGGCACATGCGGCGCATAAGGCCGCACCACGAATAGCTGATCGGCGAATGCGCCGACCGGACGCCACTCCGGCAACAGCACGACGAGCTTGCCCGCCTGCACGGCGGCCTGCGCGGTGAAATCAGGCAGCAGCGCGATGCCGAGATCGTCGAGCGCGGCATCGCGCAAAACCTCGCTGTTGTTCGCCGCGAATGGCCCGTTCACCGCGAGCGTATAAGGCCCGGTCGAACTCTTGCGCCCGCCCTTTCGCTGAAACGACCAGATGCTCGACGCCTGCGGGCGCGGATAGACGAGGCAATCGTGCGTGGCGAGATCGTTGGGCGTCGCGGGCGTGCCGCGCCGCTTCAGATACGCGCGCGTCGCGACGATCACCGAATAGGTATCGCACAGCTTCCACGCGACATGCGTATCCGGCACTTGCGCGCTGTGCCGAACCGCGAGATCGAAGCCTTCCGTCGCGATCGAACTCAGTTTGTCCGACGCCTCCAGTTGCACCCGCACATCAGGATGCGCATGCAGAAATCCCGACATGCGCGGCACGAGTTGCTGCCGCGAAAAAGCCATCGGCGCGGTCACGCGGATCAGGCCGCGCGCCACGCCCGCCATTTCCTTCACGCTCAGGAAACTCGACGCGATGCGCTCGTACTGCCCGCGCGTATCGTCGACGAGTCTGCGGCCCGCCTCCGTGAAGCGCACGCTGCGCGTGGTGCGCGTGACGAGCGGCACGCCCGCCGCGCGCTCCAGCTCCGCGATGCGCTGGCTCATCGCCGCTTTCGATACGTTCAGGCGCGCCGCCGCCGCCGTGTAGCTGCCTTGCTCGGCGAGCACGGTCAGCCAGTGCAAATGGGTCCAGAGACCTTCGATCTTTTGCTCGTCCATCAGCCGATTGTTTGCCAATATAAACAATGAGTTCAATCATAGCGCCTTTGCACGGAGCGCGACCGTTCCTACACTGTGTCCATCGCCAAACAATCAGTGAGAGGAGTCGAGATGCAAGCGTTCAACGATACGGCCGACGTGGTTCATTACATTCACGGTGAGCGCACGCACGGTTCGGCCACGCGCACGCAGCCGGTGTTCAATCCGGCGACGGGCGAGCGTCCGCGCAAGCTCGTGCTGGGCGAAGCCGCCGATGTCGATGCAGCCGTCGCGAGCGCGAAAGCCGCGTTTCCGGCCTGGCGCGACATGCCGCCGATCCGCCGCGCGCGCGTCATGCTCAAGTTCCTCGAACTCATGAACAAGCATCGCGACGAACTCGCCGCGATCATCACCGCCGAGCACGGCAAGGTGTTTTCGGATGCGCAGGGCGAGGTGTCGCGCGGCATCGACGTGATCGAATTCGCGTGCGGCATTCCGCAACTGCTGAAGGGCGATTACACCGAACAGGTTTCGACCGGCATGGACAACTGGACGACGCGCCAGCCGCTCGGCATCGTCGCGGGCATCACGCCGTTCAACTTCCCGTGCATGGTGCCGTGCTGGATGTTCCCGGTCGCGATCGCGGCGGGCAACGCGTTCATCCTGAAGCCGAGCGAGCGCGATCCGTCGGCGTCGTTGTTCATGGCCGATCTGCTGAAGCAGGCCGGTCTGCCCGATGGCATCTTCAACGTCGTGCAGGGCGACAAGGTCGTCGTCGATGCGCTGCTCACGCATCCGCAAGTGAAGGCGATCAGCTTCGTCGGCTCGACGCCGATCGCGAATTACATCTACGAGACGGGCGCGAAGCACGGCAAGCGCGTGCAGGCGCTCGGCGGCGCGAAGAATCACATGGTCGTGATGCCCGACGCGGATATCGAGCAGGCCGTCGATGCCTTGATCGGCGCGGGCTACGGTTCGGCGGGCGAGCGCTGCATGGCGATCTCGGTTGCGGTGCTCGTGGGCGATGTCGCCGACAAGATCGTGCCGATGCTCGCCGAGCGCGCGCAGCAGCTCAAGATCAGGAACGGCATGGAGTCCGACGCGGAGATGGGTCCGATCGTCACGCGCCAGGCTCTGGAGCGCATCGAAGGCTACATCGCGCTGGGTGTCGACGAAGGCGCGAAGCTCGTCGTCGATGGACGCGGCTACAAGGTGCCGGGCCATGAAGACGGCTTCTTCACGGGCGGCACGCTGTTCGATCACGTCACGCCGGAAATGCGTATCTACAAGGAAGAGATCTTCGGCCCGGTGCTCGCGTGCGTGCGCGTGAAGGACTTCGGCGAAGCGGTCGAGCTCGTCAATGAACACGAGTTTGGCAACGGCGTCGCCTGCTATACGAGCGATGGTCACATCGCCCGCGAATTCGGCCGACGCATCGAAGTGGGCATGGTCGGCATCAACGTGCCGATCCCGGTGCCGATGGCATGGCACGGCTTCGGCGGCTGGAAGCGCAGTCTCTTCGGCGACATGCATGCGTACGGCGAGGAAGGCGTGCGCTTTTACACGAAGCAGAAGTCGATCATGCAGCGCTGGCCCGAGAGCACGGAGAAGGGCGCGGAATTCGCGATGCCGACCGCGAAGTAAGGCATACACAAGCGCATGAATGTCGCCCGCTTTTTCCCGTGTGGAAGAAGCGGGCGATTGTTTTTGGGGCCATCGCGATCGATCTGTTCCCGTGCGTCACAACTCAAATGAACTGGCGTCGGTTGACCGTGCGTCCGCAAGCGCGGAAGATGCACCGAAAACGACGCGAAGCCATTCGACATGCAGCGGCAATTCGACGATCTCCTTCTCGGCAGCATCGAACTCTTCTGCCTCGCGGCGGAGCTGGGCAGCTTCACGCTGGCGGCAACCGCGGCGAGCGTCACGCCCGCGGCGGTGAGCCGCTCCGTCGCGCGGCTCGAAAAACGCCTGGACGTGCGGCTTTTCGTGCGCACGACGCGCCAGATTCGACTGACCGATGCGGGCCGCCGCTACTTCGAGCAATGCCGCGACGCGCTCAATCGTCTTGCGGAAGCGGAACGCGAAGCCACCGGCCAGCAGACGACGCCGAAGGGCGTGCTGCGCATCAGCATGCCGACGCCTTACGGCCACTATCGCATGCTGCCGATTCTCGCGGAGTTCCGAACGCGTTATCCCGATGTGACCGTCGAAGCGCATCTGAGCAACCGCAACATCGACTTCGCCGATGAAGGTTTCGATCTGGCGATACGCGGCCGCGCGCCGCGCGATTCCGGACTGATCGCGCGCAAGCTGGAGGATGCGGAGCTGGTCGTCGTGGGCACACCGGCTTATCTGAAGCGCACTGGCACGCCGAAAAGCATCGAGGACCTGCTCGAACACGAGTGCATTCAGTTCGAGATGCCGAGCACCGGACGCCCCGTGCCGTGGCTATTCATGCAGAACGGCGAACCGGTGGAGATCACGACGCAAGGCGGCTACGGCACGTCCGGCGACGCGCTCGCGGGCATTCCGCTCGCGTGCCACGGCGCGGGCCTATTTCAGACCTACCGCTTCACCGTCGAAAACGAATTGCGCGCGGGCACGCTCACCGAAGTGCTGCGCGAGTTCGGCGGCTGCAGCAGACCGTTCATCCTGCTGTATCCGCATGGCAGGCATTTGTCGTCGCGCGTGCGGGCTTTCGTCGACTTCGTCGTCGAGAGGCTCGCGAAGCGTTGAATCACGCAATGTTTAAAGGATGCATATCCATGAGCAAGAACGCATTGACCTCGTTACTCGGCATCGAGACGCCGATCATTCAGGCGCCGATGGCAGGCGTGAGCACGCCCGCGCTCGCGGCGGCCGTATCGAATGCGGGCGGCCTCGGCTCGCTCGGCGTCGGCGCGATGAACGCGCAGGGCGCGCGCAAGGTCATCCGCGAGACGCGCGAGCTCACCAGCAAGCCGTTCAACATCAACGTGTTCTGTCATGCGCCCGCCAGCGCCGACGCTGCCGTCGAGAAGGCGTGGACCGAATGGCTCGCGCCCGTATTCGCGCAATACGGCGCGACGCCGCCCGCGAAGCTGAGCGAGATCTACACGAGCTTCGTCGTCGATAAGGCCATGCTCGACGTGTTCGTCGACGAGAAGCCGGCTATCGTGAGCTTTCACTTCGGCCTGCCGTCGAAGGAATATATCGATGCGTTGCGTGGGGCCGGCATCAAACTGATTGCATCTGCAACTAACGTGCGTGAGGCGGAGCAACTCGTGGCGGCGGGCATGGATGCGATCGTTGCGCAGGGCATCGAAGCGGGCGGGCATCGCGGCATCTTCGACCCTCAAGCCGACGATGACAACCTCGGCACCTTCGCGCTCACGCGCCTGCTTGCAAGCAAATTCGATGTGCCGGTGATCGCGGCGGGCGGCATCATGGATGGCGCGGGCATCGCGGCGGCGCTGGCGCTCGGCGCGCAGGCCGCGCAACTCGGCACGGCGTTCGTGCCGTGCACGGAGACGTCGATCGATGAAGGGTATCGTCGCGCCATTCTCGGCGACGCGGCGAACCACACCACATTCACCGCGGCAATCTCGGGCCGCAGCGCGCGCGGCCTCGTCAACAAGTTCACCGAACTGGGGCGTGGCGGAGAGGCGCCCGCGATTCCCGCCTATCCCATCACCTACGATGCGGGCAAGTCGCTGCATGCCGCCGCCAAAGCGAAAGGCGAATTCGGTTACGGCGCGCAATGGGCAGGACAGGCGGCCGCGCTCGTGCGCGAATTGCCCGCAGCCGAACTGATGGCGCGCCTGGAAGCGGAACTGCAGCAAAGCATCGCGGGCCTGCAGCAATACATATCTCGCTGAGCGCTTTAAAGCTTAGTCGAAACGCTTCGTTGGTCGGGCGTCCTGTCGATGCTTCAATGATTCCGTCGCATTCACTGCGGCCTGCATCCGACAAACGCATACCAACGGAGATTTTCGATGTCCGATATCCCCACGCTCGCCGCCGATTCCACGCTTGCCCCCGTCACGTCGAACGAACCGTTCCAGGTGCGCCCGATAGGCGGTCGCATCGGTGCGGAAGTGCGCGGCGTGACGCTTTCCGCCGATCTCGACGCCGCCGCGATCGCCGCGATCAACCAGGCGCTGCTCGAACATAAAGTGCTGTTTTTCCGCGGCCAGTCGCATCTCGACGACGCCGCGCAGGAAGCCTTCGCCGCGCGCTTCGGCGAGACCGTCGCGCATCCGACCGTGCCGTCGCTGTCGAGCGGAAGCCGCCTGCTCGAACTCGATTCGAAGCACGGCACGCGCGCGAACTCCTGGCATACGGACGTCACGTTCGTCGATGCCTATCCGAAGATCTCGATTCTGCGCGGCGTGGTGATTCCGCCCGCAGGCGGCGACACGGTGTGGGCCAACACCGCCGCCGCATACGCAAATCTCCCCGAAGCCCTGCGCGATCTCGCCGACAAGCTGTGGGCGCTGCATTCGAACACCTACGACTATGCGGCGACACGTCACGCGCCCGACACCGAAACCGAGCGCGAGTATCGCAAGCAGTTCACCTCGACGCTCTACGAAACGGAGCATCCCGTCGTGCGCGTGCATCCGGAAACGGGCGAGCGCACGCTCGTGCTCGGGCACTTCGTGCAGCGCTTCATCGGCTTGTCGCAGCGCGATTCGGATCGCCTGATCGAACTCTTCCACGACCACGTCACGCGGCTGGAGAACACGGTGCGCTGGCGCTGGACGCAAGGCGACGTCGCGATCTGGGACAACCGCGCGACCCAGCACTATGCCGTGGCCGATTACGGCGACGCGCATCGCGTCGTGCGCCGCGCGACGGTGCATGGCGACGTGCCCACGGGCATCGACGGGCGCAGGAGCCGCATCGTCAGGCAGGAAACGCGCAGCGCCTGACACGCTCCGCTTTTGCTCTTCACTCTTTCTCGATTGCACGATGACACTACGATTCAAGTTCCTCGTCGGCGCCGCGACGTTGTTCGCCGCGCTCATCGGCCCAGCGCATGCCGCCGATCCGGCCGTGGTGCGCATCGGCGTCGCGCAGCAGGGCAGCGGCGATCCGCCGACCTTCGGCGGCTCGCCGGCCGCGACCGCGCAGTTGCAGCATCGTGTCGAGGATGCATTGCGGCCCGCGCAGGTCAAGGTCGAATGGATCTTCTTCAAAGGCGCGGGACCGGCCGTGAACGAAGCGCTCGCCAACAAGCAGATCGATTTCGCGTATCAGGGCGATCTGCCCGCCGTGATCGGCCGCGCGAACGGTCTGAAGACGCATTTGCTGGTGGCGTCGAACGTGCGCGCGGGCGTCTATGTCGCCGTGCCGCCCGACTCCGATATCAAGAGCGTGAAGGACCTCAAGGGCAAGCGCGTGGGCATCTTTCGCGGGACGAATCTGCAACTCGTCGCCGATAACGTGCTCAAGCAGAACGGCCTCACCGAACGCGATCTGCGCGTGATCAATCTCGATACCGCCGCCGCACAGGCCGCACTTGCATCTAAGGGCGTCGATGCTGTGTTCCTCGACTACTCGCTCTTCAAGCTGCAACGTCAGGGGCTCGCGAAGATCGTCTATGCATCGCGCGACGACGGCTTGCAACTCACGCGACAGGCGCATCTGCTCGTGCTCGACGACTTCGAAAGCGCGCATCCCGATACCGTGCAGAAGGTCGTGACCGCGGTCGTTCAGGCGGCGTACTGGTCGTCCGATGAAGCGAACCGCAACGCGCTCTTCACGCTGTGGTCGAAGAGCGGCGTTCCGACCGAATCGTGGGCCTCGGAGTATGCGAATCAGCCGTTGAAGGATCGCAATTCGCCGCTCATCGATCCGTTTCTCGTCGCGCGCTATCAGGCCGTCGCCGATGACGCTTTGCGCCTGAACCTGATCCGCCAGCCCGTCAGCGTGAACGGATGGTTCGAGCCGAAGTATCTCGATCAGGCTTTGAAGTCGCTGAAGCTCGAAGCGTACTGGCCGCGTTTCGATGCATCGGGCAAGGCCGTCGGCGAACATCTCGCGGAGAATCGATAGATGGCCAATGCCCTGACGCGTGTATTTCTGCCCGCGTATCGCGCGCGCGGGACGCTGTCTCGCGATACGTTGCGCACGATCGGCTGGACCGCGTTGCCGTGGATCGTGCCCATCGCTCTGGCCTTGCTGTGGATGCTCGGTTCGCGATACGGCTGGATTTCCGCGCAGGTGCTGCCGCCGCCCGCGCTCGTGTTCGAAACGCTCGGCGCGCTCCTGAAAAGCGGTGAGTTGTGGATGCATGTCTCCGCGAGCATGACGCGTGCTGCCGTGGGCTTCGGCGGCAGCGTGGCGCTCGGTATCTTGCTGGGCGGTTTGCTGGGCCTGTCGCGCACGCTGGAGGCCTACGTGCTGCCGAGCTTCAACGCGATCGTGCAAGTGCCCGTGCTTGGCTGGCTGCCGTTTCTGATGATCGTCGTCGGCATCGGTGAGCCGCTGAAGTATCTGCTGATCGGACATGCGGCGCTCGTTCCCGTGACGCTTTCGACGTTGCAGGGCTTTCGCGGCACGCCGCGCGCATTGCAGGAAGTCGCGGCGGTGTATCGCTATTCGCGCTGGCAGGTGATCACGCGTGTGACTTTGCCTTCGGCGATTCCCGTCATCGGCACCGGCGTGCGGCTCGCGTTCACGAAGGCGTGGTTGACGCTGGTCGTCGTCGAACTCGTCGCGTCGTCGGAAGGGCTGGGGTATCTGATCGTGTATGGACGGCAACTCTTTCAACTCGATCTCGTGCTGGCTGCGGTGCTGATCGTCGGTGCAATCGGTTATGTGGCCGATCGTCTGCTCAATGTTTTCGAGCGCAAGCTTCAGCGCGGCCGTTCCGTTTGAGGATCAACAGATGTCGACTCTGGATTGGGAAGCAGGATCGGTCAAAGGATCGTGGCGCGGCCTCGTGCTGCCGATCGCCGCGCTCGGCGTGTGGTGGTTCGTGTCGCGCGGCGCGCAAGTCGGGCACGGCGTGATGGTATCGCCCGCGCAGGTCTGGGCCACCGCCGTGGAGGAAGTTCGAAGCGGCGCGCTCGTGCGCGCGCTGTCCGCATCGCTGGCGCGCGAACTGACGGGATTTGCGATCGGCACGAGCCTCGGCCTCGCGCTCGGCGCGTTGCTCGGCATCTCGAAGCTGGCGAATCGCGCCATCGCGCCGAGCTTCAACACGTTCAAGCAAGTGTCGCTGTTCGCGTGGATTCCGCTGATTTCCGTCTGGTTCGGTCTGGGCGATGTCGCGAAGGTCGTGTTCCTGTCGCTCGCGGCGCTCGTGCCCGTCGTGATGCACACGAACGATGGCATTCGCGCCGTGTCCGCCGACTTGCTCGATGTGGCGCGCGCCTTTCGCTATGGCAAGTTGCAGACGCTGGCGTATGTGGTGTTGCCTGCGGCGTTGCCGTCGATCTTCACGGGCGTGTATCTCGCGCTCATCTATTCGTGGCTCGCGACGCTCGGGGCGGAGTATCTGCTCGTCGCGGGCAGCGGAATAGGCAATACGCTCGTGGATGGCAGCGAGCAGTTTCGCATGGATCTCGTCGTGTTCGGCGTGATCGTGGTCGGTTTGACGGGGTGGGCGCTGAATGCCCTCGCGCGCGGCGTGCAGCGGCGCTGGTTCGATACGTCGCGCGCGGCTTGAGGAGAATCCAGGAATGACGACTGTAATCGAGCAAGACAGCGGTCTGACGCTGCGGCATGTGAGCAAGCGCTTCAACGACGATGCGGCGCCTCCGGTACTGGATCGAATCGACTTGTCGATTACGAGTGGCGAGTTCGTCAGCATCGTCGGGGCGAGCGGATGCGGCAAGTCGACGTTGTTGCGGCTCGTGGCGGGACTCGATGGCAATCACGAAGGCGAGATCGAGTTCGACGGCAAGCGTATCGTGACGACCGATCTGTCGCGCGGCATCGTGTTTCAGGATCATCGGCTGTTTCCGTGGCTCGATGTCGAGCAGAACGTGGCCGTCGCGTTACGCAATGCGCCGCTCTCGAAAGCGGCAAAGGCGCGGGCGGTGGCGGAGCATATCGAGCTTGTCGGGCTTACGGGATACGAGCGGCACTATCCGCATCAGTTGTCGGGCGGGATGGCGCAGCGCGTGGCGATCGCGCGCGGGCTCGTCAATCGGCCGCGATTGCTGCTGCTCGACGAGCCGTTCGGCGCGCTCGATGCGCTTACGCGCAGTCGTTTGCAAGTCGAATTGCAGCGCATATGGGAGCGCGAGCGGATCACGATGGTGCTCGTCACACACGATGTGGAAGAGGCCGTGCTGCTTTCGGACCGGATCGTGGTGATGCAGGCGCGGCCTGGGCGGATCGGCGAAGTGATCGACGTCAGTTTGCCGAGGCCGCGCAAGGTGGGACATCGCGAGGTCGCGCGCTTGCGGGACGATATCGTCGATACGTTCTTCACGGAAGCCGCCTAAAGCTGCGCCTTGATCGCGGCTTTGTCGATGACGGACCAGACGTTGTCGATTTTTCCTTCGCGGAACTCATAGAACACGTTCTCGCAGAAGACGACGCGTTTTCCGTCGACGCGCAGTCCCATGAAAACCCCTTTGGGCGCGCACTCGAACCGCAACCGGCACGCGATGCGCGGCGGTTCCTCGATCAGCATTTGAATGTCGAAAAAGAGATCGGGTATCTCGCGAAAGTCCTTTATCAGCATCTCTCGATAATCGTCGAGCGTCAGCGCGCGGCCGTTGTAGTGCAGCGCGTCATGAACGAACGTGCCGAGATTTAACCAGTCTTGCGCGTTCAGACAGGCGATATAGCCGCGATAAATTTCTGAAAGCATCGGATACGCTCTGCAAGAGTCGACGATGCGTGCATCCTCTCACAGCGCGACGCGCTCCAGTTCCCTCGCTCATCCAGCAATCTCTCACGGGAAAACCATGACGAGATTCGCTTTGAACTTCTTTCGTTTCGAAACTAGACTCTTCCGTGACGAAAGAGCGGATGAAAGCGGCCCGATGCTCACCAACAAGAGTTCATTGAAGCGACGCCTTCAAATCGTCGAACTCGTTCGCAAGCGAGGCGAGGTTTCCGTCGATGAGCTCAGTCAGGCTTTCGAAGTTTCGAGCGTCACCATCCGCAGTGATCTGACTTACCTGGAGCAGCAGCGCTATCTTTTGCGCTCGTTTGGCAAAGCCCGCTATCTCGCGCAGAAGGCCGGAGACGACATACTCGTGCCAGCGTCCGACGCCGCTGCACGCAAGGCCTCCGAAACGCTTCTTGCCCGATTCGCGGCAGAGCGGGTGGCGGATAGCGAAGCGGTCATGTTGGGCGCGGGCGAGATCGTTCATAAGATGATTCCATTCCTCGCCGACCGTGCAAACCTTTCGTTGCTGGTGCAGGACGTTACGGTTGCCCAGACGGTTCAGCGGTTTCTGCACTGCGAGGTGCTTTTGACTGGCGGGCAACTGGAACACGGATCGACCGTGATGACCGGCCCTGACGCCGAAGCTTCCGTCGGGCGACGCGCGATCGATCTGTGCGTCCTGCAAGCATCCGGTGTCGATCGTGACGGCAACCTGCTGACGGCGAATCTGGCCCTGGCGCGTGTGGCGCAGGCTGCGCGCCGGGCTGCCAGGCGCACGATCGTTGTTGCGTTTCAGCCGGCGCTCGACGAACGCAGCGGCGAAGTGTTTGCAAGCGCGCAAGAGATCGACACGCTTCTCATCGACGATGGAATCGATCCGCCGACGATGGAGACGGTCATGCGCAAAGGTCTTCAGCTACAAAGGCGCGACACTGGAATTCTGGAGTTTCGCGCTTCCTGACGGGACGTATCGCGAAGTAGAAAACCCGAAGTGCGCGCGCTGTCCGGCGCCTCGTGCATCGTTATCCTAATGAAAACCGACATGGCGAAATCTGAAGCGAAGCCGGACGCCCGTCCCGGCTGCATCCTCACGATGGGCGAGATTCTCGTCGAGATTCTCGCCACGGAAATCGGGCAGTCGTTTCGGCGGGCGGGAACGCTGATCGGACCGTTCGCGAGCGGCGCTCCGGCAATTTTTATCGATCAGGTCGCGAAATGCGGTAGTCCGTGCGCGATCATCGGATGTGTCGGCGATGACGATTTCGGCGCGCTCAATGTCGAACGCCTGCGCGAGGACGGCGTCGATGTCTCCGGCATATCCGTCATCAAGGCCGCGACGACCGGCAGCGCGTTCGTCACCTATCGCAAGGACGGCGACAGAGACTTCATCTACAACATCGTCAACAGCGCGTCGGGACATCTCTCTGTCAGCGAGATTCGCGAACACTTGCTGAAGGATTGCAGGCATTTCCATGTGATGGGCTCCTCGCTCTTCTCGTTCCGCATCATCGAGGCGATGAAGAGCGTCATCGAAACGGTGAAGGCCAACGGTGGCACGGTCAGCTTCGACCCGAACATCCGCAAGGAGATGTTGCGCATTCCGGAAATGCGCGAGGCGCTCGACTTCATCCTCGACTACACCGATGTGTTCCTGCCGAGCGGCCACGAAGTGATGTTGCTCGCGAGCGCGAGCACCGAGAAGGCGGCGATCGATGAACTGCTGGGCAGAGGCGTGCGCGAGGTCGTGGTGAAACGCGGCAAGGATGGTTGCAGCTATTACGACGGAAAAGACGAGCGGCACGTGCGGGCGTTGCCGGTGACCGAAGTCGATCCGACGGGCGCCGGGGATTGCTTCGGCGGTACGTATATCGCCTGTCGCGCACAGGGATTCGCTGTCGAACGCGCGTTGACGTACGCCAGCGCCGCGGGCGCGCGCGCCGTGACGTATCGCGGACCCATGGAAGGCACCGCAACCCTCGCGGAACTGGACAAGTTCATCCAGGAGAGATCCGAGGCGAGCCATGACTGAAATCGTCACGCGACTCACGGGCGACGCACGATTCGCGTCCCGGCTGAGGGGAATCTACTCGGTCTGCTCGGCTCATCCGTGGGTGATCGAGGCGAGCATGAGGCAGGCGCTCGATGACGGCACGCCGTTGCTGCTCGAGTCGACCTCGAATCAGGTGAACCAGTATGGCGGCTACACCGGTATGCAGCCGGCCGACTTCGTGCGATTCGTGCACGGCATCGCCGACAGCGTCGGTTTTCCTCGGGCAAGCTTGCTTCTCGGCGGCGACCATCTCGGCCCGAATGCCTGGAGCAATCGTCCGGCCGATGAAGCGATGGACCACGCGGACGCCCCGATCGAAGCCTACGCCGCGGCAGGATTTCGAAAGCTTCACCTCGACACGAGCATGCGTTGCGCCGATGACCCGCCGCGTCTTTCGGACGAAGTCGTTGCCCGGCGTGCGGCCCGATTGTGCGCGGTCGCGGAGAAGGCAGCCGGACGCGCGGGACTGCGCGAACGCCCGGTCTACATCGTGGGTACGGAAGTCCCCGTGCCCGGGGGCGCATCCGAAGCGCTCTCTGCGGTCGAGGCGACGAGTCCGCGTGCGGCGCTCGATACCGTCGCGGTACATCGTGCGGCATGGCACGCATGTGGCCTGGACGCGTCGTGGCAGCGCGTCGTGGGTCTGGTCGTTCAGCCGGGCGTGGACTTCGACCATACGAAGGTCGTGGACTACGACGCGTCGTCCGCTCGCGAACTGTCGCATATCCTCGAAGACCTGCCTGACATGGTCTTCGAAGCCCATTCCACGGACTATCAGAAGCCCGAAGCGCTTTCGGCGCTGGTTCGCGATGGCTTCGCCATTCTGAAAGTCGGTCCGGGCGCGACCTTCGCGTTGCGGGAAGCGCTCTGTGCGCTCGCGGACATCGAAGACGAACTGGTCGCAGCGGATGCGCGCTCCGATCTGCGAGCCGTGGTCGAGCGCGTGATGCTGGAGAAACCCACGAATTGGGAGAAGTACTACCACGGCAGCGAACAGGAAAAGCGCCTCTTGCGCACGTTCAGCTACAGCGACCGGATTCGCTACTACTGGGCCGATCCTGCGGTCGGCGCCGCAACGCGAAAGCTGGTGTCCAATCTGGAACGCGTCGACATAAGCGAAAACCTCATCAGCCGATACCTCCCGAACCAGTACTGGCCACGCCGGCGCGGTCTGATCGACGGTTCGCCGATGAGCCTGATCTTCGGTAAGGTCCGGGAAGTCATCGGCATGTATGCGGCCGCCTGTAGAAAGTAGAGCGTCTTTCTTACCTGTGCAGGGAAAACCCGCTTTGTTGGGCTTTCGACTCGAAACTAGAATTTTTCACGGTAAAAGCGGCTCGCCATTCCATGACGAGCGCCGAGGCGTACTGGAGGCGACATATGAGCAAGGTGACCCCGGTCAACAATGAGCAGCCTAAGCCTCGCAAGGGTTTCGCGTCTCAAATAATGCACTCGCGCGAGACCGGCATCGTGGGTGCGCTGGCCATCATGATGGTGCTGCTATCGATTTTTGCGCCGGACTTCGCCAGCAAGGGCAATCTGCTCAACGACGCGCGCAATCTGTCGTTCATCGGCATCGTGGTGCTCGGTCAGGCTGCGGTGATGATCACCGGCGGCATCGACCTTTCGGTCGGCAGCGTGTGGGGCCTTGCGGCGGTGGCGTCCGCCGCGATGATGCAGTCGGGCATGGGTGTCGTTCCGGCGTGTGCGCTCACGCTTCTCATCTGCGCCGCCGTCGGCTTCTTCAATGGCTTCTGCGTGACGAAGCTGCGCATGTTGCCGTTCGTGCCGACGCTCGCCACCATGAGCATCGCGCGTGCGCTCGCGCTCATCATCACACGCGGCAAGGCAATCGACGGTTTCCGGCCCGACGGCGACGCGTTCTTCTCGCTCGGCGGCGGCGACTTCCTCGACCTGCCGGTTCCCTTCATCATCTTCGTGGTGCTGGCGATCATCTCCGCGATCGTGCTCAAGAGAACGGTCTACGGCCGCCAGTTGTATGCGGTCGGCGGCAACGAACGCGCGGCGATGCTCACCGGCCTGAACGTGGACCGGCTCAAGATGAGCGTCTACATCATGTCCTCTGTTCTGGCGGGTGTCGCGGGCATCATCGAAGTGAGCTACCTTTCGTCCGCGATTTCGAACCAGGGCCTCGGCAAGGAGCTGAGTGTCATCGCAGCGGCGGTCATCGGCGGCACGGCCCTGTCCGGCGGCGAAGGCACCGTGATCGGCGTGTTTGTCGGCACGGTCATCCTCGAAGTGCTGCGCAATGGTCTCGTCTTGCTCGGAACGGACGCTTATTGGCAAGGGGTGTTCGTTGGTTCCGTCATCGTGCTTGCCGTCTTTATCGACCAACTCAGAAAAGGCGTCTGGCGACGTCGATGAGCGCTGTAACCATAACAACCCTTGGAGAAGACATGACACGCACCATGATCAGCGCAGTAGCAGCCGCCGTCCTGTTCGGGCTCGGCATCTCGCAATCGCAGGCAGCCGACAAGAAGGTTTTCGCCGTCGTGCCGAAGGCGCTCGGTGTCGCGTTCTACGCCGATGCGGAGAAAGGCTGCAAGGAAGAGGCGGCGAAACTCGGCGCCGAGTGCCTGTTCACGGGCCCGGCGCAACTCGATGACGCCGAGCAAGGCCGCATCGTGAGGGATCTGATCACCAAGAAGGTCGCCGGTATCGCGATTGCGCCGAATAACGCCGACTCCATCGGTAACGTCATCAGTGCGGCTGTCGCGAAGAATATCCCGATCGTCACGTTCGACTCCGATGCGCCGAAGTCCAAGCGGGCCGCGTTCATCGGCACGAACAACGAGGCTGGCGGCGAGGCCGCCGGGGAAGCGTTCGCGAAAGCGCTTCCGAAGGGCGGCACGTACGCGATTCTGACGGGCGGCTTGTCGGCGGCGAATCTGAACGAGCGGATCAAGGGCTTCAAGTCCAAGCTCGGCGGCAGCTTCAAGGAAGTGTCGGGTTCGCCCTTTGCGTGCAACGACGACTCCAGCACGGCGGTGCAACTGATTCAGGACATTCTCGCCAAGAATCCGAATCTCGACGGCATCTTCTTCGCAGGCGGCTGGCCGATGTTCGCGCCTGAGGCCTACATCCGCGCGGTCAAGAACAAGGCAGCCGACATCAAGTCCGGCAAGTTCGTGATCGTCTCGTTCGACACGTTGCCGTCGCAGGTCAAGCTGTTGAAGGAAGGCTACGCGACCACGCTGATCGGCCAGCGACCGCTCGCGATGGGCATCGAGTCGGTGAAACAGCTCAATGAACTGTCCAAGGGCGGCAAGATTCCGCCGATCACGGATACCGGTGTCGACATCGTGAATTCGTCCAACGTGGACAAGTTCGTCGGCGGCAAGTAATCCATCCGCCCGGGACCGGGATGCCCACGGTCCCATGCTTTCCTTGCGAAGAGTCCCGCCATGACCGTTCTATTGAGCGTTGAGCAGATCACCAAGACCTATCCGGGTGTCAAGGCGCTGCAAGAGGTCTCCTTCAGCGTCGAGACGGCGACCGTGCACGCGATCATGGGCGAGAACGGCGCAGGCAAGTCGACGTTGATGCAGGTCATCGCCGGGGCCCATTCGCCGACTTCCGGCAGGCTCATATTCGACGGACAGGAAGTCGAGTTCACCGGCACGCGCGACGCGGCGAAGAAGGGCATTTCCATCGTGTTCCAGGAGCTCATGCTGGCTCCGAACATGACCATCGCCGAGAACATATTCCTCGGCACGGAACCGCGCATGGCACGCGTGCTGGTCGACCGCGGCACGCTGCTGGAAAAGGCGAAGGCGGCCATGCTGCGTCTGGGCATCTCGCTCGACCCCGACACGCGTCTGGGCGATCTGACCATCGCCCAGCAACAGCTCATCGAAATCTGCAAGGCGTTGATTCACGAGCCGCGCCTGCTGATCCTGGACGAGCCGACATCGAGCTTGTCCGAAGCCGATTCGCTCACGCTCTTCAAGGTCGTTCACGAGTTGCGGGACCGGGGCGTGACCATCTTGTACATCTCCCATCGGATGCGCGAGGTGTTCGACAACTGCGACGCCGTAACCGTCTTGCGCGACGGCAAGCACGTGCGCACCGCGCGGCTTGCCGATACCTCGCCGGACGAGGTGGTCCGCCTCATGGTCGGCCGCGACCTTGCGGAGGTGAAGCGCGTTCGACCGGAGCACGCGGGCAAGCCTGTGGTGCTTTCGGTGGAAGGCCTGGGCGATGACCATCGTTATCGCGACGTCTCGTTCTCGCTTCGACAGGGCGAAATCGTCGGCCTCGCGGGTCTGATCGGCGCGGGTCGCTCGGAAGTGGCGATGGGGATCTTCGGCGCGCCTCCGCCGAAACACGGGACCGTCTCCATCGCGGGCAAGCCAGTCAAGATTTCCCGGCCCCGCGATGCGATGCGGCTCGGCATTGCGCTCGCCCCCGAAGACCGCAAGGATCAGGGACTGGTTCTGGGCATGTCGGTCGGGAGCAATCTTTCGCTCGCTGCGCTCGGACTCGGCCGCCTGTCGAAAGGACCGGTCGTGCGGCCCATGCAGGAGGCGCGGCTGATCGACACCTACGTCGGACGATTCAAGATCAAGACGCCGACGGTCGAGCAACTGGTGCGGCTCCTGAGCGGCGGCAACCAGCAAAAGGTCGTGCTGGCGAAATGGCTGGCGTCCAGACCGCGCGTGCTCATCGTGGATGAGCCGACGCGAGGCGTCGACGTCACAACGAAAGCGGAAATCTATGCGCTGATGCGGGAGCTCGCTCACGAAGGACTGGCGATTCTCGTGATTTCGAGCGACCTGCCCGAGATTCTCACCATCTCGGACCGCATTCTGGTCATGCGCGCGGGGCAACTGGTGGGCGAAGTCGGCTTCGATGAAGCGTCGGAGGAACGGATCATGTCCCTGGCCGCGCTCGAACACGCCGATCCCGCGCATCCGGAGGTCAAGCCGACCGGATTCGTTTCCTGAGCTGACTTCGAGACGCTCTCATAGAGGAGTTTCGCCGTGAACAAGGTTGGCATGTTCTACACCTACTGGTCGACCGAGTGGATGGTCGATTTTCCCGCGACGGCAAAGCGCATCGCCGGGCTCGGTTTCGACATGATGGAAATCTCGCTCGGAGAATTCCACAACCTTCCGGATGCGAAGAAGCGCGAGCTGAAAGCGGTTGCCGACGATCTGGGCCTCACGGTGATGTGCTGCATCGGGCTGAAGCCCGAGTACGACTTCGCCTCGCCGGAACAGAGCGTGCGCGACGCCGGCACCGAATATGTAAAGCGCCTGCTCGACGATTGCCACATGCTCGGTGCACCGGTCTTCGCCGGCCTCACGTTCTGCGCGTGGCCGCAGTCGCCGCCGCCCGGCATGAAGGACAAGCGGCCTTACGTCGACCATGCGATCGACAGCGTCCGACGCGTCATCGAGGTCGCCGAAGATTACGGCATCATCTATGCGCTCGAAGTGGTGAACCGCTTCGAGCAATGGCTATGCAACGACGCCAAGGAAGCACTTGCCTTCGTCGACGCAGTGGACAGCCCGGCTTGCAAGGTGCAGCTCGACACCTTCCACATGAACATCGAGGAGCATTCCTTCCGCGATGCGATCCTCGCGTGCAAAGGCAAGCTCGGACACTTCCATCTCGGCGAAGCGAACCGCCTGCCGCCCGGAGAAGGCCGTCTCCCGTGGGACGAAATCTTCGGCGCACTGAAGGAAATCGACTACGACGGGACCATCGTGATGGAACCCTTCATGCGCAAGGGCGGCTCCGTAAGCCGGGCCGTCGGTGTCTGGCGCGACATGTCGAATGGTGCGACGGATGAGCAGATGGACGAGCGCGCTCGCCGCTCGCTGCAGTTCGTTCGCGGCAAGCTGGCCTGACCGCGCAGGCCGGCAAAACGGCCATTCTTGCGTCCTGCTTCACGCGCCATCAGTTTTGCTTATCGGCATATCGATGGCGCGAGCCCGGCGCACACCTCGCCGCGCCCGTCCCGGCGGGCTTCCCGCACGCCGAAACCCCATGCACATAAGTAAATTACTGGTTAACGCGTAGTACCAGCGCCGTCGCCTTCCTCGCTACCCTTCGGGCTTCAGTTTCACTAAAGCAAGCCCGCTCGGCCACGCATTCAGAAGGAGTAGCGCACATGGCACGGATCATCGGAGGCATTGCCGCCTCGCACACACCGACTATCGGTTTCGCGTTCGACAAGAACAAGCGCGACGATCCCGTCTGGGCGCCGATCTTCGAAAATTTCGCGCCGCTCGCGAACTGGCTCGCGGAGAAACAGCCCGATGTCATCGTCACGATCTACAACGACCACGTCACGTCTTTCTTCTTCGATCACTATTCCGCGTTCTCGCTCGGCGTAGGCCCGGAATGGCGCGTGGCGGACGAAGGCGGTGGCGCGCGCGATCTGCCGCCGATCAAGGGTCATCCGGCGTTCGCCGCGCACATCGGCACGTCGCTGATGTCCGACGAATTCGACATGTCGTTCTTCCAGAACAAGGCGCTCGATCACGGCTGCTTCTCGCCGCTCTCGATGCTCTGCCCGCACAAGCCCGAATGGCCGGTCAAGCTCGTGCCGCTGCAAATGGGCGTGCTGCAATTGCCCGTGCCGAGCGCGCGCCGCTTCTACAAGCTGGGTCAGGCGCTGCGCCGCGCGATCGAAAGCTATCCGGAGGACATCAAGGTTGCGATTCTCGCCACGGGCGGTCTCTCGCATCAGGTGCATGGCGAACGCGCGGGCTTCAACAACACGGAATGGGACGCGCGTTTCCTCGATCTCTTCGAACGCGATCCCGAACAGCTCGCGGACATGACCATCGCCGAATATGCGGCGCTCGGCGGCTACGAAGGCGCGGAAGTGATCATGTGGCTCACGATGCGCGGCGCGTTGTCGTCGAATGTCGTGTGCAAGCATCGCAGCTATTACCTGCCGTCGATGGCGGGCATCGCGACCGCGATCTACGAAGGCGAGGACAGCGAGACCAAACCGGCGATCGTCGAGCGTCATCGTCAGAAGATGGCCGTGCAGCTCACCGATGTCGAGAAGCTCGAAGGCACCTATCCGTTCTCGATCGAAACGGCGGTGCGCGCGTATCGCATCAACGAGTATCTGCATCGCATGGTCGAGCCCGCGCATCGCGAGGCGTTCAAGGAGAACGAGGAAGCGAGCTTCGAGTCGGCCGGTCTCTCCGAACAGGAGCGCGATCTCATTCGACGCCGCGACTGGCGCGGCCTGCTTCATTACGGCGTGATCTTCTTCATGCTGGAGAAGCTCGGCGCGGTGACGGGCGTGTCGAACCTGCATATCTACGCCGCGATGCGCGGTGAAACGCTCGAAGAATTTCAGAAGACACGCAACGCGCCCGGCGCGCTGTACTCGGTCGCGGGCAAGGGCGCGGGCAAGCTCGACTGGGACAAGGCGAAGAACTGAATAAAAGAGGAGACAGGAGACAAACATGGCTATCGGTAAAACCATCGACATCAAGGGCTTCATCGACGAACGCCCGATTTCCGCCTACCAGTGGTTGCTGGTGGCGCTGTGCTTTCTGATCGTGACGGCCGACGGCATGGACGTCGCGATCATGGGCTTCATCGCGCCTTCGATCATCGCGGACTGGCATATCTCGCGGCCCGCGTTCGGCCTCGTGATGAGCGCCGCGCCGATCGGTCTCGTGATCGGCGCGCTCGCGGCGGGACCGGCATCGGATCGCATCGGACGCAAGTGGGTGCTGATCACCTCGGTGTTTCTCTTCGGCGTGTTCACGATCGCCACCGCGTTCACGAATTCGCCTTCGAGCATGGCACTGCTGCGCGTGCTGACCGGCATCGGCCTCGGCGCCGCGATGCCCAACACGACGACGCTCCTCTCCGAGTACGCGCCGCAACGCAAGCGCGCGCTGCTCATCACGATCATGTTCACGGGCTTCAATCTCGGCTCGGCGCTGATCGGCTTCCTCGCGGGCGGTTTGATTCCGGTGCACGGCTGGCGCTCCGTGCTGATCTGCGGCGGCGCGCTGCCGCTCCTGCTGATTCCGCTGCAAATCTGGCTGCTGCCCGAATCGGCGCGTCTGCTCGCGGTGCGCGGCGCGACCTCGGCGCGTATCGGCAAGGTGCTCGGCCGCGTGTGCGGCGCACGCTTCGACGGCAATGAAACGTTCGTATCGAACGAGCCGCCGCTGCCCACGAAAAAGCCCATCGGCGTATTGTTCTCGCAGGGCTACGGCCTGATGACGGCGGCGCTGTGGATCACGTATTTCATGGGCCTGCTCGTGATTTATCTGCTCACCGGCTGGCTGCCGACGCTGATGAAGGACGCGGGTCTCACGGTGTCGTCGGCGGCGAACATCACGGCGATGTTCCAGATCGGCGGCACGATCGGCGCGATCATCGTCGGCTGGATCATGGACAAGGTGCGCCCGGCGCCCGTCATCAGCGCGGCGTATCTCGGCGGCGCGGTGTGCGTGCTCGGGCTGGCGTGGATCGGCGCGTTGTCGTCGTCGCTTGCCGTGCTCGTGTTCGCAGCGGGCTTCTGCATGAGCGGCGCGCAAACGGGCCTCAACGCGTTCGCGCCGAGCCGCTACCCGACGGTTGCGCGTGCAACCGGCGTGAGCTGGATGCTCGGCATGGGCCGCTTTGGCAGCATTTTCGGTTCCGCGTTCGGCGGCGCGCTGCTCGGTCTCGGCTGGGAGTTCGGCGCGATCCTCGCGATGCTCGCCGTGCCCGCAACGCTCGCCGCGATCTCGATTCTCGTCGCGCAACGCACGCGTGCCGACGAAGCGCACGCACAAACGACCGCAGCACATTAGTACCTGGAGTAAAGGATGATCATCGACATTCACGGCCACTACACGACCGCGCCGAAGGCGCTGGAAGCGTGGCGCAACCGGCAGATCGCCGCCATCAAGAGTCCTTCAGAGATGCCGAGCGCATCGGAGCTGCATATCGGCGACGATGAACTGCGCGAGTCGATCGAAGCGAACCAGCTTCGACTGATGCGCGAGCGCGGCCTCGATCTCACCGTGTTCAGTCCGCGCGCGAGCTTCATGGCGCATCACATCGGCGACTTCGAAGTGTCGAGCACGTGGGCCGCGATCTGCAACGAGCTGTGTTATCGCGTGAGCGAGCTCTTTCCCGACAGCTTCATTCCCGCGGCGATGCTGCCGCAGAGTCCGGGCGTCGATGTCTCGACGTGCATTCCCGAGCTCGTGAAATGCGTCGAGCAATACGGCAATGTCGCGATCAACCTGAATCCGGACCCTTCAGGCGGGCACTGGACGAGCCCGCCGCTCTCGGACCGCTACTGGTATCCGATCTACGAGAAGATGGTCGAGTACGACCTCCCCGCGATGATCCACGTAAGCACGAGCTGCAATGCGTGCTTCCATACGACGGGCGCGCACTATCTCAACGCGGACACGACCGCCTTCATGCAGTGCCTCACGTCCGATCTGTTCCGCGATTTTCCGACGCTCAAGTTCGTGATTCCGCACGGCGGCGGCGCGGTGCCCTATCACTGGGGACGCTTTCGCGGTCTCGCGCAGGAGCTGAAAAAGCCCTTGCTGAAGGATCATTTGCTCAACAACGTGTTCTTCGATACCTGCGTCTATCACCAGCCGGGCATCGACTTGCTGACGCGCGTGATTCCCGTCGACAACATTCTGTTCGCGAGCGAGATGATCGGCGCGGTGCGTGGCGTCGATCCTGAAACCGGGCATTATTTCGACGACACGAAGCGCTATGTCGAGGCCGCGCAGATCGAGCCCGAAGCGCGCTACAAGATTTACGAAGGCAACGCGCGCCGCGTGTATCCGCGCCTCGATGCGGCGCTCAAAGCAAAGGGACGTTGATATGTACGAACTGGGAGTGGTGTATCGCAACATCGATCGCGCGAACGCGGATGCGGCCGACAAGCTCGGCGCGCTCGGCTCGGCGACCGTGCACGAAGCGATGGGCCGTGTCGGCCTGATGAAGACGTATATGCGGCCGATCTACACGGGCGCGCAGGCGTGCGGCACGGCCGTGACCGTGCTGCTGCAACCGGGCGACAACTGGATGATGCACGTCGCCGCCGAGCAGATCCGTCCGGGCGATATCGTCGTGGCCGCATGCACGACCGACAACACCGATGGCTTCTTCGGTGATCTTCTCGCGACGAGCTTCAAGGCGCGCGGCGCGCGGGCGCTCATCATCGATGGCGGCGTGCGCGATGTGCGCATATTGACGGAGATGAATTTCCCGGTCTGGAGCCGCGCGATTTCGGCGAAAGGCACGGTGAAGGCGACGCTCGGTTCGGTGAACATTCCCGTCGTGTGCGCGGGCGCATGGGTCACGCCCGGCGATGTGATCGTCGCGGATGACGATGGCGTCGTCGTCGTGCCGTCCGCATCGGCGCAACAGGTGCTCGACAAGGCCGTGGCGCGCGAAGCGTTCGAAGAAGAGAAGCGCGCGAAGCTCGCAAGCGGCGTGCTCGGCCTCGACATGTACAAGATGCGCGAGCCGCTGGAAAAAGCGGGTTTGCGCTATATCGACTGATGCGCATGAGCATGAACGGCATTTCTTCGATGGCCACGCGCCAGGTGCTCAACGATCTCGCGTCCGCTTTCGAAGCGAAGTCGGGCGAGCGTGTGGTGATCGAATCGGTAGGCGGTGTCGCGGCGCTGAAGCGGATCGAAGAAGGCGAGACGTTCGATATCGTCGTGCTCGCTTCGGACGCGATCGACCGGCTCGCGGCGTCGGCGCGCATCGATGCAACGAGCCGCGTGCGCATCGCGCGCTCGGGCGTGGCGATCGCGGTGGCGAAGGGCGCACCGCGTCCCGCCATCGACGATGAAGCCGCCGTGCGCGAGGCCGTGCTCGCGGCACGCAGCATCGGTTATTCGACGGGACCGAGCGGTGTTTATCTGACGCGTCTGTTCGAGCGCTGGGGCATCGCGGAACGCATCGCAGCGCGCATCGTGCAGGCGCCGCCGGGCGTCGCGGTGGGCACGCTCATCGCGCGTGGCGAAGTGGAACTGGGCTTCCAGCAGATGAGCGAGATGATCGGCGTCGAAGGCATCGATGTGCTCGGCATGTTGCCGCCGCAGATTCAGACGCTGACGGTGTTCGAGGGCGCGATCTGTGCGAACGCGAACGCGCCGCAACTCGCGCGCGCGTTCCTTGCGTTTCTCGCTTCGCCCGATGCCGAGGGCGCGAAGGTGCGCCACGGCATGGAGCCTTGCTAGTCACATCGAGCCATCACTCGGCCACGGCGTAACGTTCGAGCCAGTGCGCATACGGCGCGGGCAACGCCCACGACGGCTTCTCCACCTTCAACTGCTTCGCGGCGTGATACGGCCAGTGCGGATTCGAAAGATGCGCGCGGCCGACCATCACGAGATCGAGCTGACCCGACTCGACGGCGCGTTCCGCGTTGGGCGGCGAATCGAATCCCCATGCCGATGCAACCGGAATCTCCGCTTCCCGGCGCACACGCTCCGCGATCGGGCCGAGGAACGCCGGTCCCCACGGAATGCGCACATCGGGCGTCGAGAAGCCGACGCTCACGCTCATCAGATCGAGTCCCTTGCGACGCAGCGTCTTCGTCAGTTCGATGGATTCGTTCAGCGTGACTTCATCGCGGCCATCGTATTCGATGACACCGAAGCGCGCCGTCAGCGGCAAATTCTCCGGCCACACTTCACGCACCGCATCGAACGTTTCGACGATGAAACGGCTGCGTCCCGCGAGATCGCCGCCGTATTGATCGTCGCGCTGGTTCGCATCCACCGAGAAGAAGCTCTGCGCAAGATAGCCGTGGGCGAAGTGCAGTTCCAGCCATTCGAAGCCCGCTTCGCGCGCACGGCGCGTAGCCGCCGCGAAGTCCGCCTTCACGCGCTCGATGTCTTCGAGCGTCATGGCCTTGGGCATCTTCGGCAACCCCGCGCCGAACGCGACGGCCGAAGGCGCGAGCGTGTCCCAGCCGCGTGCGTCGTCGGGGGAAATGTGATCGTCGCCTTCCCACGGACGGTTCGCGCTCGCTTTGCGGCCCGCGTGCGCGATCTGGATGCCGGGCACCGCGCCCGCCGCCTTGATCGCCGTGGCGATCTTCTTCATGCCTTCGATGTGCGCATCGTCCCAGAGGCCCGTGCAGCCGGGCGTGATGCGGCCTTCCGGCGACACGCCCGTCGCTTCGACGATCACGAGGCCCGCGCCGCCGCGCGCGAGGCTCGCGTAATGACTGACGTGCCAGTCGTTGACGAAGCCGTCGATGGCGCTGTACTGGCACATCGGCGGAATGGCGATGCGGTTGCGCAACGTGACGTCTTTCAGTTTGAACGGAGTGAAAAGTGCTGACATACGGGTTTTCTCGAATTGAGTTGAGGCCTGCAATTTAACCGCTCAGTGTCATAATGAAAACTATCTGGGGATTATCGATTCGATAAAATTTTGTGATACTCAATCCGCAATGGCTGCGCACCTTTCTTGCGCTCGTCGATCTCGGCAACTTCACGCGCGCCGCCGAGCGGCTCGATTTGACGCAGGCGGCCGTGAGCCAGCACCTTCGTCATCTCGAAGACGCGCTCGGCCTGCTCGTGATACGCCGTCCGCGCGGCATCGAACTGACGCCGGCGGGCAGGGCGTTGATCGACTATTGCGAAGAGATGGAACTGGCGGGCAAGCGTCTCGCGTCGCGTCTGTCGGATAGCGAAGACGAAGCCGGCGAGATCGGCCTCATCACGCCGGGCAGCATCGGGCTCGTTTTGTTTCCGCTATTGCTGGATTTGCAGCAGCAGCGTCCCGAATGGAAGATGCGTCATCGTTTCGGGCCGGATTCGGAAGTGCTCGAAGCTGTATTGCAGAGCCGCTACGATCTGGGCATCGTCACGTTGAAGCCCGACGATCCTCGCCTTGCCGCGAGCAAGTTCATCGAAGAGCCGCTCGAACTCGTCGTGCCCGCGAATGCGGATGTGCATGAATGGAGCGATCTGGAAAGGCTCGGCTTCATCGATTATCCGGACGGGCATATGATGGCGAGCCGCTTGCTGAGCCGGCGCTTTCCGGGCAATCCGGGCGTCGGCAGTCTGCGAAGGCAAGGCTTCTGCAATCAGATCAGCCTTATCCTGGAGTTCGTCGCGCGCGGGCTCGGCTTCACGGTGATACCGCGTTATGCGCGCATCGCGTTCGGCAAGCCGGAAGCGATAGGCGTCGTGGAATGCGGTGCGCCTGTCGTCGATACGCTGTGGCTCATTCGTCGCGCGGAATGGCCGCTGCCCGCGCGTTGCGCGCGAGCCGTGGAGTATTTGCGGGAACATGTCGGCGTTCCCGCGATGATGGCCGATACGAAAAGGAAGCGCCGGCGCTAGTCAATGCCCCCAGCGCAGCACGAGCGGATCGAGCTTGCGCGCGACCTTGAGCAACCCTTCGCGCACGGCGGGCGACATCGGCGCGAGCGGATGACGCACCGCATCGGAGCGAATCACGCCGCCTTCCTTCATCAAGGTCTTGCACGCGGCGAGCCCGCATTGCCGGTTCTCGTAGTTGATGAGCGGAAGCCATTGCTGATACAGATCGGCGGCTTTGTCGGCGTCGCCCGCGAAGTAGGCGTCGACGATCTTGCGGATGCCGTCCGGATAGCCGCCGCCCGTCATCGCGCCGGTCGCGCCCGCGTCGAAGTCGGGGATCAGCGTGATTGCCTCTTCTCCGTCCCACGGACCGACGATCGCATCGCCGCCGAGCTCGATCAGTTCGCGCAGCTTCGATGCGGCCTGCGCCGTTTCGATCTTGAAGTACGACACGTGCTCGACATCGCGTGCGAGCTTCGCAAGGAACGATGCGGAAAGCGGCGTGCCCGCCACGGGCGCGTCCTGAATCATGATCGGAATGTCGATCGCATTCGACACGTCGCGATAGAACTCGTGAATGCCGCGCTCGCCGACGCGGATCGTCGCGCCGTGATACGGCGGCATGATCATGACCATCGCCGCGCCCGCGTCCTGCGCGGCGCGGCTGCGCTCGGCACAAACGCGCGAGCTGAAATGCGTCGTCGTGACGATCACGGGCACGCGGCCCGCGACATGTTCGAGCACGGTGCGCTGAACGGTATCGCGCTCGGCATCGGAGAGCGCGAACTGCTCGGAGAAATTCGCGAGTATGCAGACGCCGTGCGAACCGGCGTCGATCATGAAATCGATCGCGCGCTTCTGGCCTTCGAGATCGAGACGGCCCTGATCGTCGAAGATGGTCGGGGCGACGGGAAATACGCCGCGATAAGCAGGTGCAGCCATTGAAGTGTGTCTCCTGTGATTGGTCTAGATGCGATACAGCGCGCTCGCATTGTCGAAGAATAGCGCGAGGCGTTCTTCCCGCGTGCGATCCGCGACGATGGTCTTGAAGCCCGCGAAAAGATCATCGAGCGTGACGACGAGACTGTCGACCGGAAAGTTACTCGCGAACATGCAGCGGCCGACGCCGAAGCTTTCGATCGCATCGCGCACGATGCGTCCGTTGCGCCCGACGCTCCAGCTTACGCCAGCTTCGCCGATGCCCGATATCTTGAGCCATACGTTCGGCCACTGCGCGAGCGCATCGAGCGCGGCGCGCCACGCGGCGAGCGCTTCGTCGCTGCGATCCGCGGGCAGCCCCGTATGGTTCACGATGATTTTCATCTGCGGAAAATCGCGCGCCAGTTCCGCCGCTTCGCTGAAATGCCACCACGGCGCCTGCAATTCGAACATCAGGCCGCTTTGCGCGAGCAATGCATAACCGCATCGCCAGCGCGCGCAACGCATCGAGCCGGGCGCAGCGAAATCCGCGCGATGCTCGGCGCGCGGAACGATCTTCGGCTTGTGACGCACGCTGCGCACCAGCGGCACCTCGCGATAGGCGCCGATCACATCGGCGGCATCGTCGCGATCGAGCCAGATTTGCGCGGCCATCGCGTTCGGCAAGCCGGTACGTTCGTGCAGCGCCGTCGCCCAGCGCGCTTCGCCGAGCACGTCGCGCGGGTCCCATTCGCCTTCCATCATCACCGTCTTCACGATGCGATGATTGCCCGCCTGCGCGAAGTAATCGTCGGGCAGGAAGTTCCGGCAGATCGCGGCGTAATCGCCATAGCGAAACGGAATGCGCGGCAGATCGCGCAGCCACGGATGATAGTTGCGCGCCACGTCCCAGAAGTGATGATGTGCGTCGACGATGGGCAGGTCCGCGTCGTCGCCGCTTTCCAGGAAGCGCTCACGCAAGGCTTCGATGCGCTCTTGCATCATGGCGTTCAGCTCAGGCGGTCTTGCGCCATGCGCACGATGATGTCGAACGCTTTTTGCGTCGCGCCGACATCGGCACGGCCCTGGCCGTGGATATCGAAGGCGGTGCCGTGCGCGGGCGTCGCGATCGGCACGGGCAGGCCGCCGTGCACGGTGACGCCGCGCCAGAATCCCATCAGCTTCATCGCGATCTGACCTTGGTCGTGGTACATCGTGACGACGCCGTCGAAGACTTTCTGATCGCGTGCGCGCACGAAGATGGTGTCGGCGGGGAAGGGGCCTTGCGCGTCGTAACCTTGCGCGCGCGCGTGTTCGACGGCGGGCGCGATCACGTCGATTTCCTCGCGGCCGAACGCGCCGTTATCGCCGTTATGCGGATTGAAGCCGCAGACCGCGATGCGCGGCTCTTCGATGCCGGCGCGCTTGAGGCCATCGTGAATCAATTGCACCGCGCCGACGATGCGCTCCTGCGTGAGCTTCGCGCTCACGTCCTTCAACGCGATATGCGAGGTCACGCGCGAGGTCCACAACTCGTCGAGCACGTTGAACTCGCAGAATGCGCCGCTGAAATCGAGCTGGCGCGCGAACCATTCCATTTCGTCGTTCGTCTCCATGCCGGCCATGTGCAGCGAGGTCTTGTTGACGGGCGCGAAGAGCATCGCCTGCGTGCGGTTCGCGCGCGTCATCGCGAGCGCCTGTTTGAAGGCTTCGAGGCTGTAGCGGCCGCCGCGTTCGGTCGATACGGCGCGCTCGTAGGGGGCGTCGTCGGGCAGGCGGAAGTCGATGAGCGAGGGCACGTCGGTATCGCGCGCGGCGGCATCGACGCTATCGACCAATTGATAATCGAAACGTTGCTGCGCGATCTCCATGCCGTGATCCAGCTCGCGCTTGTCGCCGATGATGACGAGATCGGCGCGCGCGCGATTCTCCGGTTTCGCGACGAGACGCGCGATCAGTTCGGGACCGATGCCGGCGGGGTCGCCGAGAAGCACTGCGATGAGAGGTTTCATGTGTGTAGGGTCTCGTTATCGGATGTTAGCGGGTGCGGCGCAGATCGATGGCGATCGAACCGAAGATATACACCAGCGCGCACGCGCCGTAAAAATGCAGCACCGCGTCGAAGGAACCGGTGCGCTGAAGAATGAAGCCCGTGATGAGCGGAATCGAAATCCCGCCGACGCTGCCCGCGCAGTTCATGCACGCACCGAGCAGGCCGACGCGTCCGGGGCTTGCGAGCAACGAAGGCAGGCTCCAGTAGAGGCTGCCCCACATCAGCAGGAACGATGCGCCGCACAGCACCGCGACCGCGACGACAGGCGACGTGATGGTCGGCAGCGAGGCGAACACGGCGAGCGTGACGAGCCCCGACACGGCGATCATGCTCTTCACGACCTTGCCGCGCGAGAAATTCATCGCGCACAGCGCATCGCACAGAAAGCCGCCCGACAGCGAGCCGAGTGCGCCTGCGAGGAAGATGAAGAAGGTCGCCGCGCCGATCTGCGACAGGCTCAAACCGCGCGCCTGCGTCAGATAGCTCGGGCCCCACGTGAGCAGGCCGAAGAAGATCATCGCCCAACTCATGCGGCCGACGCACATCGCGATTGTCGAGCGCAGCGGCAGCGGCGCATCGTCCTGGCTTGCGCGCGCCGCGCTGGACACGGCTGGCGCGCCGTCGCGGATATGCGCGAGTTCCGCGCCGTTCACGCCCGGATGTTTCGCGGGATCGTCGCGCAGATAGCGCCATGCGAGCCAGCCGCACGCGATCGTCGCGAGTCCCGCGACGACGAACGCCGTGCGCCACGAGCCGAACATGAGGATCAGATTCGAGATCGCGAGGCCGCCGATCGCCGCGCCGAGCGGCGAACCCGCATCCATCAGCACCGCGCCGCGTGCGCGTTCGGTGCGCGACAGCCAGAGCGCGTTGAGCTTGCTGCCCGCGGGGAAGAGCGGGGCTTCCGCGCCGCCGAGACCGACGCGCAGAAACAGCATCGACAGGCCGCCGGTGGCTGCGCCCATCAACGTCTGAAAGATTCCCCACAAGACGGTTGCGCCTGCAACGACCTTGCGCGGTCCCAGTTTGTCGATGAGCCAGCCGCCCGGAATCTGCAGGAGCGCATACGACCAGAAGAAGCTCGACAGCACGAGCCCCTGCATCGCGGGCGAGAGCGCGAACTCTTTCGCGATGGTGGGCATCGCGATGGAAAGCGAGATGCGGTCCACGAGGTTGATCAGCGTGATGAGAAATACCACGCCGAAGATGCGCCAGCGTACGCTCGTCGCGTGTTCGGACGAGGCGGCGTCGCGCGCCGCGTGTGATTCGATCCTGCTCTCCATGTCTGTCTCCGGATAGTGTCGGGCTGCATTGGCCCTGCATCATTGCGTCATTCGATGATGTTGAAGTCGCTCAGATGCTTGTCGGACAGCGTGATGCCGAGGCCCGGCGTTTCATCGGAGAGTTGCAGATAGCCGTTCTCCGGCTGCGGCTCGCCGTCGAAGATGTAGTAGAAGAGTTCGTTGCCCACTTCGACGTCGAACACGGGGAAGAACTCGGACATCGGGCTCGCGGTGCTCGCCATCGTCAGGTGATAGTTGTGCATCTGGCCCGCGTGCGGAATCACGGGAACGGACCACGCTTCGGCCATTGCGTTGATCTTGCGCGCGGCGGTGATGCCGCCCACGCGGTTCGTGTCGTATTGAATGACATCGACGGCGCGACGTTCCAGCAGATCCTTGAAGCCATAGCTCGTGAACTCGTGCTCGCCGCCGGATATCGGCACGATGTTCATCTTTTTAAGCTCCTGATAACCTTCGACGTCGTCGCCGATCACGGGCTCTTCGAGCCAGCGCGGATTGAACTCGGCAAGACGCGGCAGCATGCGGCGCGCGTATTCCAGCGTCCAGCCCATATAGCATTCGAGCATGATGTCGACATCGTCGCCCGCGAGTTCGCGCAACAGGCGCACCTGTTCCAGATTCTTGGCCATACCTTTCGGGCCGTCTTTCGGGCCATAGCCGAAGCGCATCTTCATCGCGGTGAAGCCCTGATCGAGATAGCCTTGCGCTTCCGCGAGGAATGCGTCGCGGTCGTCGTTGTTATAGAGCTTCGACGCATAGCACCAGATCTTCTCTTTCGTGCGGCCGCCGAGCAGCTTGAAGACGGGCTTTTTCACGGCCTTGCCCATGATGTCCCACAGCGCGATATCCACGGCGGAGATCGCCGCCATGCCGATGCCCTTGCGGCCCCATGCGAGCGTGCGCCGATACATCTTCTGCCAGATGTATTCGTGATCGAACGGATCTTCGCCGATAGCGATGGGCGCGAGATATTCATCGACGATCTGCTTCGCGACGCGCGGCGCGAGCGCGCAATTGCCGATGCCGACGGTGCCGTCGTCGCATTCGATCTCCACCACGAGCCAGCCGTGAAAGCGGAACGAGCCCATTGCGTCGCCGCGTTCGTAGAGAACATCGACGGCGTTCGTGCAGAAGTGCGATTGCGGCGGCACGACCTTGCCTTTCCATTCGAAAACGCGTGCGCGGACATGCTTGATCTTCATCTTCGGTGTCTCCGGTCTATTCGGGTGGGGCCGCTGAAACGAGGGTTTGCGCGGCTGTATCGGGTAGCGCTAGTGTGCGAAACTCCGCGATAACTGACCATTGAATTATTTGCATCAGGCTATTTCCTGGAGTTATCGCTCGCATGATCGCGCCCGCCACGACCATACGCAAACGCCTGCGCCTGCGTCATCTGCAATTGATGATGGCGCTCTCGGAGACCGAATCGCTCAGAAGCGCCGCCGACGAACTCGCGATGACGCAGCCCGCCGCGACCAAGGCGCTGAAGGAACTGGAGGACACGATCGGCGCGACGCTGTTCGTGCGTCATGCGCGAGGCATGGAGCCGACGATCTACGGCGAAGCGGTGATGCGATACGCGCGCGTCGTCTTCGAGGACCTCGACGAATTGCGCGAGGAACTGGCTGCGATCGAGGCGGGCGATATCGGCAAGGTGCGCATCGGCGCGGTGATGGCGCCGGCTCCTGATTTGCTGACGAAGGTGATCGTGCAGCTTAAGGAAGCGCATCCGCGCTTGCAGATCAGCGTGCAGATCGATACCAGCGATGTGCTCGTGCAGGCGTTGCAGCAGGATCAGCTTGATGTTGTGGTGGGGCGTATTCCTTACGGTTTCTCCGCGCTCGATTTGACGTTCGAGACCTTGTCGGAGGAGGCGCTGACGATCGTCGCGCGGCCGGAGCATCCGGCTGTCGGGATGGCGGCGAAGCCGAAGCTCGCCGATCTGGCGAAGTATCCGTGGATCGTGCAGCCGCATCCGAGTCCGATGCGGCAGATCATCGATCAGACGTTTCGCGAATCGCGGGTTGCGCCGCCGGTTAGCACCGTCGAGACTTCTTCGATTCTTACTACCCTTTCGTTGTTGCGGGACTCGGACATGCTGGCGGTGCTGCCGAGTTCAGTCGCGGACTATTATTCCGCTTTGGATACGATTGCTTCATTGCCCACGGGGTTGAGGGGGCGGCTCGCGCCATATGGGTTGATTCTCAGGAAGAACAGGCGGATTAGTCCGGCGACGCAGTTGGTGATTGAGGCGATTCGGAGGGCTTGAAGGGTGGTTTTGCTTTTTGTTTTTGTGGATTCCTGATTTCGTGTCGGTCTATTGGCACTGCCCCTCCCCGGGGTGGGGGTCACTTTCTTTGCTGCTGCAAAGAAAGTAACCAAAGAAACAGCTATCCCCAGCCTAAGCACTTCACGCCGGCCGCGGCACAGGCGATTGGCCTAATGGCCCGGCAGTAGCGAGTGCCCCCACAAGCAGACAAGGGCTTGGACCGCGCACGGTCTGTCACCTCGCGCCGCATGACAAACTGGCTCAGCACCAAATAGCTCCGGCCCGCTACGCGGCCGACGGGTTAATCGGGTGTGCGTACGCTTCTGCTTCGATGGTTTCCCTTGCAGACCCAACGGCAGCGCGTAGCGCTGTGCCGAAGCTATTTCGTGCTGAACCAGCTCGCTAAAACATTTGGTGCGTCAGACCGTGCGCGAGCCAAGCCCGATTGTTCCTTCGAGGGCGACACTTAGGCGAGGGCCACCGCGGGCTGGCAAGCATGGCCAACGTGCGTGTGACCGCGGGCGGTGAGAAGCTGTTTCTTTGGTTACTTTCTTTGCAGCAGCAAAGAAAGTGACCCCCGCCCCGGGGAGGGGCAGTGCTAATAAACCGACACGAACCCGGGATCCGGCACCCAACGCGAAGAAACCCGCCCCCGCCCCAAATCAACCCCTACCTCCCAAACTTCAACTCCTCCCGCGCAGCATCATCATCCGAAGCAGAACCCGCCCCCCGATCCAACGCGATATCCGGCCGCATAAAAAACGTCATCACGATCCCAACAGCGAGCAACCCAAGCGACCCTGCAAAAGGCAACGTCCAACTCCCGGTCCGATCGACGACAAACCCGAACACGATCGGCGAAAAAATCCCAGCGATAGCAGATCCCGCATTCACGAGCCCACTCGCGATCCCGACGTGCTTCGGCGTAATGTCCATCGGCACGGCCCAGATCGGCCCGATCGTCATCTCCAGAAAGAAGAACGACAAACTCAACGACGCCGCCATGACCGGCAGCGACTTAACGACCATCACCGGCGCGAGAAACACGAGCGCACCGAGGAACGCGACGATGATCATATTGCGACGCGCCGAAACCACGCTGCCCGTGCGCTTCAGAATGCGATCCGAAATCACCCCGCCCGCCGTATTGCCGACGACGCCCGACAGAAACACACCCGCCGAAAAGAGCGCCGAACTCTTCAGATCGAGCCCGCGTCCATGCATGAAGAACGTCGGCAGCCACGTGAAGAACAGCCAGCCCGTCCAGCCATAACAGAAGTAGACGATCATCGTCGGTGATATCCGTTTGAGCAGGCGGCCCCAGGGCGTCGGCTCGCGCGTCTTGTCGACGGCGACCTTGTCTTCAGGCGGCAACTCGGCCTCTTCCTCGGCCGTCATATGCCGATGCTTGCGCGGGTTATCCGCGAAGTACCACGCATACACGCCGACCCACACGGCCGTCAGCGCGCCGACGAGCACGAACGACGCACGCCACGAAGCGAACGCGACGAGCAACGCGATCAAAGGCGGCGTGAGCGCATTGCCGAGTCGCGAGAACGAATGCGTGAGGCCCTGCACGAAACCGCGCTTGCTCGCCGGATACCAGTTGACGAGCGCGCGCGCCTGCGCAGGCAGCGCCGCGCCTTCGCCGACGCCGAGCAACATGCGCGCACAGAACAGCGACACGACACCGCCCGCGAATCCCGTTGCGATCGTCGCGACGATCCAGATCGATGCGCACAGCACGAGCGTCGTCTTCGCGCCGAAGCGGTCGCTGAACCATCCGCCGATGACCTGGCAGATCGCATACGTGTAAGCGAAAGCACCGAACACGAGACCGATGTCGGTATTGGTGAGATGAAGGTCGTCGCGTATCAGGCCTGCCGCAGCGGACAGGTTGACGCGATCGAGATACATGATGAACGACATCGCGCACATCAGCGCGAGAACGGAACGTGTGACTCTGGGGCGATGCAGCATCTCTTGTGTCTCCTCCGAGGCTTGTTGCGCTCTTGTTCGAGGACGGACCGCATGTCGATCCGACGCATCGCAGTCTCGCGAAAACAGCGATAGCCGTCTATTGAATTCGCCTCATGAGGTGATTACCGGCGGTTATGGCTCGCGCAAAAGCACGCGGCTCGCGTCCCGAAGGATCGCGAGCCGCGCATCGTCAACCGCGAAGCTGCTTCAGGCCGCCGCGCGCATGCCTTCATCGTGAAGACGGAAGGTCTCCACCGCCGTGCGCAACGCGCCCGCCTGATCTTCCAGCGACTGCGCCGCCGCCGCCGCTTCCTCGACGAGCGCCGCGTTCTGCTGCGTCACTTCGTCCATCTGCGTGACGGCGCGCGCCACTTGCTCGATGCCGCTGCTTTGCTCTTCCGAAGCCGCCGCGATCTCGCCCATGATGTCCGTCACGCGCTGCACCGCCGTGCTGATCTCGGTCATCGTGCGGCCCGCTTCGTCGACGAGCGCAGTGCCCGATTGCACGCGTTCGACCGAGTTATCGATCAGTTCCTTGATCTCCTTCGCCGCCGCCGACGAACGTTGCGCGAGCGAGCGCACTTCGCCCGCCACGACCGCGAAGCCGCGTCCTTCCTCGCCGGCACGCGCCGCTTCGACCGCCGCGTTCAACGCGAGAATGTTGGTCTGGAACGCAATGCCTTCGATGATCGTGATGATGTCCGCGATCTTCGAGGAGCTCTGGTTGATCTCGCCCATCGTCGTCACGACCTGCGACACGACATGGCTGCCCTTGCCCGCGATCTCCGATGCGTTCGCCGCGAGCACGCTCGCCTGACGGGCATTGTCGGCGTTCTGCTTGACCGTGCCCGTCAGCTCATCCATGCTCGACGCCGTTTCCTGAAGCGCCGACGCCTGCTGCTCAGTGCGCGAGGACAGATCCACGTTGCCCGCCGCGATCTGCTTGGTCGCGGATGCAATCGATTCGCTGCCGCCGCGCACCGTGCGAACCGTATCGATGAGGCTCGACTGCATCGTCGCAAGTCCGCGCAACAACTGGCCCATTTCGTCGTTCGATGTCACCGTCACGTTGCGGCGCAGATCGCCGGTCGCGATCGCATCGAATTGCGCGAGTGCGGCATCGAGCGGACGCGAAATACGGCGGCGCAGCGAGATCCACGTATAGAAGGCCGCGGCGACGCCCAGCAGAATCGCAACGATGCAGCCGAGGCGAAACGTGCCGAAGACTTCCTGGCCGTGATCATACGAAGCCTTCGCCTGTTCGAATTGCAGCTTGCGCAGCAGCACGCCCGTCTTCGCGAATTCGGTGAAGGCGGCCTGCATCGCGCTCGCGTCGTCGACGATCTTCGCCTGATCTTTCGCGCGGACATCGGCATAGCCCGCGTCGATCAGCTTTTGCAGCGCGAGACGCTGCTCGTTGAACTTGTCGGCGAGCGCCTTTTCTTCGGGGCCTTGCGGCAGGCCGGAATACTTCGTCCATGAGTCGTCGGAGGTTTTGCGCATCAGCGAGCCGCGTCCGATCGCATCTTCCGCAGCGGGCGTGCCGACATTCAGCGCCGCGCGATCGAACGAGAGGCGCTCGCGCGCCATGAACATTTCCGCCTCGCCGACCGACACCGCGCTCGGCATTTCATTCGTGAAGAGGTCATACGTGACCGCGTTGGACCGGCTCATGCCGATCACTCCGACCATGCCGATCGCGATCAGCAGCGCGCTCAGAAGCGTCATGGCCAAGGCCAGTCGGCCTTTGATTGTCGAAAACATAGCTCTCTCAAGGTGGCTGCATCGCGAAGGCGCAAGCGCGCGGGCGGCGATGCTTCGCCTGCTGCGCGGCCGCTGGAATCCATCGGCTGGCCTGTATAACGACAGCAGGACAAGGTCCTTTAGTGAGCATTTAGTGAGCAAGTAAAACGTTTTTCAAAACGCTTACGCAGAAAAAGCCCTGTTTACAGGGCCTTTTCGCTGTGGGTCAGGGTTTGCCGCCGATCCGGTCGAATGTCGTCAGCAAATCGGCGAGTGATTGTTTACAGGCTGCTTGCTGCGGCGTCTTCGCGCGCAGCGCTTCCAGCGCACGATCGATCGCCTTGTCTACGACATGCCAGTCGCTCGCGGCACGCGGCTTGAGCGACGGCTCCGCTTCGTCCCACGAGACTTCGAGGTCCTTGATGCGCGCCTTCGCGCCGGCGAGATCGCCCTTGTCGACGAGCGTCGCGGTATCGGCGGCGATCGTGCGAAACGGCGTCAGGTCCCCGAGCTTCGATGCAGCATGCGCCGTGCCGATCGCTTCGAATCCGGCCGACGTGATCGAGCCTGTGAAGGCGCTGATGGCGACGGCCGCGCAAAGCGCCGCGCCCGCGATATGACGGGATTTCATGGTCTTCTCCTTGGATGAGGTCAGGCAGGATGCGAACCGCCGCGCCGGCGCCGTGCCTGGCTCGTGTGATCGAGATAAGTCACATAGGCGACGAGCGCGACGATGATCGCGAGAAAGAGGGCGCTGGTGTAGATCGTGCCGAATCCCATGCCGCCGTAAGTACGCGGCTGCGACATGAGATCGCCGAGCGATGCGCCGAGCGGGCGCGTCAGGATGTACGCGATCCAGAACGCGGCGACGCGATTCATGCCCAGAAACGCCGCCGCGCCCGTGATCGCAATGAGCGCGGCGAAGATCAGCACGCCGAGCGGGAAGCCGAGACCGAGCGCTTCGGTGGCGAGATCGCCGGCGGCGGTGCCCAGCGCGAAGGTGCAGAGAATCGCGCACCAGTAGAAGAGTTCGCGCCGCCGCGTGTCGATCGAACGTATGGAGAGCGAATGCTCCGTGCGATGCCAGATCGCGAAGATGAAGGCGAGCAGCACGGCGAAGCACGCGGTGCTCGCATAGAGACTCACGCCCGCGCTGTCGGTCAGCGCATCGGTGATCTGCGTTCCCGCAATGCTGATCAGCACCACCGTGAGCCAGTAGAGCCACGGCACCATGCGGCGCGTGCGCATCTGCATGAATAGGACCGTGGCGAGCAGCGCGGCCGTGATCGCATCGGTCACGATGACGCCGAGTCCCGCGTTCACCGCGAGATAGTCGGCACCCGTTTCGCCGACCGTCGTCGACATGATCTTGATGATCCAGAATGCGAGCGTGACTTCGGGTACCTTGTTGAGCATCGCGGGCATGTGTCGCCTCCTCGTATCGGTGCGAGCGCGCGAACACCGCGCGTCGTCATCGCGAACTGTGTGCGCCGATACTTAGTGCGCGCTTAGGTAACCGCGAAGCAACCGCCGCCCGAAAACCGTCCTAAACTTCATGCGGGCTCACGAGGGGAATCGCCGAGCATGTCTGCCGACGCACCGCATCTTCGTCTCGCCGATGAAATCAAGGTCTGGCCGCTCCTGCGCGCGACCATCGCGCTGTTGCCGTTCGTCGTGCTCGCGCTCGCAACGGGCAACGACTTGTGGATGAAGGCCTCGCTGCTCGCGATCGGCACCGTGATCGGGGAGGACAGGCTCGCGCTGAGGCCGCTCGGTGTCCTCGCGCATGGGCTCGCGATCATCGCCGGGACGTATCTTCTGCTGCTTGCCGAACGGGTTCCGGTGTTCTTCGTCGTCGCGTGCATGTTGCTCGCGGCCGGCGTGATCCTGCTCGTGTCGCGAGGCAAGGAATTGCGCGCGCTCGGCAACTGGACCTTCGTTCCCGTGCTCATTCTCGCGAACGAACTTCAGGGCGGCCGCAGCATCGATGCGCTGTTGCGCGAAGTGCCCGCCTCATTGCCTTATCTGCTCGTCGCGCTCGTTCCGGCGCTCGTGTCGGCGCATATCCGCTCGCGCGGCAAGCCCGCCGCGCGCTGGTCGAATCTCGATGATTTCGGCGAGCGCGCGCCCTTCGGCGAAGATCTCGCGGCGATGCTCGCGAGCGTGGGCATTGCGGCGGTGATGGTGGTGCTCTGGCACATGGACCGTGCGCAATGGGTGATCTGGGGCGCGGCCAGCATCGTGACGGGTTCGGTCGATACGGCGCGCACGAAGCTCGCGAACCGCGCGTTCGGCGTGATTGTGGGCGTGCCAATCGGCATCGTGCTCGGGCGGTTCGTCGTACCGCATTCGGACATCGCCGTCACGCTCGCGACGCTCGCGGCCTTCCTCACGCTCGTCGCGTTTCAGCGCTACGTCGTCGGATATTTCTTCCGATGCGTGTTCGTGGCGCTCGCGATCATGCTGGCGAACCAGTCCGCCGCCGACGCGTTCGAGCGGCTCACGCACGTGCTCGCAGGCGGCGTGATCGGCATTGTGTGCGTGTTCGGCGCACATGCCGTGGCGCGGCGCTTGTCGCGTCGATAGTCGCTTATTGCGAACGACGGCAGCATCGTCGCGATCCAAATGCCGACGAACCCCGCCGCCGCGCGCAGCCACGTGCGCCCGCACATCGGCGTGAACGCAGGCAAGAGCATCGAGCCGCCGGGCATCGGCAACTCGCTCATCGATGATATCGGCGCGTGCGTCGAGCAGGTCACGATCACGCCCGCCAGCAAGACCAGCGCGGCCACGACCACAATCCGGCGGCGCGAAACGCACATGCTCTCTCGTTCGATCATCGCGGTCAGCACGTTCATGATGTCATCCCCTTGCGTTCGTCCGGTGCGCGTCGAGTACGGTGTTAGATTAGTCGCGGGCATGCACGGCAAAGGAGTGACAAGTGTGTCGGGATTCGCATGGATTCACTGATCACGGCGGCGGCGCGCGCGCTCGCGGCGGGTGATCCGCTCGGCGCGCTGAACCGGATCGCGCTGCGCGAGGACGCGAGTGCGCTCGCGTTGCGCGGCATCGCGATGGCGCAGCTCGGCGACTTCGTGCGTGCGCGCGCGCTCGTGAAAAGCGCGGCGCGTGCGTTCGGTACGAAAGAGGCGCTGGCGCGTTCGCGCTGCATCGTCGCGGAAGCGGAAATCGCGCTCGCATCGCGTGATCTCACGTGGCCCGCGAAGGCGCTCGATCACGCCCGCGCGATTCTCGAAGCGCATGGCGACCACGTGAACGCAGCACATGCGCGCTATCTGGAAGTGCGCCGCGCGCTGCTCATCGGACGGACCGACGATGCGGAGCGCGTGCTCGCCGGGTTGAATCCCGCATCGCTTCCGGCCGCGTCGCGGGCCGCGCATGAGCTCATCGCGGCAGGCATCGCGATGCGGCGTCTGCACACGCAAGCGGCGCACGCCGCGCTCGAACGTGCGACACAAGCCACGCGGCAAGCGGGCATTCCGGCGCTCGCCGCCGAAGTCGAGAGCGCCTGGCGCATCCTCAGCACGCCCGTCGCGCGTCTCATCGCACACGGCAACGAGCGGCTGCTCCGGCTCGAAGAGGTCGAGGCGCTGTTTGCATCGAATACCTTCGTCGTCGATGCGTGCCGTCTGTGCGTGCGCGAGAACGGCACGTCGATATCGCTCGCGACGCGTCCCGTGCTTTTCACGCTCGCGCGGATGCTCGCGCAGGCATGGCCCCACGACGCGCCGCGCGATGCGCTGATCCTGCGGGCGTTTCGCATCAGGGAAGCGGACGAGACGCATCGCGCGCGGCTGCGCGTCGAGATGGGCAGGCTGCGCACGATGCTGCGCGCGCACGCGGGCATCGATGCCACTTCGCGCGGCTTCGTGCTGAAGCCGCGTCATGCGCGCGAGGTGGCCGTGCTCGCGCTGCCGGTCGAGGACGAGTACGCGCCGCTGCTCGCGTTTCTCGCCGATGGCGAATCGTGGTCGAGCTCGGCGCTCGCGATCGCGCTCGGCGCGAGCCAGCGCACGGTGCAGCGCTCGCTCGATGCGCTCGCCGCGAGCGGCAAGGTGCAATCGTTCGGACGCGGTCGCGCGCGCCGCTGGACCACGCCGCCGATGCCCGGATTCACGACGACCTTGTTACTCCCCGTCGGGCTCGCGAGTGATTAGCATGAACGCACGATCAATCATCAGGAGGACGGTGAAATGAAGCGCGCAAAGGCTGAAATCATCCGTGAATACGGGCCTTTTCCGGATGTCGAAGGGGTGCACGGCGTCACCTGGGACGGCGAGCGCGTGTGGTTCGCAGCGGGCGACACGCTCAATGCCTTCGATCCGGACAGCGGCAGGAAAGAGCGCTCGCTGAACATCGCGGCGCATGCGGGCACTGCCTTCGATGGCGAGCATCTGTTTCAGATCGCCGAGGACCGCATCCAGAAGATCGATCCGAAGACAGGGCGCGTACTCTCGACGATTCCCGCGCCGGGCGGCGGCGCGGACTCCGGCCTCGCGTGGGCCGAGGGCACGCTCTGGGTCGGGCAATACAACGAACGCAAGATCCATCAGATCGATCCGGACAACGGCGCGATCCTGCGCACCATCGAGTCGAATCGCTTCGTCACGGGCGTGACGTGGATCGACGGCGAACTCTGGCACGCCACCTGGGAAGGCGACGAGAGCGAGCTGCGCCATATCGATCCGCAATCGGGCGAGGTCATCGAGCGGCTGGAGATGCCCGAAGGAATGGGCGTGTCCGGGCTGGAATCGGACGGACATGAGCGCTTTTTCTGCGGCGGCGGGCGCACGGGCAAGGTGCGGGCCGTGCGCAAACCGAAGCGCGGCTGAACGCGGCTTTCGTCTGATGTTGCGACACGGCGCGGCGATCCTCGCCGCCGCGTTCCTTACTAAAGACTTCCTCCCTCACGCCGATAAACACCGATCAAAGCCATCATTAGAACAGGGCCAGAAAGGTGCAGAGAGGCGCCAACGATTTCCTCGGGACCATCGGCGAGAACGTCGCCAGGAACCTGCCGTACATCGAACATGCACGCCGTTTCGATGGGCTCGGTCTCGCTCCGCTCGGCGTGCTCATCGCGGCATGCGGCACCTTCTTCGTGCCGCTGCCGTGGAACGTGCTGCTCGCCGCGCTCGTCTTCGCCGCGACGATCGTCGTGCATCGCATGCAGGCGACGAATCGTCAGATCTTCGTCGCGCGGCAAGTCGCGCATGGGCTGCTTTCCATCGCCGAGGACTGCCTCAAGCTGCTCTCGCTCGAAGGCCGCATCATGTGCATTTCCGATGTCGGCAGGCGTCTCATCGAAGCGGACTGCGCCGAAGAGCTCGTCGGCATCGACTGGCTCGCGCTCTGGGACGGTCCCGATGCGCGGCAAGCGTTCGAGCGCGCGAAAGCGGGCGAATCGACGTCGTTTTCCGGCACCTGCCGCACGATGAACGGCAAGCTGAAATGGTGGACGTCGACGTTTGCGCCGGTCTACGGCGAGCATGGCAAGGTCACGGCCGTGCTGTGCAAATCGCGCGACATCACCGCGGAAGTGAATCTCATCGACGAACTGCGCGGCAACGCGCGCGTGCAGAAGGACATGGAAGATCACGTCGATGCCGTCTTCTGGACCGCGACGCGCGATTTCCGCGAACTGCTGCACGTGAGTTCCGCGTTCGAACGCATGTGGGAAATGCCGATGTCCGCGCTCGAAGCCGATCAGACCGCGTGGTCGCAGCGCGTGCATCCCGACGATTTGCCCGCGCTGCGCGAGGAAATGCGCACGGCCCTGAACACGGGCGCCGCGACGCAGAGCTATTTCCGTCTGTGTCTGCCGCACGACCGCACGCGCTGGGTTCGCGCGGATATCTATCCGGTGACCGAGGACGGCGTGGTGTCGCGCGTCGTGAGCGTGTGCGTCGATGCCACCGACGAGCGTCAACGTCTGCAGGAACTGCATCGGCTCGCGAACACCGACAGCCTCACCGGCCTCGCCAACCGCAACGCGATGATGGACGCGCTCCTGAAACGCTGCGAAGCGGGCGCGCCGTTCGCGTATCTCTTCATCGATATCGACCGCTTCAAGTCCATCAACGACACGGCGGGCCATATCGCCGGCGATGCCGTGTTGCGCACGATCGCGCGACGCATTCAGGAGACGCTGCCCGAAGGCGCCGTGGCCGCGCGTCCGGGCGGCGACGAGTTCACGGTGATCCTGCCGGGCGTCTTCGAACAGGAAAGCATCGCGCGTGCGTGCCGCAAGCTCTCGCTCGCCTGCCATCGTCCGATCAAGATCGAATGCAAGAGCCTGACGATGACCTGCTCGATCGGCGTCGCGCTGTATCCGGAGCACGGACGCACGCCCGAAGCGCTCTTCATCAGCGCCGACATGGCGATGTACGCCGCGAAGCGCGCGGGCCGCAACACGTTCCGCGTGTTCGGCGATCGCGAGAAGGACGATCTCGCGCGCGCGCATCTCGAAGCCGAACTGCACGGCGCGATCCGCGAGAATCAGTTCGTGCTGCATTATCAGCCGCAGTATCGCGTGGATTCGGGCGAGCTCGTCGGGGTCGAGGCGCTCTTGCGCTGGGATCATCCGCAGCTCGGGCTGCTCGCGCCCGGCGCGTTCGTGCCGGTGCTGGAAGAGAGCGCGCTCATCGTCGAAGCGGGGCACTGGGTCATCCGCGAGGCCGTGCAGGCCGCGTCGCAACTGGCGCTCGCGCTGCCGCAGGCGTGTTCGGTCGCGCTCAACGTGTCGCCGAAACAGTTCCGCGATCCGCGCCTCGTCTCCGTGCTCAGACACGCGATCCGGCGCGGCTGCATCGATTCGAACCGCATCACGCTGGAGATCACCGAATCCGCGCTGATCGACAATGTCGACGACGCGCAGGAAGTGCTCTCGAACGTGCGCGCGATGGGCGTGCGCATCGCCATCGACGATTTCGGCACGGGCTATTCGAGCCTCAGCTACTTCGCGCGCTTCCGGCCGGACGTGCTGAAGCTGGACAAATCCTTCGTCGACAACATCGCGACCGACGCGATGGTGCGCACGGTCGTCGAAGGCGTGATCGATCTCGCGCACAAGCTCGGCGTGACGGTGGTCGCGGAAGGCGTCGAGACGCAGGAGCAACTCGATACGCTGCGCGAAATGCACTGCGACAAGGTGCAGGGCTTCCTGCTCAGCCGTCCCGTGCCGCTCGCGAATCTGATGGCGCAGGCCGGCGCGGAAGAAGCCGCGGCGCTGCGCTGACACCGGCGTTATCATCGCGACACTCGCGCATGCGAGCCGGAGACCACCGATGAACACTTCATCCTTACGCGTTTCGCTGGCCGTGCTCGGCTTTTCGATCAGCACGCTCGCGCTCGCCGATGCCGCGCCGCCGTGTCCGGGCGCGAACGACGCGAACGCAGGCAAGCTGGTTCAGGTTCGCGACTTCACGCCGGTCAGCAAGGAAGGCGGCTCGTCGCGTTTTCTCGGCTCGCGGCTGCGTTCCGCGCGCAACACGATGAAGGTGGATCAGAACGCATCGGCGCTGGCCGAAGGCATCGTCAGCAAGCTCGCCGCGAAGGGCATCGGCGCGTGTCATATGACGGCGGATTCGCCGCCGCCGACTTCGGGCTGGCTCGTGACCGGCGAATTCGACGAAACGCTGACGTCGGGATTCGGCTCCGCATTGCCGTCGATGGGTTCGTCGGACAAGAAGCCCAACACGCATGTCACCGTGCAGCTCGCCAATCTCGCCGCGAGCCCCGACGCGCCGCTCACGCAGATCGACACGAGCAGCGAGCTGAAGGGGCAGAAATCGGCGGCGGCGCCCAAGCCCTACGGCGCGGCGGCGCGCTTCGTGATCAACACGGCCGAATCCATCTCCTCGCTCGACGATCTCGCGGCAAAGATCGCCGATCAGATCGCGACGGAGAAGGCGAAGCTCGACGCCACGCCGCAGTAACGCGAATCACAGCGCAAGAACTGGAGTGCCGGCGCGCGCCGCATCCGTGACGATGAGCTATCTCATCCCCGTCACGGAGCCACGTCGATGCGCTTCCCCGCTTCCTTCCAACGCCTCGCCTGGTCGAACCTGCTCGCGCAATCGGCGGAGCAGATCGGCCTTGCCGCCGCGCCGCTCGCCGCCGTGTTCGCGCTCGGCGCGTCGGCCGTCGATATCGGTCTGTTGCAGAGTGCGCAGACGCTGCCGTTTCTGCTGCTGTCGATTCCGCTCGGCGTGATCGCGGACCGCCGCTCGCGCCGCACGTTGATGGCCACCGCCGAATGCGCCCGCGCGCTCGCGATGGCCTGCGTGCTGCTGCTCGTGTTCTCGCACGCATTGACGCTGCCGCTGCTCGCGCTGCTGGGCTTTCTCGGCGCGACGGGCACGGTCGCCTACAACGTCGCCGCGCCCGCGCTCGTGCCGGCGCTGGTCGAGCGCGCCGCGCTGCCCGCCGCGAACGGGCGCATCGAGCTGGCGCGCAGCGTCGCGTATTCGGCGGGGCCGGCGCTGGGCGGGCTGATCGTCGGATGGATCGGCGCGGGCTGGGCGTATGGCTGCGCGGCGGGCTTGTCGGCGGCAGCAGCGATGCTGCTCGCGAGATTGCGCGAACCGCCGCGCCACAACGCCGCCGCGCGTCATTTCCTGATCGAATTGCGCGAAGGCGCGCGTTTCGTCGGCCACGATGCGCTGCTGCGCCCGATGCTCGCCACCGCCGTGTTCTTCAACATCGGCTTCTTCACCTTGCAGTCGGTCTATGTGCCGTATGCGGTGCAGCGGCTCGGCCTGAGCGCATCGGCGGTAGGCGTCACGCTCGGCGCGTACGGCGTCGGCATGGTGTGCGGCGCGCTCGCGGCGCCCGCCGTGGCGCGGCGCATCGCGTTCGGGCGCATGTTGCTCGTCGGGCCGTTTTGCGGGCTGGCCGCATCGCTCGTGATGGTCGGAACGCTCGCGGTGCCGTCGTTCTGGCTCGCGGCATCGAGCTTCTTCCTGCTGGGCGCGGGGCCGATTTTATGGACCGTCGGCTCGACGACGCTGCGCCAGGCCATCACGCCCGCGAACATGATGGGCCGCGTCTCGGCGCTCAACAGCACGGCGACTTACGGCGCGCGTCCGCTGGGCGCGCTGCTCGGCGCGGCGATCAGCGCGCGCTTCGGCATGGGGCCGTGCCTTGTCGCGGCGGCGGCGGGCTTCGTCGTGCAGGCGTGGATCATCGCGGTTTCGCCGGCGGCGCGTCTTTCCGACGTGCCCGAGGGCGCGCTCGTTTGACGCCCGCCGTGGGCGGATGAGCGAACATCGGCATCCGCCTGAGAATCCAGTCGAGCAATTCCTGCGGTCCCGCCGCGAGCGGCCGCCCTGTCTTCACGAGCAGTTTCGCCTGCGCGCTTTCGAAGAGCGGATGCGCGATCGGGATCGTCGTCAGCTCGCCGCTCGCCAGTTCCCGATACGCGGCGAACTCGCCGATCAGCGTCATGAAATTCTCCGCGGCGACGAAGCGCTTCAGCGCGCCGAGCGAGTTCGTCGTGAGCGTCGGGCGGATCGCGAGGTTGTCGGTCGTCTCCAGCATCTTCACGACATGGCCGATGCCGAAACTGGGCGGCATCAGCGCGAGCGGATAGTCGAGCAGATCGCGAATGCGCGCGACGCCGCCGCGCAGCGCGAGCGGATGATCGCGGCGCGCGAGCAGCACGACCGGCTGCGGCGAGCTCGCGCGACTCTCGATGCGCTCGTGCGGCGGCGGATTGTACGCAAGGCCGATATGCGCGCGGCTTTGCGCGACTTCCTCCAGCAGATCGTCGACGGCGAGCATCTGCATGTCGATTTCGAGGCGCGGATAGCGCGCGCAGAACGGCGCGAGCACGTCGTCAACGAGCGTATCGACATAACCCTCGCTCACCGCGAGCCGGATCTGGCCTTGCTGCAATCCCTTCAACGCATGCAACTGGTCTTCGAGCTTCTCCTGCTGCGAACGATAGCCGCGCCAGAATTCGAGCAGATGAAACGCCGCCTCGGTCGGCCGCACGCCGCGCGGCTCGCGCTCGAAGAGCCTCGTGTCGAGTTCGTCTTCGAGCAGCTTGATCTGCCGCGCGATCACCGACGGCGACGTATTCAGATGATCCGCCGCCCCGCGAATCGTGCCGTGCGACAGCACTTCATGAAAGTAGCGCAGGCGCTGCTGATTGATCTCGCGCATCGTCATCGGCTCCGTGTTGCTCACAGAGCAACGATACGTGAACTTAGTTGCTCTTGCCAGCACAGTTGCACGCGCTCAACATCGCCTTACCCGATAAGGGGGAGACAAACCAGGAGACGCGGATGTCGACGATACAGACCCTGCGAGGCGGCGATGCCGTTTCGGCGCTCTACAGCAGAATCAACTGGCGGCTCCTGCCGCTGCTCATCGCGTGCTACATGTTCGCGTATCTGGACCGCGTGAACGTGGGCTTCGCGAAACTTCAGATGCAAAGCGATCTCGGCTTCTCCGATGCGGCGTACGGCGTCGGCGCCGGGATCTTTTTCATCGGCTACGTGCTGTTCGAAATTCCGAGCAACCTGATGCTGCCGAAGATCGGCGCGCGCCGCACGTTCAGCCGCATTCTCGTGCTGTGGGGCATCACGTCGGCGTGCATGCTCTTCGTGCGCAACGTGCCCGCGTTCTACGCGATGCGCTTCCTGCTCGGCGTCTTCGAAGCGGGTTTCGCGCCGGGCATGATCTATTACCTCTCGTGCTGGTACGGACCGAAGCGCATGGCGCGGGCGATCGCGCTCGTGTTCGTCGCGGGGCCGCTTGGCGGCGTCGTCGGCGGGCCGCTCTCGGCGTGGCTGATCTCGTCGCTGGCGGGCGTCGGCGGACTGGCCGGCTGGCAGTGGATGTTTCTGGTCGAAGGCCTGCCGTGCATCGCGCTGGGTGCGCTCGTGTGGCGCGTGCTCGCCAATCGTCCCGCCGATGCGCGCTGGCTCACAGAGGACGAGCGGCGTCTCGTCGAGGCGGAAGTCGGCGGTCATGGCGGCGCGTCGCATCGTATCGATTCGTTCAGGGAAATCGCGAAGAATCCGCGCATCTATCTGCTGGCGATCGCGTACTTCTGCATCATCTTCCCGATCTACGCGATCAGCTTCTGGCTGCCGACGCTCATCAAGGAGCAAGGCGTGAGCGACACGATGCATCTCGGCTGGTACGCCGCGATTCCCTATGTCGCCGCCGCGATCGCGATGTACGCGGCAGCACGACGCTCCGACAAGGTCGGCGAGCGCCGCTATCACAGCGCGCTGCCCGCGCTCGCCGCCGCCGCGCTGCTGGTGATGACGCCGTATGCATCGGGCAATCTCGTCGCCACGCTCACGCTGCTCACGCTCGCCACGGCCTGCATGTGGATGGCCTATACGGTCTTCTGGGCGATTCCGTCCGAAACGATTTCCGGCCCGGCCGCGGCGGGCGGCATCGCGCTCATCAACACGATCGGCCTGTCGGGCGGCTTCTGGGGCCCGGCGGTGATCGGCTGGGTGAAGTCGGCGACCGGCAGCACGAACGGCGGCCTCGTCGTGATGGCGTGCATGGCGGCGCTCTCATGCGTGCTGATTCTCTCGAACAGGCGCACGGTCGCAGCGGCCGAGGCGCGCACTGCCTGAACATCAACCGACACTCTCAAGGACAACGATCATGAAGATTTTGATCGCAGGATTCCAGCACGAAACGAACACCTTTGCGCCAACGAAGGCGAGCTATCAGAGCTTCATCCAGGGCGAAGGATTTCCGCCGATGGCCCACGGCGACGATGTGCTGAAGCTGCGCGACGTGAACGTGCCGATCGGCGGTTTCATTCAGTGGGCCGAGGCGAATGGGCACGAACTGATTCCGGTGATCTGGGCGGGCGCGAGCGCATCGGCGCATGTGACGGAAGATGCGTACGAGCGCATCGCGGGCGCGATCGTCGATCGAATTCGCGCGGGCGGCTTCGACGCGATCTATCTCGATCTGCACGGCGCGATGGTCACCGAGCATCTCGACGACGGCGAAGGCGAATTGCTGGCGCGCGTGCGCGGCATCGTCGGCGATGACATGCCGCTCGTCGTGTCGCTCGATCTGCATGCGAACGTCACCGCGCGCATGGTCGAACTCGCGGATGCGCTCGTCGCGTATCGCACGTATCCGCACGTCGATATGGCGGAAACCGGCCTGCGCGCGGCGCATCTTCTGGCGAAGCGTATCGAACATGCCGGGCCGTTCAAGCGCGCGATGCGCCGCGTCCCGTTCCTGATTCCGGTGAACGGCATGTGCACGCTCGTCGAGCCGGCGCGCGGCATGTACGGCACGCTCGAATCGCTCGAAAAGGATGATGTCGTGTCGCTGTCGTTCGCGCCGGGTTTCCCCGCGTCGGACTTCGACGAGTGCGGCCCGGTGTTCTGGGGCTACGCGCACGATCAGCAAGCCGCCGACGCAGCCGTCGATACGCTCTACACGACGCTCGTGAACGACGAGGCGCGCTGGGACGTGCCGTTTCTTTCGCCCGACGAAGCCGCGCGCGAAGCGATCGATGCGAGCCGCGACGCGACGAAGCCCGTGATCATCGCGGATACGCAGGACAACCCCGGCGTCGGCGGCGACTCGAACACGATGGGCATGGTCCGCGCGCTGCTGCGCAACGACGCGCGCGACGCGGCGGTGGGCGTGATCTGGGACGAGCAGGCGGCGCGGGCTGCGCATCGCGCGGGCGTCGGCGCGCGTATCGCGCTCGCGCTCGGCGGCGGCTCGAACGTGCCGGGCGACGCGCCGCTTGAAGGCGAGTTCGAAGTCGAGTATCTGTCGGATGGGCGCTTTCGCTTCGATGGCCCGATGCTCAACGGCATGTCGGGCGAACTCGGGCCGACCGCTTGCCTGCGCATCGGCGGCGTGCGCATCGCGGTGAGCAGCATCAAGATGCAGGTGTTCGACCGCAATCTCTTTCGCGTCGCGGGCATCGAGCCGGAACGCATGAAGATTCTGGTGAACAAGAGCTCGGTGCATTTTCGCGCCGATTTCGAACCGATCGCGGCGCGCATACTCGTCGCGAAGTCGCCCGGTCCGATGGCCGCCGATCCCGCCGATCTGCCGTGGCGCAATCTCGATGCGCGCATGCGCGTGCGCCCGCTCGGACCGACGCTTGCCGCGTTGCGCGCATCGGCCGCATGATCGATCGCGCTAATTTCCGCTCATTGAATACGTCGAAGAAAGGAGAATCCCATCATGCCGGATGATCAGATCAACACATGGCGCCGCCGTTTTCTCGGCACGACGATCGCGAGCGTCGGCGTCATGCAGCTCGGGTTGAGCGACCTCGTTCATGCCCAGACCGCCGCGCCCGCGAAGCCGGCTGCCGGCTTTGCCCAGATCCGCCAGATCGATGCGGGATCGCTCAACGTCGGCTATGCGGAAGCGGGCCCGGCGAACGGTCCCGCGGTGATCCTCGTGCACGGCTGGCCGTACGATATCTACAGCTTCGCCGAAGTCACGCAGTTGCTCGCCGCGCAGGGTTATCGCGTGATCGTGCCGTATCTGCGCGGCTACGGATCGACGCGTTTTCTCTCCGCCGACACGCCGCGCAACGGCCAGCAAGCGGTGATCGCGGTGGATATCATCGCGCTGATGGACGCGCTCAAGATTCAGCAAGCGACGTTCGGCGCGTTCGACTGGGGCGCGCGCACCGCGAATATCATCGCGGCGCTGTGGCCCGAGCGCGTCAAGGCGATGGTCTCCGTGAGCGGCTATCTGATCGGCAGTCAGCAGGCGAATCGCGCGCCGCTGCCGCCGAAGGCCGAGTTCGCGTGGTGGTATCAGTTCTACTTCGCGACGGATCGCGGCCAGGCGGGTTACGAAGCGAACCGTCACGATTTCAACAAGCTCATCTGGCAACTCGCATCGCCGAAATGGAAATTCGATGACGCGACCTATGACCGCTCGGCGAAATCGTTCGAGAATCCGGATCACGTCGCGGTGGTGATTCACAACTATCGCTGGCGTCTCGGGCTCGTGCAGGGCGAGGCGCAATACGACGCGCTGGAGCAGCGTCTCGCGACCGCGCCGACCATCGGCGTGCCGACGATCACGATGGAAGGCGACGCCAACGGAGCACCGCATCCCGATCCGTCGGCGTATGCGAAGAAGTTCACCGGCAAGTACAAGCATCGGAATGTCGCGGGCGGCATCGGCCACAATCTGCCGCAGGAAGCGCCCAAGGCTTTCGCGGATGCGGTGATCGAAGCCGACCGGATGTGAACGCGGCGCCGCGTTTCTGACTGTGCGGGCGGGCGCGGCGCGCCCGCCGCGACCTCGAATCGACCCATCTCACGCTTTCAGGCAATAAACCAAACAATTACATCAGCCTGTCAAACGCATTTCACATTCATTTCCTAAAGTAGCGCGTCAACCGGCGCATCAGGCCGCAATGGCCTGAAGCAGGGACTTTCATCGCCGGTACACAACCCACAATCAAGGACTTGAAACCACACATGGCGCAGCGACTCGACCTTTCCCGCCGCAAAGCCCTCAAGATTCTCGCCGGCGCGCCGATGCTGCCGCTCGGCGGCGCGGCCACCGCTTCGCTGCTCGCCACCGCATGCGGCGGCAGCGACAGCAACGCAGCCACGCCCGCGACCGCACCCGCGCCGACAGCCGCCTTCACCACGGCGACGTTCACCGGCATGGCCGCGCCGACGCTCGCCGATCCCGGCGCGATGGCCAAGACCACGGTTGCCTCGACGATGACCGTGAACTTCAGCGACGGCAGCAACCGCGCCTACAAGCTCGCGTATCAGCCGTTCTTCATGACGGGCGATGTCGTGCCGAACACGACCGGCGGGACGATCGTCGCGGGCGGCTACTTCGATATCGCGAATCAGCCGATCATCGACCGCTCGACGCCGGGCAAGGAACGCCAGTTCTTCTCGGATTGCCCGGACGGCACGTCGCTCATCAAAATCGACAATCCGACGGTGAAGGGCGTGAAGGGCAACGCCGTGTTCGCGGTCGTCCAGTTCGAATACACGACGCGCGATCAGAGCGCGGCCAGCATGTACGGCCGCCTGCCGTCGCCGATTGCCGTGCTCACGCTCGATCAGGACCCGGCAACCGGCAAGCTCTCGCTCGTGAGCTACGCGAACGTCGATACGTCGAAGACGAATGGTCTGTGGATCACGTGCGGCGCGAGCCTGTCGCCGTGGAACACGCATCTGTCGAGCGAAGAGTACGAGCCGGATGCGGCGATTTCATCGACGGATGCGCAGCTCAAGGCCTACAGCAAGAATCTCTACGGCGACGAAACGAAGGCGCGCCCGTATCACTACGGCCATGTGCCCGAAGTGACCGTGCATCCCGACGGCACCGGCACGATCAGGAAGCACTATTGCCTCGGCCGCATCTCGCACGAACTGATTCAGGTGCTCCCCGACAAGCGCACCGTGATGATGGGCGACGACGCCACCAACGGCGGCGTCTTCATGTTCGTCGCCGACAAGGAGGCCGATCTTTCCGCGGGCACGCTGTACGTCGCGAAGTGCGCGCAGACGTCGTCGGCGGGCGCGGGCTCGGCCACGCTCACGTGGCTCAACCTCGGTCACGCAACCAGCGACGAGATCGAGAATCTCGCCAACACGCTGACGATCGCCGACATCATGGACGTCGTCAACGACGAAAAGGTCGGCCCGACGCTGGATGCGAGCTACACGCGTATCCACTTCGGCGGCAAGTTCAACTGGATTCGCATCAAGCCCGGCATGGAGAAGGCGGCGGCGTTCCTGGAGACGCACCGCTACGCCGCATTGCGCGGTGCGAGCATGTGCTTCACGAAGCTCGAAGGCACGACGGTCAACGCAAAGGACAAGATCGTCTATTCGGCGATGTCGCAGATCGTCAAGTCGATGGTGAAGGGCGACGCGCATTCGACGGACATCGCCGTCGATCGCGCCATCACCGCCGGCGCCGTCTACGCGTTCAACCTGAAGGGCGGGCAGCGCGATCTCGGCGGCGCCGCGATCGACAGCGAATGGGTGCCGGTCGATATGGCCGCGCCCGCTGCGCTCGTCGGCGAGGATATTTCGTCTGATACGCTCGGCAATCTCGCGAACCCGGAGCGCGTCGCGAATCCGGACAACGTCAAGTTCTCGGAGAAGCTGCGCACGCTTTTCATCGGCGAGGACAGCGGCGCGCACGTCAACAATTTCCTGTGGGCGTACAACGTCGATACGAAAACGCTGTCGCGGATTCTGTCCGCGCCTTCGGGAGCGGAATCGACGGGCCTGCACGCGGTCGACGAGATCAACGGCTGGACCTACATCATGAGCAACTTCCAGCACGCGGGCGACTGGGAAGCGGCGCTGCACGGCAAGGTTCAGGCGACGCTCGATCCGCTCATCCGCGCGAACTACAAGGATCGCTTCGGCGCGGCGGTCGGTTATCTGACTGCCGATCCGGCGTCGATCAAGCTGAGCTGATAAAAAGCAAACGCCGCGATCGGTGATCGCGGCGTCGTTTTGGCCGAGCGAAAGCGCGCGGGCGCGCGCTTCGCGTGAAATCAGCAGCGCTGATCGCAGTCGATATATTCGAAGCCCGCCGCGATCGCGAAGCGGATCGCTTCTTCCACGTTGGGAAACTCGCCCGGCAGGCGCACGGAACGCTCCATTCCGTTCAAATCCTGGATGCGCGCCGTCGCGGCAAACACATTGCCCTGCCGAACCGCTGCCGGCGTGACCATCATGTCCCTGTAGCTGAAGACCATTCTCTCTCTGCCCGATGTTGTCGGCCCGCGCAGTGCGGCTGCGGGACACTCGTCTTAAATGTCGAAAGGCCCGAACGATCGTCCGGCTCCTTCTGTTACAGGTTATCGGCACGGGTAAACGTTTCTTTACAGGGAGCGTTCAAGACTCGCTGGAGGAAGGCCTCGAACCGCTGACCTGTTGTCCGGGGAACGGCGCGAACGCCCGGCCGCAATCGACCGGCGCGGCGCTCGCCGGGCCCGCGGCGGCGCGCGTGACGCTCACGCCGCCGCCTGCCGCGAAGGGCAGCGACGTGCCGCCATCGCCGATGCTGACGAGCGCATCCGCGACCGTGAAGCTCGACGGCGCGACATCCGTAACGACGTTGTTCAGCGAGATCGTCAACGGATTGACGACGGGCGGATTCGGCCAGCCGGCCGCACCCTGCAAAACCGGACTCGCGGAATTGAAGCCCTGAAACGTAAAACTCGACGCATTGACGATGCGCACGCCATCGAGCGCGATATTCTGGAAGCTCGGATAAAGCGCGCCGTTCTTCGTCGCGCTGTAGTACGGCGAGAAGATCAGCGCTTGCGGCGCACCGTCCGACGACGACTGCGGCATGCGGATGCATACGTTCGAATAACGGATGTTCGACACCAGCCCGCCGCGGCTCCAGTCCGACTTGATGCGCAGACCGTTGTCGGCGCCATCGATTACCAGATCGTAGACGTTGACATTGCTCAGGCTCGGCAGGACGCCGTTCACCGGCGCGACGTCCGGATTCGCCGCGCCATTGTCCGTGCCCGCCGTCTCGCTGCCGATCGACATGCCGTGCCCGGAATAGAAGCGGCTATGCGCGACGGTGATGTCGTAAGTGCGGCCGTTTGTCGTGCCGGTGCCGCCCTTGATCGCCATGTTGTCGTCGCCCGTGCGGATCGACGTGTACGCGATCAGCATGTTGCTCGCATCGCCCGTCAGCTTGCCCGGATTGCCGGGATTGCTCGTGATCGGGCCGGAGCTGCCGGGATCGATGCCGTCGGTGTTCTTCGCCGTATCCGGGCTGTAGGGCATGCCGAGATAGTTTGTCATCGCTTCATAGGCGGCGGTCGGCGTGTAGATCCTGACGCCCCACGCCGTGAAACCTTCGACGCCGCTCGACACGACGTGAAACTTGGGCGCGTTCTGCAGCGTCACGCGATACAGCGTGAAGTTGCGGCCATTACTGATCTGGATGAGGCGCGGATTGTTCTGCGCCTGGTTCAGCACCTTGTTCGCCATCCAGCCGATATCCCACCAGCTCATTGTGCCGTTGCCGTCGGGGCGCTTCATCAGATTCGGATCGTTGGCGACGCTGCTGATCAGCGGACTGCCGCCGCGTCCATCGATGACGCCATCGCCGACCACCGCGCCGTTCGCGATCTTGTTCGCGTTGATGAGCGCGAGACAGCCGTTGTCGCTCGGCGTGATGATGCCGCAGCTCGCGGTGCCCTTGACCTTGTCGTACTGGCGCGGATCGCGCGAGGCGAACAGCGTGACGCCCGTGTCGATCCAGAGCGTCACGCCGCCGGGCAGATTCAGCGCTCCGGCGATGAACGCGTTCGCGCCGTTCGGGCCGGTCACGAGCCGCACGGCCTTGTTCGTCGCGAGACCGGTGCTCGACGGATTCTTGCACGCGTCGAGCGCCGTCTGGATGCGCGCGGTGTCCGGGGCCGTGTCGGTGGCGTCGGCGCTATCGGGCAGAAGGCCGTTCGCTTGCGCCGTCAGCGCGGCGGGCAAGGTCGCGCAGATCTGCGGCGCGAGCGGCAGCGCAGGTTCGGGCGGCAGCGCGGCGTCATAGGTCGTCGTACCGACCGGAAATCCCGAGGGCGCATCGGATTTCTGTACCGAGGCGGGTGACGCATCGGCGCCGTCGCCGCCGCAAGCGTTGAGCGTCAACGCGATCGAAGCGGCGGTGAGCCAGGCGACGCCGGCTCGGGCCAGCGCGGAAAGAGCGGGGTTCTTGTTCAATTAGTCAGCCTCTTGAAAGCGATCGAATCATCGATGTCGTATGACATCGTTCGAATATTAGGCATCCGAATGAAAATGCCGATACTTGGTGTTCGCCCTTAAGCCATTTCGACAACCGATGCGGCACTGATTTTTGCCGACTTCATCGGATGGTGCTAAGGTGCAGCCAATCGTTTTCTCTCAACCGGGCAGGGCCAACATGGAGTTCAGTCGGCCATGAAAGTTCGTCTCTGGAAAGCGGCAGGCCTTCTTCTCGTCACCTCGGGCGCATGGGCGCAAACGACCGTCACGATGTACGGGCGTATCGATGGCGGCATCGAATATCTGAATCACATCGCGAACGGCACGGGCGGCAGCGCTTCGCGATGGAGCGCCGAAGGCGGCGACTGGGGCACCAGCATGTGGGGCCTCAAGGGCAACGAAGATCTCGGCGCCGGCCTGAGCGCGGTCTTCGACCTCGAAACAGCCATCCAGATCATGAACGGCACCACCGGCGGCGGACGCCTGTGGTCGCGCCGCGCCTATGTCGGACTGAACTCGAAGACGTGGGGCCAGTTGCAGGCGGGCCGCAACCTCTTCATCGACAGCGACGGCGTGTGGGAATTCGATCCCTTCGTGCAGCAGGCGGTGTCGTCGGCGTCGCTGGTGCGTGGGCGCAACTGGCAGCAAACGAGCAATAACGTCGAGTACCACAGCCCCGTGTTTCATGGCTTCGACGTGCAGGGGCAGTATGCGTTCGGCAATCAGGCGGGCGCGTTCAATTCGGGCGCGCAGGGCGAGTTCGGCCGCTCAGAAGGCATCATGCTGACCTATCATTCGCCGGTGCTCGACGTGCGCGGCATCTACGACGAACTGCGCAGCCAGGACGGCAAGCTCGACAACATTTTTCAGGCGTCGCGCGAGTACTTCGTCGGCGCGAACCTGAAGGTGGACAAGTGGAAGGTGCAGGCCGCCTACACGCATTACGCCGCGCCGGATTCTCCCGCGGGCGTGGCCGACAGCGCCGATCACTACTGGCTCGGCGCGACGTATCAGGCCACGCCCGCCTGGGCCGTCACCGCGGCGGGCTTCTATATCCACGTGGGTCAGGGCGCGGGCGATGCGGCGCACGATCCCGCGAGCCACGCGATGCTCTACGCGCTCGGCACGACCTACAACTTCACCAAGCGCACCTTCCTGTACGGCACGGTGGCATACGTGCGCAACAGCGCGAACGGCACGTTCTCGGTCTTCGCGACGCCGCGCGACGCCGAACCCAGTACGAGTCCGATAGCAGGCGAGTCGCAGACCGGCGCGTACATCGGGATGATGCACGTCTTTTGAAACGCGTTGCGCCGTTTACGCCCGCGCCTGCTTCAGCCAGTCCGCGAGCGCGATGTTTCCACGGCGCGCAACGCCGGTCGGCACGAGCGAGTCCTCGACGATGGTGCCGCCGAAGTACGTCGCTTTCGGATCGACGACGATCTCGCGCGCATCGCCCCGCGCCTTCAGATACTGGCCGACGATCCGATGCAGCGGCGCACGCTCCGGCCCCGCGATATCGACGATGCCATTCGACGGCGCAGCGAGCGCGACATCGGCGACGATGGCCGCGACGTCATCCGCCGCGATCGGCTGGAACTGTCCTGTCGAGAGATGCACGCGGCCGTCCTGCGTGCCCGCATCGGCGATGCCGCCGAGGAACTCCATGAACTGCGTCGCGCGAATGATGGAATACGGCACGCCCGATTCCGAGATCAACTGCTCCTGTGCGACCTTGGCGCGGAAATAGCCGTTGTCCGGCATGCGGTCCGTGCCGACGACCGACAGCGCGACATGATGCTGCACGCCCGCCGCGGCTTCGGCCTTCACGAGATTCGTGGTGGACGTGCGGAAGAACGCCATCACGTCGTCGGGCGCCCATGAAGGCGCGTTCGATACATCGATCACGACTTGCGCGCCGCGAAGCGCTTCATTCAATCCTGCGCCGGTCACCGAATCCACGCCGTTGCGCGGCGACGCGGCGATCGCCTCGTGACCCTTCGCACGCAGAATCGCGACGGTTTTCGCGCCGATCAAACCCGAACCGCCAATGACGACGATCTTCATGATGCACCTCTCGGTCAAGTGAAAGTGAAGTCATTGTGTGACAATGATGGCTTAGCAGAAAGGGACAAGAATCATCGATTGGACTAGTCCATGCCGCAAACCAGAAATGCACTGACGATAGCAATCGACCGGCAGGAAGCATCGCCAATTTATCTGCAGATTTGCGAGCGCTTCAAGGCCGCGATCGCGGCGGGTCATCTGAAGCCGGGAGATCGGGTGCCCGCGTTGCGCGGCCTCGCGACGCAACTGAATACGGCACGCGGCACCGTCGAGATGGCCTATAACATTCTCGTCGATGAAGGCTACTTGCAGATGCGCGGCGCGGCGGGCACGTTCGTGTCGTCGTCACTGCCGGGTGCGGTGACGCGGTCCGCCACGCGCAAGAGCCGCGAACGCGCGGATGCGCCGCGCGCGAGACGCGTCGAGCCCGCCGCCGATATCGGCAACGATGCGAAGCCCTTGCGCCCCGGCCTGCCCGCGCTCGATGCGTTTCCGCGCAAGGTATGGAGCCGGCTCGTCGCGTATCGGGCACGCAGCGGCGATCTCGCCGCACTCACGTATCCCGATCCTTCCGGTTATCGGCCGTTGCGCGAGCGCATCGCGACGTATCTCGGCCTCTCGCGCGGCGTGGAGTGCGTACCGGAGCAGGTGTTCGTGACGAACGGCTATCGCTCGACGCTCGAACTCATCCTGCGCAGTCTCGCGAAGCCCGAAGACCGCGCGTGGTTCGAAGAGCCGGGCTATCTGCTCGCGCGTAACTTTCTCGTCGAAGCGGGCGTGCAGCTCGTGCCGGTGCCGATCGATCACGAAGGGCTCGACGTCGATGCGGGCATCGCGCTCGATGCCGATGCGCGCTTCGCGTTCGTCACGCCATCGCATCACAGTCCGCTCGGGGTCACGCTGGCGCTTTCCCGACGCATGAAGCTGCTCGACTGGGCGAGCCGTGCGGGGAGCTGGATCGTCGAGGACGATTACGACAGCGAGTTTCGCTATGTCGGCCGTCCGCTGCCCGCGCTGAAAAGCCTCGATCGCGACGATCGCGTGATCTATTGCGGCACGTTCAGCAAGGTGCTGTTTCCGGGCCTGCGTCTCTCTTATGTGGTGGCGCCCGAGCGGGCCGTCGCGCGCTTCGGGCAGCTCACGAAGAGCATGAATGCGGGATCGCCTTATCTGTTGCAGGCGGCGGTGGCGGACTTCATCGCGCAAGGGCATTTCGCGCGGCATCTGAAGCGCATGCGCGCGCTGTACGCCGAGCGGCGGATGCTGCTCGCGAATGCGATTCTGAAGGCGTTCGGCGATGACGTGACCATCGACCTGCCGACCGGCGGCATGCATCTCGTCGCGATCTTCAGCAAGGGTCGCGCTGGTCCCATCGACGACTTGGCGATGGCCGCACGCGCGCGCGAAGCCGGGCTCGCGGTGCTGGCGCTGTCGGCGTGGTATCTGAACGGGCGCACGAAGCATACGTGGCGCGGGATCGTCGTCGGCTTTGCGAATGTCGCCGATGCCGCCGAAGCAACGCGGCTCGCGCGCATGCTTCGACGAGCCTACGACGGTTAGAGCGTGATGGCGTCGTCAGAAGCAAAAAGCGCGTGCCGCGCGATCTCATCGCGCGCGCATTGCAGCGCTTCGGCCACGGCTTCATCGCCGCGCACGAGTCCTTGCAGCAAGAGAAAGTGCAGGCTTCGCAAGCCGATCGAACCGAGCGCGTAACGCAGATACGGCGTGAGGAAATCCGGCTGGCGCGCGTGCTCGCCGCTATGAAAGCCGCCCGATCCGACGATCACGAACGCGGGCCGGTCGCGCATCAGGCCGACCTTGCCTTCGGGCGTGGCCGCGAATGTGCGATGAATGCGCAGCACGTAGTCGATCCACAGCTTCAGCGCGGCGGGCACGGTGAAGTTGTGCATCGGCGTGTTGATGATGAGCGCATCAGTCGTTTCGATCTCGCGGACCAGTTGCTCGGATATGTCGAACGCGCTCGTATCCGGATGACGCGAGGTGACCGCGCGCGCATAGTCCCGCGTGATGGGCGGCAACGCCTTCGCGGCGAGATCGCGTTCGACGACTTCCACGCGCGCGGTCTTCTGCAACATCTCGATCATCTCCAGCGCGAGCCGGTAGCCGTTGCTCGCATCGCCGTGCGGGCTCGCGTTGACGAATAGCACTTTCATCGCGCGGCCTCCTTGGCATTGCCGGCGAGCGTCTCGACGAAGTGCATGCCCTTCGCGAGCAGGCCATTGCGATAGTAGAAGCGCTGCGCGAGCGCCATGTGCAGGCCGGTATCGAGCACGAAATGCGCGCAGCGCGAATGAAGCGCGATCTCGCGCACTTTGCCGAGCAATTGCTCGCCGATGCCGCTGCGTTGCAGCCGCGCCGTGACGACGAGATCGTCGAGATAGACGAAACGCCCATACAGCGTGTTCGTTTGCGTTCGATAGCCGGCGAGACCGAGGATCGCGCCATCTTCGTCGCACGCGGCGAGCAAACGATAGCTTTCCTCGCGTTGACGGCGCATTTGCGCGGCGAACGCGTGCGCGTCGGTGAGATGCGGGCGCAGTTCCTTCATGACGTCGAAGGCGCGCGTCCAGTCGTCGGGCGTGTCGAGATGCCGAAAGGCGATCGAGGTGTCCATGCGTGTTCTCCACGTTGCATGACACCTACGATATCCGCGCGATGACCCAGGCTGAAGGGCCAAGAAACGTTCTTTCGACCAGGCCATCCATTTACGCCAGCAGCCGCGCGATCAGGTCTTGCGTCGCTCGCGCGCCGTATTTGCGCAGCAGGCTCGCGCGATGGATATCGACCGTACGCGGACTGATGTTCAGCTCCTTGCCGATCTCCTTGCTCGTCATGCCGTGAACGAGCAGTGCGGCGACGTCGCGCTCACGTTCGGTCAACATGTTGGCGTTATCGGATTGCTTCGTGCCCTGCGACAAGTCCGTGAAAGTCCAGACCGCCAGTTCGAAAGGCCGCTTCGGGTTATATCCGAAGCCGCAGACGGTGACCCAGAAATGCGTGCCGTCGATGCGCCGCATGATGCGGTCATCGCTGAAAAATTCATGCTTGGCGAGCAGCGGTGCGAGACGGCGGCCGGTGGTGGAAAAGTCCTTGCGCTGCGGATAAAGCTTCGAGAACGATTGATCGATGATGTCGTCGCGTGTCGCCCTGAAGAGTTCCAGCGCTCTCGAATTGCAATCCACCATGACCCGCTCTCTTGCAACGATGACGGCAACGGGCAAATGCCTGAACAAATCCTCGTAGTCGAGCTTGGGCGTCGGATCGGTCATGTCGGGAAGCTTGCCGCGTCTGGCGAAAAGTTATCGTAACACCGAGGTCAGATAACTTTTCGCACAGGATCGATGCCGACGCAAATCACACGTTCCACACTTCGCCGAATACACGCAGCCAGTTCTCGCCCATCACTTTCTTTATGCGCGATTCGCTCCAGCCCGCCTTCTCCATCGCGGCGGTGAGATTCGGGAATTCGCCGATCGTGCGGATGCCTTCCGGATTCACGACCTTGCCGAAGTCCGTCAGACGGCGATAGCGGCCCTTGTCGTGCGTGATCCAGTCGAAGAATTCGGTGCTGTAACCTTGCGTGAAGTCGGTGCCGATGCCGACCTTGTCTTCGCCGATCAGATCGATCGTGTACTCGATCGCTTCGAGATAATCGTCGACGGTCGCGTCCGCGCCTCTTCTCAGGAACGGCATGAACATCGTCACGCCGACGAAGCCGTTCGCATCGGCAATCTCTTTCAACTGCTCGTCCGTCTTGTTGCGCGGATGCTCTTTCAAACCAGAAGGGCAGCAGTGCGAGTACGTGACAGGCTTTTTCGAGCAGGCGATCGCATCGGAAGAAGTCTTCGCGCCGACATGCGAAAGATCCACCATGATGCCCACGCGATTCATCTCCTGAATCACTTCGCGGCCATATCCGGACAAGCCGCCATCGGGTTCATAAGAGCCGGTGCCCACGAGATTCTGCGTGTTGTAGCAAAGCTGAACCACGTTGACGCCGAGTTCCTTGAATACCTCGATGTAACCGAGGTTATCCTCGAACGCATACGAGTTCTGAAAGCCGAAGATGATGCCGGTTTTGTTCTCTTTCTTCGCGCGCAGGATATCGTCGGTGGTGCGCACGAGCGTGAGAATCTCGCTGTACTCGCGGATCTGCTGCTTCATTTCCGCGATGTTGTCGATGGTCTTCTGGAAGTCGTCCCACACCGACACGGTGCAGTTGACCGCCGTGACGCCGCCCTTTCTCATGTCCTCGAATACGGAGCGCTCGAACTTCGAGATGTTCAGTCCGTCGATGATGATGCTCGAATCGTGAAGGCTACTCATTGCGTCGATCCTTTCGGTATCGTGGTTGAGCGCGCCGCGGCGCTTGCGCCCGCGCTTGCATGGCCTGCTTCCTCGAGCGCGGTCTTCGATGTCTCGCGCAACGAGAGGCCGCCGATCATCGCGAAGATCGACACGGCGATCAGGTAATACGCCGGCGAGAGATTCGTTCCCGTCGCGGAGATCAGCCACGTCGCGACGAGCGGCGCGGTGCCGCCGAAGATCGTGTACGCGAGGTTGTAGGTGATGGCGGATGCGGTGTATCGGGTCTTGGTGGCGAACACTTCCGACAGCAGCGGAGCCGTCACGACGCCCGAGAGCACGGCGCCCACGGCGAGCAGCGCGACGCCGAGCAGTGAGCGCGACAGTTCGCCCGATCCGCCGAGCGTGAAGGCAGGATAGACCGAGACGATGATGAAGATGCAGGTGCTGGCGATCGTCGTGCGTCGGCCGACGCGGTCGGAGAAAAGGCCGGCCAGCGGGCACAGCGCGGCGGCGAAGAAGAGTGCGAGCACGGTCACGAGCAGCGAGGTTCCGCGAGACAAGTGCCCCGCCACCTGCATATAGGTCGCGAAATACGTGGTGAACGTATAGAAGGACAGCGCTGTCACCGAGACGAACGCGCCGAGTCTCAGGATGTTCCCGGACTGCGAATGCAGGGTTTCTATCAAGGGCGCATGAGCGACTTCCTTGTTGCCTTCGAGCGCCTTGAATGCGGGCGTCTCATGCAGATTCACGCGCAGATAGACGCCGATGAGACCGACCGGAGCCGCGATCAGAAACGGGATGCGCCAGCCCCAGTCGACCATCGCCGCGGGCGACAGCGAAGATTCGAGCGCATAAGCGACGACCGCCGCGCACGCGAACGACGAGAACGTCGAAACCGGAACGAAGCTGCCGAAAAATGCGCGACGGCGGCGCGGCGCATGTTCCATCACGTACGCGCAGGCGCCCGCATACTCGCCGCCCGCGGAGAAGCCTTGCACGCAGCGGATGATCGTGAGCAGCAGCGGCGCCCAGTAGCCGATGCTTGCGTACGTCGGCAGCAGCCCGATCAGCGTGGTGGCGCCCGCCATCATCAGGATGGTGAAAGCGAGGGTTCGCTTGCGGCCGATCCGGTCCCCGACGACGCCGAAGAAGAGGCCGCCCAGCGGCCGGAACGCGAAGGCCACCGCAAAGACCGCGAACGTCTTCAGAAGCCCGACCGTCGGGTCGCCGCTCGGAAAGAACTCGCGAGTCAGGATGGTCGCGAGAAATCCATACGCGGCGAAGTCGAACCATTCGACGAAGTTGCCGATGGAAGCCGCGGCTATGACGCGTCTGAGCGTTCTGGTATCGACCTCTTGGGCTGCTTGATTCGGCATGGCGCTTGACCCCTTTCTCTTGTCGGATTCCTTCCGAGTTGAAAAAGAGCGTAAGCGCTCAAATTACTTAGGTCCATACGTGTCAATTACCTAGGTAATCGGTCAGCCGCGCCACGGTCGGCGCGGCCGGACGCTTCACTGCTGGAGCCATGCCTGCACTTTCTCGGGATGCGCATCGACGAACTTCTTCGCCGCCACGTTCCAGTCGTTCGTGGCATTGCCGTCGAGTTCGATCGCTTCGACATCCGCGAGCGTCAGCTTGAAGTGCCGGACGAAGACGTTGGCGCGAGGAAATTTCTGCGCGAACTGCTTCGACCCGAAACCGTGAATCTGCTCGTCGCCGCCGAGTACGCCTTTGGGATCCTTCAGATACCGCATCTTGTACTTCTGCCACAGCCAGTGCGGGCTCCAGACCGTCGCGACGATCCAGTTCTTCGCCGGATAAGCACGCGAGACCGCCGTCAGCATGCCGGCCTCGCTTGCACGGACAAGGTTATAGCCGGCGAGGTCATACTCCTTGAGCGCTTTCTCCGAGGCGACCATCTCGCCCGCACCCGGCTCGATGCCCTGAATCGTGCTGTTCAGCTTCGTCTTGACGTCGGGCTTGTTGAGATCGGCGATCGAGGCGACCTCGCTCTCGGGCACGTAGTCCGGAACCGCCCATCCGATCTTCGCCCCCGAGTAGATGGTGCCCAGATCCTCGATGTCGTTCTTGTAGCGAGCGAAGTAAGCCGCGTGCGTGACCGGAAGCCAGGCGCCCAGCATCAGATCCACATCGCCGCGGGCGAGGCCCTGAAACTGAATGCCGATATCCGCGTTGACCAGCGTAACGGGCTGTTGCAGCTTGGTTTCCAGAACGTACTTCGCGGTGTAGACGACCGCCTGGGTATCGGCCCAGTTGGTTAGCGTGATCTTGAGCGGGTCCGCGGAATGCGCGGACATGGCGAACGTGACCGCGGACACGGCGGCGGCAACCTTCATGACGAAGCGTACGGACAAGGCATTCTTCATTCTACGTTCCTTGTATCGGGTGGGTTTGATGAAGACCGGGTGCGCTAAAGTCTCCTGACGAATACGCATCGCTGCAAGCGACGCCCTCCAGTCGGCAGTATTCGGGCGCATTAACCCGCCGTCAATGCTCTTCGACTCGCCGGGCGCATCGAATCACACGTGCACGGGGAGATGTGCGAGAGGGTTTACATGTAGGAAAGCGGGTCGATGTTTTGCTAAGCAGCGAGGGGATATGTCAGCGCGCATCCACGCTGTGCTGCTTGCAAAAGATGATCGCGCAAACGATCAGACACATCGTCGTATTGCCGACGTTGAGCCAGAACATCGCTTCAGGTACGCCGTCGTTTCGTTCGAGCAGCATCAGCGCGAATGTCCCGTTGCTCAGCACCCAGCATAACCAGGTCAGAAGGCTATGACTTCGCGCGTCGGTCGGCGCGCAGACGAGTCTGACGATCGTGGGAACGTAGGTCAGCACGCGAGCGCCGTTCCAGAAAAGGAACATGCCCGTCAGGATGTTCATGTAAAGATCGTGACCCATCGCGCTCACCCGGAACGACAGACTCATCCGGAAGAACGAATCAGTACGCGCGGATTGAACGGGGCTGCGACCGCCCGGCTTCCGAATGCATGCGTCGCGCGCAATCGTGTGCCGACCTTTCCCGCGCCTTCCCGCGAGATTTCATCAGCGTTCCAGATCCCTCGAAAAGCCGGCCATTTGCAAGGCTGATCGGCCACGCTCGCGTTGGTCGCGGCAAAGCCACGAATAGTCGCCTCTTTGGCGTTCTTCTCGGGCTTTTGTCCGCGCCGGCCATCGATACACTTTCCGACGTAATTTCGAACTCAAAGCAAAAACAAGGAACGGCGATGGCCGACGCTGTGGATCATTACTTCGTGGGCCTCACGCAGCAGGCCTCGGCCGGCGGGCTCGCGCGTCTGCGCGGTCATGGCGCGACGACGATTCCGGCATCGCGCGTGTATCCGGTCGGCGCGCGCTTCAAGGCCTTCGTGCATCCGCTCGTCACGTTGCTGAGCGACGACGAGCGCGTGCGGGACATCGTGCTGCGTCCCGTGCTCGGGCGTTATGGATCGAGCCAGGAACTGTCGGTCGGTCTCGAAGTGAAGGCGGCAATCGGCTTCGATGCGGCCGCGCTCGCCGCTGCCGTGTTCTCGCTCGCCGATGCCGCCGCGCAGACCGATGCCTTCGTCGGACGCGTGCTGCCGCCCGGCGAATGGACCGACAACGCGCGGCCCGGTCTCACCGTGATGTTCCGCGAGCCGCGGCGCATCGCGGATACGGTCGAACTGGTGCGCCAGATCGTCGAGTTTCCCGGCGAAGGCTGGGCTATCGACGGCTTCACGATGATCCCGTCGGTGCACAGCCGGATCGGCATCGTGCAGGGGCTGCGCTATATCTTTCTCCCCGAAATCAGCATTCGCTGGGACGTCGATTTGCGTGATCGGCTCGGCTCGGACGAGCACGAGATCGACGTGATCCTGCTCGATCAGGCGACGCGCATCGGACGGCTGTGCAAGGAGCTGCAGCAGAACCCGACGATCTCCGCCGCGTGGCTGAGCTGGTTCGACATCATGGTCGCAGGCATCGAGGATTATCGCGAGGTCATCGGCGTATTGAAGGCGGAGCAGGGCGCGCGCATCGTCGATCCGAAATCGATGACCCGCATGGTCTTCTCCGAAATCCTTCAGTTGACGAGTTCCGGCGTGCTGCAAAAGCGCCTCGAACAGCTCGGCTACGCCGGCACGCGCGAGGCACGCGCGGGCAGCGTCGCGGCCTGAGCGGGTGATTCGACATGACCACAATCCGCATCAACGTTAAACGAAAGAGCGTATGTCCGATCTGACGGCGGCCTTGTTCGCCCGCTACAACCGTGTGATGCGCATCGCGTTCGTGGGCGTGCTCATCGTCGCGTGCGCGCTCGTTTATCTGCAATACACGATGACGCTCGCGGCGCAAACGTCGAGCGTCAGTCAGCGCATGCAGGAACAGGCGATCGCGCTCGATGCGCTCGTGCGAAGCAGCACCGACGCCGTCAACTCGATGCGCATTCAGGGCGAGACATGGTTGCGCCTGCATCCGCAAGGCGCGGCCGATTCGCCCTTGCTCGCCGCGCTGCGGCCGGGCAAGGAGCCGGACAGCATCCAGCTCGACGCGTTGCCTGCGCCGTGGACCGCCGCCGATGCCGGCAATCTCACGGGCCTCGTCGGTCCGCGCACGCCCGCGCTCGATCGCGAGCTAGAGATGGCGCTGAGCCTGAACGGCACGTTCAAGACGATCATGGCCAACCTGCCGGGCGCGACGTGGGTCTACTACACGTCCGCGCAACGCTTCATCAATATCTATCCGTGGGTCGCGTCGAAAGACTTCTTCTACGCAGATTCGCTCAAGCAAAAGGAATTTTTCACGGAAGTGCAAACGGCGGCCGATCCCGATCACGCCGTCGTGTGGACGCCCGTTTATGTCGATGAAGCCGGCAAGGGCGTGATGGTCACCGCATCGGCGGGCGTGTTCGATGCGGGCCAGTTTCGCGGCTCGGTGTCGCTCGATCTGACGCTCGGCTGGCTCAACCAGTTCGTGCGCACCTGGCCGCCGGGACTGGGCCGCATGTTCATCGTCAACGATCGCGGGCAGTTGCTCGCGGACCCGGAACTGGTGCGCGACGGCGCACAGCAGGTGCGATCGGCCGACGAAGCCTTTCCGCCTTCATTGCGCAGCGACCTGCAAAGCGTGCTGAACGATGCGGACGGGCGTCTTTCGATTCGCGACGGCTATTACATCGAAGCGGTCGGCATCCGGCATGCGCCGTTTCGCCTCGTGCTGCTGCTGCCGCGCTGGAACCTTCAGCGCGTGGCGCTGGAGACCGGCGTGCCGAGCGTGCTGGTGCTCGTGCTGAGCCTGACGCTGATGCTCATGATCGCGAGCCGGATGACGTATCGGGATGCGATCGTGCCCGCGCAGAAGCTGGTGCGCTATATCCAGGACGAAGACCGCGGCTCCGTCAAGTCGATTCCGGATATTCCGCAGGCATGGCGTCCGTGGTTCCTCACGATCCAGAACGTGTTCAACGCGCATACGAAGCTCGTGTCGATCCAGCAGGAACTCGACGTCGCGCGCCGCATGCAGCAATCGATCGTGCCGACGCGCTTTCCATCGCGGCCCGACTTGCAGATGTTCGCGCGCATGATTCCCGCGCGGGAAGTCGGCGGCGACTTCTACGATTACTTCTGGCTGTCCGATCAGAAGATCGGCATGGTGATCGCCGATGTGTCGGGCAAGGGCGTGCCCGCCGCATTGTTCATGGCGGTGGCGCGCACGCTGCTGCGCGCGATCGCGCCGAGCGCCGCGAGCCCGGGCGCGTGTCTCGCGCTCGCCAACGATCTGCTCGCGCAGGACAATGAAGCCACGATGTTCGTGACGCTGTTCTACGGCATCCTCGATACGGCGACAGGCGAACTCGAATACGCGAACGGCGGGCATAATCCGCCTTATCTGATCGGTCCGGACGGCGAGGTGTCGCAATTGCCGGGCACGGGCGGCATGGCGCTGGGCGTCATCGAAGGCACGCCGTTCAAGGAAGGGCGCGCGCATCTCGAAGCCGGTTCGACGCTGCTGCTCTATACCGATGGCGTCACCGAGGCGTTCAATCCCGCCGACGAGGAATACGGCGAACTGCGTCTCGCGCGGCATCTCGCCGGGTCCAACGGTGCGGATGTCGAAGTGCTGCTCAAGCGTCTCTTCGACAGCGTCAATCAGTTCGCCGACGGTGCGCCGCAATCCGACGACATCACCTGCCTCGCGGTTCACTACGGGGCTTCCGGGTCGAAGACAGCATGAACGCGACCGACACGCTCGACACGCAACTGGATCCGAAAGCGCCCGACATCGATGCGCTGGTGAATCGCTTGCAGACGCTCTTCGATGCGCGCGGCCTGCCGCCCGCGCTGTTCCAGAGCTTCGCGATGGCCTTCGACGAAGTCATCTCGAACATCGCGGCGTACGGTTCGGCGCACGGCGCGATCCGCGTTCACGTGACGATCGGCACGGACGAAGTGCATGCCGAAGTCATCGACGACGGCGTGGCTTTCGATCCATTGAAGCTGCCCGATCCCGATGTGACGAGCGAACTCGACGATCGCGCGATCGGCGGGCTCGGCGTCTATCTCGTGCGCAAGATGATGGATCGCGTGGCTTATGAGCGTCGTGAAGAATTGAACTGCCTGAGCTTTCACAAGCGCATCGCCGCGAAGCCGGACGCTTGAAGATCTACCGAGGAAACCGATGAATATCAACGAAACGCATGAAGGCGAAGTACTGGTCATCGCCGTGGATGGACGCATCGACAGCACGACGTCCCGGCAACTCGAAGACGTGCTGCCCGAGCGTGTGCAGGCGACGCCGCGCGTGCTGCTCGATATGAGCGACGTGCAATACGTCAGTTCGGCCGGCCTGCGCGTCTTGCTGAAGGCGGCGAAGAGCGCGCGCAGCACGGGGCATGATCTGGTGCTGACTGGACTCTTGCCGCAGGTTCATGAAGTGTTTCAGGTGATCGGCTTCGATTCGCTGTTTCGCATTCTTCCCGATCGCGCCGCCGCGATGGCCGCGCTGGCGGCGTGACGATTCGGTGTTGCATTGCGATAAGCCATCCGAAGCAATCGGCGATCTCTGTCTGCTATGCCACACAACCGCGCCGGTTCTGGTTTCGTATCGTGTGAGCGCCACCTATTCTGAAGCGTTCCGAAGCCGCGGGAGATGCACATGCCGACGATTGCCTACGATGCAAGACGTGTTGCCCTGTACTCGCCGCAAGACGATGACACGATCTTCGATGATCGTGCCGAGTACAAGGTTTCGGCGCTCGCCGCGGAATCCGCACGACTCGCCTATGTCCATGCCGAAGACGCCCAACCTCAACTCGACCGGCTACGGCAGGCACTCTCGAAGGTGCGATTCGGCGAACCCAAGCTGTTCGATAATCCGGACACCGGTACTCAGGGTTTCGGGGCACTCCGCGAAGCAGACGGTCTGACGATCGTATCGTTTCGCGGAACCGAACCCGCGGAACTCACGGATATCGCGGTCGATCTCGTAGCGAGCCTGACGCCCTGGAACGAAACCGCCGGGCGGGTTCACGATGGCTTCGCTGCTGCCACGAGAAGTATTCTTCCCGCCGTGATGCAATGGCTGGATGAGACGAAGAACGCGAGAAAGCGGCTCGTACTCACAGGCCATAGTCTCGGCGCCGCGATTGCGACGCTGGCTGCGAGCGTATGCCGCCCGGATGAGCTCATTACGTTCGGATCGCCGCGAGTCGGGAATGCGGACTTCGCCGCGACGCTGGCCGAGGTCGCCATCACGCGTTTCGTCGATTGCTGCGACCTCGTCACCGAATTGCCTCCCGAACTGGGCGGATACATTCATGCGGGGTCCATGACGTTCATCGACGCCGACGGCACGCTGCACGCTGCGCCCGAGCCGTCGTTCGTGCAGGCCGACCGCGAGGCGGCGCGCATCGCTTATCTTCGCGAGTATGCGTGGAAGAAGGGCACCGTCATGATCAGGGATCTCGCTGACCATGCGCCGATAAACTACATCCGGAGCCTCATTCCTTGATAAGCCGACGAGCGCCGCAGCGCGTCAGGACTTCGGCGCGAGCCACGAATCTTCGGCTTCGATGCCGTCCGGCTCATACGTCCACGTGATCTTCTCGTACGTGAACGACACGTCTTCCATGTGGCCCATCTGCTTGTTGTCCGGCGACAGGCAGTTCGGCGTCCACGACTTCATGTTGGTCAGAATCGCATTCGACAGCTTCACGGTGTAGTACTTCTCTTCCGTGCCCTTCGGCGAAATGCGATAGAACTCCAGCGACACGTCCTTCATCTGCTCGCCGGAAGTCAGCGCCTGATACAGCTTCGGCGACGACTTGTCGATTTCCTTCGTGAGCGTCATCGCCTGGTGCACGCGCTTGCCGGTCGGCAGACCCGTTTGCGGGCTCTTCGGAATTTCGATGGTGTGATCGACAGCCTGAACGAGGATCTTTCCTTCGTGACCCTGAACCTTGGTCGAGCCTTCGATCTTGCCTTGGTTCTGGCCTTCGAGTGAGAGGTAGCACGGCATCGGCATGATTTTTTTCTCCGGTTGTTTGGCGCAGTTCGTTCTGCGCATGGGATGAATTCTCGGCGCGCGCCGTTACGGCCGCGTTTCATAAAAACGGGCTCAGGTTACAAACGAAACATGAGGCTTACGCCACCTCGTTGAAGCGCCCGAGCGCGGACGCGCGGGTGTCGGTGACGTTGAGAATGTTGAGAAATCCGCTGACTTCGAACACTTCGCGGATCTGGTCGTGCATGCCGCACAGGACGAGCCGTCCCGCGGATTGTTTGAGGCGCTTCGCGGCGATGAGCACGACGCGCAATCCCGCGCTGGAGATATAGCCGAGCGCGCTCAGATCGAACAAGACCTGATTGGTGCCCTGATCGAGACGGCGCTGGATTTCGGCCTCGACCTGCGCCGAGTTCGTGCTGTTCAGCGCGCCTTCGAGGCTCACGATGAGCACGTCGCCCTGGACTTCATACTGGTTTGCCACAATGGTCTCTCACGCAATGGCGATGCCGCTGTCCGCCTGGCTTCAGGAGTTCTCGAAGCATTAACGGCAGAAATCAAAAGAACCTTATGGATCGGTGAAGCGCATTGCCGCATTTCGGCCGCCCTAAAAACAGCTTCAAGAATTCGAAAGCGCGGTCGTTAATGCCCTGAGCGACAGGAAGTTCAGCGTAGCACGCAGGCGATGCGCCCAATGCGCGAAAAGAGCCCGGAATCCGGTTCTCTTTGCGGCAATGACCCGCTATACGCCGTGAGATCGTTCCATGTCGCCAGCAGCATGCAATGAATGAGCGGCGACGGCATTCGCGCACGATCGTGCTGACGCTGTTCAAAGCGGCTTGAATATTTCATCAACACTTTTGGTATTGGGTTAGGGGGTAGGCATGGCATCTGACGGTTCAGTCGCTCCTAAGGAGCGGGTCAATATTGTGTATCGTCCGGCCACCGGAGATGCCAAGGCGGAAGTCGAATTGCCGCTGAAATTGCTCGTGCTCGGCGACTTCACTTTGCGCGACGACGACACGCCGATCGAAGACATGAAGCCGGTCAACGTCGACAAGGACAACTTCAACGAAGTGCTCAAGGGGCAGAAGCTCTCGCTCGATCTCGCGGTGCCGAACCGCCTCGACGCGAATGCCGATCCGGAAGCGCAGATCGCGATGAACCTGAAGTTCGAGTCCGTCGACGATTTCTCGCCGGATGCGATCGTCGAGAAAGTCCCCGAGTTGCGCCAGATGATCGCCTTGCGCGACGCGCTCAAGGCGCTGAAGGGCCCGCTCGGCAACATTCCGGATTTCCGCAAGCGCGTTCAGGAACTGATCGAAGACGAAGGCGTGCGCGCGCGTCTGATGAGCGAACTCGGCATCGAGGAAAAGTGACATGAGCGACATGGAAAAGCAACAGACAGCGACAGCCGCACCCGAGTCCGACGCAAATCTCTCACTGCTCGACTCGCTGATCGAGTCGGCGCGCATCAAGCCGGGCGACGAAGCCTATTCGATCACGCGTCAGGGCATCCAGGCGTTCATCTCGCAGTTGCTGGAGCCGCAGAACGCAGTCGAGCGCATCACGCAGGCGACGGTCGACAGCATGATCGCCGACCTCGACCAGAAGCTGTGCGCGCAGGTCGATGCGATCCTGCATCACGCCGACTTCCAGAAGATGGAGTCGGCATGGCGCTCGCTCAAGTTCCTCGTGGACCGCACGAATTTCCGCGAGAACGTCAAGATTCAGTTGCTGAGCGTAAGCAAGGGCAAGCTGCTCGAAGACTTCGAGGACGCGGCGGATATCACCAAGTCGGGTCTCTACAAGAATCTCTACACGGCTGAATACGGCCAGTTCGGCGGCCAGCCGTTCGGCGCGATCGTCGCGAACTACGAGTTCGGTCCGGGCACGCAGGACGTGAAGCTGCTGCAGAACGTGGCGAGCGTATCGGCGATGAGCCATGCGCCGTTCATCGCCGCGGCGGGTCCGCATTTCTTCGGCGTCGATACCTACGATCAGTTGCCGAACCTGAAGGATCTCTCGTCGATTTTCGAAGGCCCGCAATTCGTCAAGTGGAATGCGTTCCGCGAATCGGAAGACGCGCGTTACGTCGGTCTCACGCTGCCGCACTTCCTGCTGCGCGTGCCGTACGGCGCGGATACCGTGCCGGCCAAGAAGTTCAACTACAAGGAAGACGTGTCGGGGGGCAACAGCCAGTTCCTGTGGGGCAACGCGGCGTTCGCATTCGCCTCGCGCCTGACGTCGAGCTTCGCCGATTACCGCTGGTGCGCCAACGTGATCGGACCGCAGGGCGGCGGCACGGTGGGCGACCTGCCGGTGTACACGTACGAGTCGATGGGCGAGTTGCAGAACAAGATCCCGACCGAGGTGCTCATCTCCGAGCGCCGCGAGTTCGAGCTCGCGGAGCAGGGCTTCATCGCGCTGACGATGCGCAAGAACAGCGACAACGCCGCGTTCTTCTCGGCGAACTCGGCGCAAAAGCCGAAGTTCTTCGGCAACACCAAGGAAGGCAAGGAAGCCGAGCTCAACTACAAGCTCAGCACGCAGCTGCCGTACATGTTCGTCGTGAGCCGTCTCGCGCATTACATCAAGGTGATCCAGCGCGAGAACATCGGCACGTGGAAAGAGCGCGTCGATCTTGAAAGCGAACTCAACACGTGGATTCGCCAGTACGTCGCGGACATGGACAACCCCGCCGAAGGCGTGCGCAGCCGTCGTCCGCTGCGTCAGGCGGAAATCGTCGTGGCCGATGTCGAAGGCGATCCGGGCTGGTATCGCGTGGATCTGAAGGTGCGCCCGCACTTCAAGTACATGGGCGCGTCGTTCACGTTGTCCCTGGTTGGCAAGCTGGACAAGAAGTAAGCGGCACATCGCCGGAAAGCGCGCCGTGCTTCATCTGTAACGCAACGCGGGAGAACTGAAACCGACCAGTAACGGGCCTCCTGCAACATGTGAAACATGCGCAGCACACAAGAGCTGAGCGAAACGCCGGGGCCGCAAGGTCTCGGCGAAACAACCGAAACCCAAACACAGTTTGCTACCCAACAGGGGAATTATCATGCCGATGCCGTGCTACCTCACTCTCGAAGGCCAGAACCAGGGCAAGATCGAAGGCTCGACCAAGGTTCAGGGTCACGAAGGAAAGATTCTCGTCCAGGCCGTCGATCACACCATCGAAATTCCGAAGAGCCCGCAAACGGGTCTGCCGACCGGCAAGCGCGTGCATCTGCCGATGACGCTCACCAAGGAAATCGACAAGTCGTCGCCGAAGCTGTTCCAGGCGCTGACCTCGGGCGAGCAGATGAAGAACGTCACGCTCGAGTTCTACCGCATCTCGCCGAAGGGCACGGAAGAGAAGTACTACACCGTGAAGCTGTCGAACGCGATTCTGACTAACATGAAGTCGTGGACGCCGAACTGCCTCTCGCCGGAAAACAAGCAGATGGGTCACATGGAAGATATCTCGTTCACGTACGAGAAGATCACGTGGACCTTCGATCCGGACGGCATCGAAGCCGAAGATTCGTGGCTCGCGCCGAAGTCCTGATTCGCATCTGAGCGGGGGCAATGGTGAGAGAGCGCCGGCTGCTGGAACGGATCGCGAGCTGGAGCGCGGGTGAAGCGCGCACCAACGAGACCCAGGTGGATGTGCTCGTCGATTCCGTGATGGGCCATCTGAGCCGGCTGCTCAACACGCGGCAAGGCAGCGTGCAGATCGATCCGCAATTCGGCGTGCCCGATTTCACGAACCTTGCCGGCACCACCGCGATGGGCTCCACGCGCGAGATCGAAGAGGAGATTCGCCGCATGGTCCTGCGCTACGAGCCCCGCATCAAGTCGCCGCGCGTCACGCTCAATCGCGAGGAAACCGATGTGCTGTCGATCCGCTTCGCGCTCGAAGGTTCGCTCGAAGTGGACGACCGCGAGATTCCGCTGCGCATCTCGACGACCGTGGGCGCGAATGGGCGCGTCAGCGTCGACTGATTTCACGCCGTCACTCTCTTTCTTATCCGGATTCAGCCGAGTCGGTCACGCATGTTCAATCGATACTATCAGGATGAGCTGAACAAGCTGAAAGGCCTGGCCGCCGAATTCGCCCGCGCGAATCCGGCGATCGCGCCGATGCTCTCGGGCACGTCCGCCGATCCGGATGTCGAGCGCCTGCTCGAAGGCGTCGCGTTTCTCACGGGCCTCACGCGCCAGAAGCTCGACGACCAGTTTCCCGAGTTCGTTCAGGAACTCACCAATCTGCTGTTTCCGCATTATCTGCGGCCCGTTCCGGCCTCGACGCTGATCGGCTTTGCGGCCAAAGGTCCGCGCACGCAGGCGTCGCGCGTGGCCGCGGGCACCGAGCTCGCGTCCGTCCCGGTGGATGGCACGTCGTGCCGCTTTCGCACCGCCTGGGATCTCGATGTCGAGCCGTTGCGCATCGCCGAAGTCAATTTGCTGAGCCACGCGGGCGCGGCGCCCGTGCTGATGATCGACTTCGAAATGGACGGCGGCGCGAGCATCGCGCAATGGAATGGCGATTCGATTCGTCTCTTCCTGAACGGCGGCCATGTCGATGCTTCCAAGCTGCTCTTGCTGTTGATGAACCACGTCACCGACGTGCGCATCGCAAGCGGCGGCGAGCGCCTTTCGCTCGGCGCGAAAAGCCTGCGCACGAGCGGCTTCGACGCGGGCTTGCTGACTTATCCGGGCCACGCGTCGAGCGGCTATCGCACGATCCAGGAATTCTTCGCGCAGCCGGAAAAGTTTCTCTTCATCGACATCACGGGCATCAGGCGCTGGACCGCGAACGCGAACGGCACGAGCTTCAGCATCGTGATGACGCTCGATGCGCTGCACGACTGGATGCCCGAGATCGACGCCGAAAGCTTCATGCTCAACGTGGTTCCGGCGATCAACGTGTTCGCGCATGTCGCGGACCCGATCACGCACGATCACCGGGCGACGGAATATCGCGTGATTCCCGAAGGCCGCGATCGCCGTCACTATCAGGTGTATTCGGTCGATCAGGTGCTGGGCTATCAGCAGGGCCGCGCGCAGGAGCGCGTGTATCAGCCGTTCAGCATGTTTCGTCACGACGGGCGCGGCGCGCAATTGAGCTACCGCACGACGCTCAAAAGCGCGAACGTCGAGCGCGGCAGCGACGTGTATCTGTCGCTCAACTATCCGCCGTCGGAGACGCCGCTGCCGGAGACGCTGTCGATCCGCGTCACCTGCACGAACCGCGCGTTGCCGGAAGGCCTGAAACCGGGCGATATCAACGTGCCGACCAGCTCGTCGCCCGATCAGATGAGCTTCACCAATATCCGCGCGATCACGCCCGCGCAGGACCCGCCCGCGGGCGAGGAACTGCTGTGGTGCCTGCTGTCGCACGTGTCGCTGAATCTGCTGTCGCTCGCCAGCGCCGACAACCTGCGCAAGCTGCTCGGTCTTTACGTGTTCGCCGGGCGGCAGGGCCAGGAGCTGTCGAACCGGCGTCGCATCGAAGGCATCGTCGATGTGACGGTCACGCGCGAAACGCGGCTCGTCGGCCGTGGCGGCATGCAGCGCGGCCAGTTGATCCGCATTCGTTGCCGTGAGGACCATTACGCCGGGATCGGCGATCTGTATCTGTTCGGTTGCATGCTCGAGCGATTTCTCGGCGATTACGCCGGCATCAATTCCTATACGCGCGTCGAGCTCGAAGACACGCTCTCAGGGAAAGTTTTCAAATGGCCGCCGAGACTCGGACAACAACCGATGCTGTGAAGGCGCTGCTTCTCACCAACGGCGAGAAGTATTCCTACTTCCAGGCGATCCGGCTGCTGCGGCTCTACGACCGTCACACGGGTCTGAACCAGGAGAACCTGCGGGTGCGGCCGCGGCTCGGGCTCGGCTTTCCCGAGAACGATATCGACCGCATCGAGGCGATGCCCGAAGGCGGTTATCGCATCACGGCGAACTTCTTCGGCCTGTACGGCGTGGCGTCGCCGCTGCCGACGTATTACACCGAAGACCTCTTCGAGGAAGAGCGCGAAGGGCATCACGTCACGCGCGATTTCCTCGATATCGTGCATCACGCGTTGTATCCGCTGCTCTTCGACGGATGGGCGAAGTATCGCGTCGAGCAGCGCATCGTCGAGGATCGGCACGAGGCGTCGCTCAATCAGTTGTATGCGTTCGTCGGTCTGCACGATCCCGATCTGCGCGTCGATCTGTTGCCGGGCAGCGCCGAACTGCTGCGTTACGCGGGCCTGTTCAACCAGCGGCCGCGCTCGGCGCTCGGCCTGAAAACCCTGCTCGCCGATGCCTTCGCCCCCGCCGATGTGAACGTGGTGTGCGGCGTGCTGCGCGTGGTGCCGATTCCCGCCGATCAGCGCTGGCAACTCGGGCGTCAGCAGAGCTGTCTGGGCGAGGACGCATGGCTCGGCTCGGAGATCGACGATTACGAAAGCGCGATCCGCATCGAATTCGCGAACGTGCCGCAAGCGCTTTTCCATCAGATGCTGCCGGGCGGGACCGCGCATGCGCGCCTGCGCTTTTTTACGCGTTTCTATCTGACCGATCCGCTCGACGTGGAAGTCGGGCTGCAACTGCGCCATGACGAAGCAGGCGCGGCGCGCACGGGTCGCGGCGCGTGGTCGCGGCTCGGTTTCGATACATGGCTCAACCCCGGCGAGGCGAAGCTGCCGACGCGGGTTCACTACGCTCTTTAAACCCACTGCTGGCCGTTGCTGGAAAGACTAAGAGGAAAACTAACATGCTGCTGGTCGAACTGAAGCCCCTGGTGGGCCGCCTCAACGGCTTTTGCAAACAGGCGCTCGAAGATGGCGTCGGGCTGTGCGTGTCGCGCGGTCATTACGAGATCACGGTCGAGCATCTGCTCGTCAAGCTGTTCGACGATCAACAGGCCGATATCGCGCTCCTGCTGCGTCAGCACGACGTCGAGGCGGCGCTGGTGCAACGCTCGATCAACCTGTCGCTCGAACAGATGAGGACGGGCAACGCGGGGCGTCCCGCGTTCTCGCCGCTGCTGCTCGAATTGCTCCAGGACGCGTGGCTGATCGCATCGGTGGACCTGCAGGAGCCGCGCGTCCGCTCGGGCGCGGTGCTGCTCGCGTTCCTCGCGCGTCCGACCTATTACGCGACCGGCGACTACGCCGCGCCGTTGCGCGCGCTGAATCGCGAAACGCTGATCCGTTCGTTCGACGCGGTGTGCGGCGGTTCGGTCGAAGCGGGCACGCGCGAGACGCTCGGTGACAGCGCAAGCGATGCGTCCGCGCCCGCCGGCGGCGACGGCAGCGCGATCGCGCGCTTCTGCGAAAACTTCACCGAGAAGGCGCGCGCGGGCAAGCTCGATCCGGTGTTCGGCCGCGATGCCGAGATTCGCCAGATGGTCGATATTCTCGCGCGACGCCGCAAGAACAACCCGATCTGCGTCGGCGATCCGGGCGTCGGCAAGACGGCGGTCGTCGAAGGGCTGGCGCTGCGCGTGGTTGAAGGCGACGTGCCCGATTCGCTCAGGGACGTGACGATCCTCGGTCTCGACATGGGCCTGCTGCAAGCAGGCGCGAGCGTGAAGGGCGAGTTCGAGAATCGCCTGAAGGGTGTCATCACCGAAGTGAAGGCGTCGGCGAAACCGATCATTCTGTTCATCGACGAAGCGCACACGCTGATCGGCGCGGGCGGTCAGGCGGGCACCTCGGACGCGGCCAATCTGCTGAAACCGGCGCTCGCACGCGGCGAACTGCGCACGATCGCCGCGACGACGTGGGCCGAATACAAGAAGTACTTCGAAAAGGACGCGGCGCTCGCGCGGCGCTTCCAGCTCGTCAAGCTCGACGAACCCGATCTCGATACCGCCGTGCTGATCCTGCGCGGCCTGAAGGAGAAGTACGAGGACGTGCACAAGGTCGTGCTGCGCGACGACGCGATCGTCGCGGCGGCCGAGTTGTCGAGCCGCTACATCATGGGCCGTCAACTGCCGGACAAGGCCGTCGATCTGCTCGATACCGCCTGCGCGCGGGTGAAGGTGCTGCAAAGCGCGAAGCCCGACGTGCTGGAGAACACGGAGCGCCGCATCCAGGCATTGCAGCGCGAGAAGAACGGACTGGAGCGCGATGCGGACAACCAGCAGCCCGTCGACCTCGCGCGTCTTCGCGAGATCGACGAGGAACTGCCGAAGCTCGGCGCGCAAGCCGAAGAACTCCGCGCCTTCTGGCAACGCCAACGCGACGCCGCCCGCGCGCTGCTCGATGCGCGCGCGGCGCGTCACGAGGCGAAGGCGGCCGGTGCGCCCGCCGACACGCTCGAGGCGCTGTCGCGCGACATCGCTTCGGCGGCCGACGCGTTCAAGGGGGCGCAGGGCGATCAGCCGCTGGTTCATATCGATGTCGATCCGGACGTGGTCGCGCGCGTGATCTCGGACTGGACCGGCATTCCGGCGGGCAAGATGCTGCGCGATCAGGCGCAGAGCGTGATGCGCATGGCCGACACGCTGAAGGCGCGCATCCGCGGCCAGGACCACGCGATGGAGCAGATCGCCGAAGTGCTGAAGACCGCCAAGTCGGGCCTGAAGGACCCGGATCAGCCGATGGGCGTGTTCCTGCTCGCGGGTCCGTCGGGCGTCGGCAAGACGGAGACGGCGCTGTCGGTGGCGGACATCATGTTCGGCGACGAGAAATCGACCACCGTCATCAACATGAGCGAGTTCCAGGAGAAGCACAACGTGAGCCGGCTGATCGGCTCGCCCCCGGGATACGTCGGTTACGGCGAGGGCGGCGTGCTGACCGAAGCGGTGCGCCAGCGCCCGTATTCGGTCGTGCTGCTCGACGAAGTGGAAAAGGCGCATCTCGACGTGATGAACCTGTTCTATCAGGTGTTCGACAAGGGCATGCTGTCGGACGGCGAGGGCAAGGAGATCGACTTCTCGAACACGGTGATCTTCCTCACGTCGAATCTCGCGACCGATGTCATCACCGAAATGACCGCGGGCGATGACAAGCCCGACGCGGCGACGCTGCTTTCCGCGGTGCGGCCGATCCTGTCGAATCACTTCAAGCCCGCGCTGCTCGCGCGCATGACCGTGATTCCGTACTTCGCGCTGGCCACCGACGCGCTCGCTGGCATCGTGCGCCTGAAGCTCGACAAGATCGTGCGTCGCGTCGCGCACAACAACAAGATGCGTTTCACCTATACCGATGCGGTGGTCGCGCAGATCGCGGCGCGCTGCACGGAAGTGGAAACGGGCGCGCGCAACATCGATTTCATTCTGCGCGGCACGGTGCTGCCGCTGATGTCGCAGGAAATTCTCACGCGCATGGGCGAGGGCGTCGCGCTGCCGGAAGTGGCGCTCGACGTGAACGAGAGCGGCGATTTCGCCGTGACGTTTCCCGGCGCGCCGGCCTGAAGTTTCAAACGTAACGCGGCTGAAACCATGCGGTGACCGAGCGCCGCAAGAATAACGAGCATCACCTGTACGGAGATTCAAACATGAACGCACTGTCCGACCGGATTCTCGCCAACAAGCGCTTCGATTTCACGTCCGAAGCGTTCGGCGCGGACAAGTTCGCGGTCGTCGAAATGGAAGGCTTCGAGGCGATCTCGCAGCCGTTTCGCTTTGTCCTCACGCTGGTGTCGGACGATGCATCGATCGATTTCGACACGATGCTGAGCCATCGCGCGTCGTTCGTGATCTACGGCCCGGAAGGCGGCATCCGCGCGCCGTATCACGGCATCCTCGCCGAGTTCGAGCAACTGCATCGCGCGGACGGTTATGTGTTCTATCGCGCCGTGCTGGTGCCGCGCCTGTGGCGGCTGTCGCTCTTTCGCATCTCCGAGGTGTATCTCGACGAGCGCCCGATCACCGATACCGTGCGCGGCGTGCTCGAAACCGGCCGCCTGAATTCCGCCGATTATGAATTCCGGCTCACCGGCGACTACCGGCCGCGCACCTTCGTCTGCCAGTATCAGGAGACGTATCTCGACTTCGTGTCGCGCTGGCTGGAGAAGGAGGGCGTCTACTACTACTTCGACCATGCAGGCGGCGCGGACAAGCTCGTCGTGATCGACGACAAGATCATGCACGCGGCGGACGCGCTTCCCGTCGCGTATCGTCCGGACGATTCGCTCGACACCGGCCTCGCCGCCGATTCGGTGCGCGACTTCGTGTGCCGGCAAAAACCGCTGCCGCATGAAGTGGTTTTGCAGGACTACAACTATCGCAAGGCCACGGTGCAGTTGAAGGCTCGCGCGACCGTGTCCGATGCGGGTATCGGCGAAGTCATGCTGTACGGCGAGAACTTCCGCGACCAGCAGGAAGGCGACCGCTACGCGAAGCTGCGCGCGCAGGAGCTCGTCTGCGGTGGCAAGGTGTATTCGGGCGAAGGCACCGCGCTCGGCTTGCGCAGCGGCTTCTTCTTCACGCTCGGGTTTCACTATCGCGACGACTTCAACGGGCGCTATCTCGTCACCGAAGTGCATCATCAGGGCTCGCAGGCGGGCGCGCTGCTCAACGGCGTGGCGAGCCCGTACAGCGAGGGCGCGCGCGGCGGCGAGATCGTCTACCGCAACAGCTTCCGTGCAATCCCGGCCGCGACGCAGTTCCGCCCCGAGCGCACGACGGCCAAGCCGCGCGTGGCCGGCACGATGAACGCGACGATCGACAGCGAAGGCAGCGGCGAGTACGCCGAGCTCGACGAGTACGGCCAGTACAAGGTGCAACTGCCGTTCGACAAGACCGACAAGAACGCCAACAAGAGTTCCGCGCGGCTGCGCATGGCGTCGCCGTACGCGGGCACGGACCACGGCATGCATTTCCCGCTGCACAAGGATGCGGAAGTGCTGCTGTCCTTCATCGACGGCGATCCGGATCAGCCGGTCATCGTCGGCAGCCTGGCGAATTCGGAGAACAGCAACGTCGTCACGCAGCAGAACGCGCAGGCGAACCGCATCGCGACGGCGGGCGGCAATCAGTTGCACATGACCGACAGCAAGGGCAAGGAAGCCGTGTGGCTGCATTCGCCGTTTCATAACAGCACGATCGGCATCGGCTCGACCGACGTGAACGGCGGCGGCAGCCTGTGGACCAGCACGGCGGGCAGCTCGGAAAGCGTGACGGTCGGCGTCAGCAACTCGCTGTTCGCGGGGACGAAGAATTCGCTCACGCTGTCCTACGAAGGCTCGCTGTCGGCGTCGATGACCACGAAGGCGTCGTTCGGCGCGAACGTATCGTTTGGTCTCAGCACCAACGTGAGCTGGAACAAAGGCAAGAGCATCACCGTCGACGATTCCGACACGGTCTCGCTCAAGACCTCCGGCAAGCTGCAGGGCGCGGAAACGGTGCTGATCTCGGGCGGCCAGGACCCGATCATCAAGACGACGGTCGATGGCGTGAAGGACTCGATCAAGGGAGCCGTCGCGCTGAGTCTCGCGGTGAACGCGGTGATCGCGGCGGAAGCGGGCCTCGCGATCAGCGCGGCCGACGACGCCGGCGGCGGCTCGGGCAAGGTCGCGCCGTGGACGCCGGGCAGCTACGGCGTCACGGCGGCGCAGACCGCATTGGGCGGCGCGCTCACGTCGATCCTCGCGCACAAGGTGCTGTTCGACGGCGCGAAGGCGATCGCCGCCGCGAGCGAGGCCAAGCCGCTCTACGCCAGCAACATCGAGCTCGGTATTTCCGGCATCAAGGCTACCGTCCTGCCGTTGCCCGGCATCGGCTCGACGCTGAACATGTCGCAGTTCGGCAGCGAGCTGTCCGTGGCGAGCGGGCCGGGGGTGTCGTCGAGCGTGGAGGTCGACAGCCTGCAAGTGGTGCTCAAGGCCGGCGGCGCCAATACGACTTGGGTCGATGGCGACGGCGCCGGCACGCGCGCCGCGACCATCAAGATGACGGCGGTGTCGAACCTGACGGCCACCGCCGGCGCGGACCTCGGCCTGAAGGCGACCGGCGCGCTCTCGGCGCAGGCGGCCGGCAACGTATCGATCAAGGGCGCGCAGGTGACCATCGACGGACTGGACAAGGTCGCGACCATCTCCACGAACGTGAACGTTGAAGCCGCCAACGCATTCAGCGTGACGGCCTCGCAGGTGAAGTTCAACGGCTCGACGGTGAAGTTCAACAGCGCGCTGATCCAGTTGGGATGACGGCATGAAGATCCTCAAGCCCGACAATCTCGCGCTCGTCTATCGCGGCCTGCGGCTCGCGCGGCGCGACGTGCTCTCGATCGGCATGATCGCCGGCTTTCGCTTCGACGACGCCGGTCTCGATGGACTGATGCCCGAACCCGACGTGTGGGCCGCTGTCGCTGGCGCGCTCGGCAAGAACGCGATCCTCGACGAAGGCTATCCGAAGCCCGTCGGCGAATATCTCATCCACGGCGCGGCGCATGCGCCGGCGGGCACGCAGGTCGTGCAGCAGCGGGTCAGCGCGCGGATCGGCGCGCTCGGCAAGTCGCTCGTGGTCAGCGGCGAGCGTCGGTTCAATGCGCTCGGCCTGATCTCGGCGGCCACGCCTTATACGCAGATGCCGATCGAACCCGCGACCGCATTCGGCGGCACGGGCTGCGCCGACAATCCGGCCGGCAAGGGTTACGCGGAAATCGACAACGCAGACGGCACGCGCGTCTGGCCGCTGCCGAACGTCGAGAGCGAAACGCGGCGCATCGCGAGCCGTGGCGACCGCGCGGCGCCCGCGGGTTTCTGGGGTTTTGGCAGCGACGCGCCGTTGCGCCGGCAGCATCTGGGCGCGTGCGACGAGCGCTGGCTCAAGAGCGAGTGGCCGCATCTGCCGTCGGACACACGGCCCGAGTTCTTTCTGAGCGCGCCGTCCGATCAGCGTCTGCCCGGCTATTTCATCGGCGACGAGCGCTTCGAGATCGTCAACATGCATCCGCGTGCGAGCGTGCTTCAGGGCGTGCTGCCGCGCTTGCGGGCGCGCTGCTTCGTCAACGCGAACGATACGCTGACCGAAGTGGCCGCCCATGCGGAGACGCTCTGGCTCTTTCCCGAGCTGGAATGCGGCGTGGTGCTGTATCGCGCGCTCGCCAATATCGCCGATACCGACGCGAGCCAAGTAACTCACGTGATGGCCGGATGGGAGCGTCAGGGCGATGCGCCGCTGCCGTTCGAGCATTACCGCGATGTGTTCCGCGAGCGGATCGCCGTGGCGGTGCCGGCGCGCGCGGCGGCTGCTGTCGAACCGGCCGAGGCTGCCGCGCCCGTCGCGATGCCCGTCGCGGTGGCACCGCAGGCAGCGGCGGTTTCGTTCGACACCTCCGGGCTGTCGGCCGTACAGACGCAGACCGCGGCATTGAACAACGAAAGCCGCGCGCTGATGGCGAAGTTCGGCAAGACCGACGCCGATATCGCGCCGTACCTGAAGGACGCCGCGCCCGAACGCGTGCCGACGCTGGCCGAAGTCAAGGCGAGTGTCGCCGAACTGAACGCGGAAACCCGCGCGCTGATGCAGAAGTACGGCGTGAAAGATGCCGACGCGGCGCGCTATCTGAACCAGCCGGAAGCCGACGCCAGCGCCGCCGATCTGCCCGGTATGCTCGCGCGGCTTCAGGCTGAAACGCAGCAGCGCCTGCGCGACGCCGGGTTGTCGGAAGCGGATGTGCGTCGTCAACTGGCGAGCCGTCCCGAACTGGCCGAAACGCTGCCGCATCTCGCGCCGCCGGGCGTCGTGTCCGCAGCCGATTTCGCCGCGCTCGCCGCGCTGGCCGCGAAGCCGCCCGCGCCCGCCATCGACTTGCCCGCCATCGACATGCCCGAGGCCGAAGCGCCCGCCGTCGTCCAATTGACGCGCGAAGACGTGATCGCGCGGCACGCTGCGCGCGCGAGCCTCGCGAATTACGACCTGAGCGGCGTCGATCTCTCGAAGCTCGATCTGTCCGGCGCGGATTTCTCCGGCGCGGTGCTCGACAAGACCTCGTTCGCGGGCAGCCGTCTCGCCGACGCCGATTTCACGCGAGCGCTGCTGCACGGCGCCGACCTGAGCGAAACCGATCTGCAACGCGCGCGATTCACGCAATCGAGCGCGGCGGCGAGCACGTTCGCCAAAGCGGACCTGCGCGGCGCGCAACTCGCCGACGCCGATTTCACGGGCGCGGATTGCTCCGCGTCGAAGCTGAACGAGGCCGATCTGCGCGGCGCGATCTTCGATCGATCGAAGCTCGCCGGCGCCGATCTATCGGCGTGCCGCGCGCAGCACGCGAGCTTCACCGATGCCGACCTGAGCGGCGCGAAGTTCATCGGCGCCGATCTCGTCGCGGCGAGCTTCAGCGGCAGCCGTCTTGCGGGCAGCGATTTCTCGGCAGCGGCGTGCCGTCAGGCGGAGTTCTACGGCGCGCAGGCCCAGCAAGCCGTCTTCACCGATGCCGACCTGAGCCAGTCTCGCGCCGACGCAAAGACCTGTTTCGACGACGCACGCTTCACGCGCGCGCGCCTCGTCCGCGCCGCATGGGACGGCGTGCAGCTTCGCCGCGCGAGCTTCGAGCGCGCCGTCATCGATCACGCCGATCTCGGCAGTGCGCAGGCGCAGGCGGCACGCTTCGGCGCGTCGTCGGCGAAGGGCGCGCGCTTCGACAAGGCCGACCTGAGCGGCGCCGATCTCGATGCCGTCAACCTGTTCGGCGGCTCGCTGCGCAAATCGAACCTCAAGGGCACGCTGCTGCGCCACGCGAATTTGTACGGCGTGGACTTCGACGGCGCGCAGCCGACTATCGCGAGCCTCGAAGGCTCGAACATCGATCGCACCATTCTTCAATTCAGGCCGCCGATATGAGCACGACGACTCCCGCCACCCGCACGCGCATGAGCGCCGACGAAGCCCGCGCGACGCTCGCCGCGCAGCGTCTGCTCGCCGACGCCGATCTGTCCGGCGCCGATCTTTCGGGCATCGATCTGTCCGGCTGCCGGCTGCAAAACGTCGCGCTCGCAGAAGCCGATCTGACGAACGCCGTGTTCGCCGATGCCGATTTCCAGGACGTGTCGTTCGCGCGCGCAAAGCTCGATGGCCTGCGCGCGCAGCAGACGCGCTTCGAGAACGCCGACTTCAGCGGCGCGAGCTTGCGCGACGCGGATTGCGCGTTCGCCGCTTTCGATCGCTGCGACTTCGGCGGCGCATCGTTCGCGGGCGCGAGCTTCGTGCGCGCCGATGCGCACGGCTGCCGCTACGCCCAGACCGACTTCACCGGCGCGAACCTGCATCGCTTCACCGCGATGGACGCGGACCTCACGAGCGCGCGTCTGACCGGCGCATCGCTTGCGCAGGCGTATCTGCGCGGCACCGACCTGAGCGGCCAGGATTTGCGCAACTGCGATCTGACGATGACGATCCTCGACGGCGCATCGCTGCGAAAGGCCGACCTGTCCGGCGTCGCGCTCGATCGCACGAGCTTCGTCGGCGCGCAGTTGCAGGACGCGACGCTACGCGGCGTGCGCGCGAGCTTCGCGGCGCTGCTGAACGCCGTCTTCGAACGCGCCGATCTCACCGACGCGGTCTGCGAGATGGTCAACGCGAGCGAGGCGAACTTCGCCGCCGCGCGCGCCGATGCGTCGCGCTGGAATCAGTCGGTGCTGAGCGCGAGCGTGTGGCAGCGGGCATCGCTGAAAGCCGCGCGCTTTGTGTACTGCGATCTCTCGCACGCGGACCTGTCCGGCGCGGATTGCACGCGCGCGGACTTCGGCGGCGCCAATCTGCATGCGCTCGTCGATCAGGGCGCGCAATTGCACGGCGCGTCGTTCGACGGCGCGCGCCGCACCGATCCCGCTCTCGCGCGCGCCGAGCAATGGCAGCCGCGCGTCTGACATGAACCTCATTCAAGGAAACACGGCCATGAACCGTACGCTCGTCACGATCGCCCGGCCCGGCGACGATCCCGCCGTCCAGCTCACCTACGCGACCGTGACCGGCCGCGCCGACCGCTGGTTTCTGTTCGACGCCGCCGGCCGCGCGCCGCTGCGCGCGTTGCGCGCGGAAAGCTGTCTCGTCGAACCGGAGTGCGGCGACACCGTGCTCGTCGCCGCGAGCGGCGCGAACGCGATTTCGTACGTGCTCGCGGTGCTCGCGCGGGCGCAGCCATCGAGCGCGGCGCTCGTGCTGCCCGGCGATGTCGCGCTGCACACGGATCGCGGCGCGCTGCGCGTGGAAGCCGATAGCGTCGACATGAAAGCCGCGCGCAGCCTGACGATGCAGGCGCCTGAGATCGCGATGACGGGCGTGCGCGGCGAGATCACGTTCCATCGCATGGAGGCGGCGATCCAGCAGTTGCAGGGCCGCTTCGGCGCGGTAAGCACGGTCGCGCAGCAGATCACGAGCACGGTCGGACGCCTGATCCAGCGCGCGCGCGACAGCGTTCGCCGGATCGACAACGCCGACGAGACGCACGCCGGCCGCGTGCGCATGCATGTCGAGGAGCGCATGCACGTTTCCGCCCGCCACGCGACGATTCTGGCCGAAGGCCAGGTGAAGATCGACGCCGACAAGATCGATCTCGGATAGGAGCCGACATGTTCGCAGTCACCAAAGCGGGCGGCCAGTGCATGGCGATGCCCGATGTATGCAAGACGCCCGCGCCGCCCGCGCCGCCGATCCCGATTCCGTATCCGAACATCGGCATGCCGCCGATGGGCAATCCGGCGACCGTCAAGGTGCTCGTCGGCGGCATGCCGGCGCTCACCAAGTCGTCGGAGATTCCGCTGAGCTCGGGCGACGAGGCGGGCGTCGCGGGCGGCGTCGTGTCGGGCAAGATGATGGGCAAGGTCCAGTTCATGATGGGCAGCGTCACCGTGAAGTTCGAAGGCTCGCCCGCCGTGCGGCTCAGCGATCCGACCCAGCACAACGAAGGCAACATGGTCGGCGCGGTGCTCGCGCCGAGCCAGTCCGTCGTGATGGTCATGAGTTGAACGAGAGGAAAAAACCATCATGAAAACCGTCTGGATCACCGCGTTCGACAAGGAAAAGGACGCCGCGCGCGTCGCCGCCGTGTCGCAGTTGCTGAAACGTTACGGCCTCGCGACGCAAGGCCACTTCTGGGTCGATGAACCCGCGAAGCTCGCATGGCGCGCCGGCCTCGACGCGCTGAACGCCGCGCGCGCCGATCTCTGGCTGATCCTCGCCGACGATGCGGCGCTTGCGAAGCCGTCGATCCGCTATGGCCTGTCGGTGTTCGCCGCGAGCCTGCGCGAGGCGCGCGGGCCCGGCTTTCCGATGGTGCTGTCGGGCGCGGCGGGCATCGAGAGCATGCCGGCGCTGCTCGGCGGCGCGACCGTGCTGGTCGAGAACCATCCGTCATGGCCGGCGAAGATCGTCGCGCGCGCGAATCTCGCGAAGGCGGGCGATCCGCAGGATCACCGCTTTGAGGTGGTTGGCGAGGAGCAGCTCGGTCAGTGGTTCGCGATCGGGCCGCGCGAGGGCGAATGGCAGGGCGTCGTGTTCGGCGTTCATGGCGGCGGCGCGACGATCGATTTTCAGGCGGTCGGCCCGCGCGGCAAGCTGCCGGAGAAAACCGTGCTGGAGTTCGCGCAGGAAGGGCTGACGCTGCAGGTGGGCGAGCGCGAATTCACGGCGTGGGCGGTGCGCAACCGCCTCGGCGCGGACGATGTCTATTACGCCCGCGTAAAGGGCACGCCCGAATCGATCCTCTTCATGCCGTACACCGAAGACAGCGAAGCCAGCGCGACGATCCTGCCGCTCGTCTGACGCCGTTTTCCCGGCAGGCTTCGAATAAGGCCGGAAAACCGCCTTTTTTCGCCGCATGAGCGCGACGCAATATCCGGAGAATGGGTGGCAGTGGGTAATGCTCGACGGCACATGAAAGAGGCACCGGCAATGGCTGTGGCTGTTATGACAAACGATGCCGCGACGCGCGGCAAAAATCGCGGGCGCGCAATGCGGCGGATGGCGTCGCTGGCATGCGCGGCGGCCGTGCTCGCGCTGACGGGATGCGGCAGCGCGCCGCCGAAAGACCCGCTCGCCGACGTCACCTGGAGCTACGCGACCGACGCGGTGATGTTCGAGATCACCGCCGATCCGGGCCTCAACCAGTACGACAGCCAGTCGCACACGCTCTTGCTGGGCGTCTACGAGACCGGCGATGCGCAGGCGTTCCGCAATCTTTCCGCCGACCCGAACGCGCTCGCCGAAACGATGGCGACGGGCAAGGTGCCGCAGACCTTCTCGCAGTTCTCGCGCTATGTGGTCGCGCCGGGCCAGCATTCGTATCTGATTCTCGACCGGGCGCAGAGCACGCGCTCGATCGGCCTCGTCGCGGGCTACGCGCAGTTCGGCGTGGCCAACGCGGCGCGCCAGTTCGACGTTCCCGTCGTCACGAAGACCTCGGGCTTCATCTTCCGCACGCATACCAAGCTGCCGGGGCCGCTCGTCGTGCGCCTCAACCTCGGCGCGCAAGGCATTCTCAACGCCGAAGTGCAGCCCGGCGGCCCGGATGCCGCGACGCTGCAGCGCGCGCAGCAGCTCGAAGGCGGCGGCAAGGAAATCCGTTTGAGCGACAAACCGGCGGGCCAGGACGGCTCCGGCGCCACGACCGGCGTCGTAGGCGCGGCCAGTTCGCAGGACACGCCCTTGCGCAAGCTCAGCAACTAGACATCGAACCCATCGCATGGACCATAACAAGGGCATCTACTGGCATCAGGGCATGTTCATGCAGCCCCAGCACTTTCAGCTGGCGTCGCTGCACGAGCAGTTCCGCAACAAGCCGGTCGTCGAGACGGGTCTGCCGCATTTCTGGGGCGCGGGCGCGCTCGATATCGCGACGGGCGCCATCGCGAGCCAGACCATCGAAGTGCGGGCGGCCAGGCTGATCTTTCCGGATCGCACGTATGTCGAGTTTCCCGGCAACGCGGTGCTCGCGCCGCGTTCGTTCGACGCGAGCACGATCGGCGAGGGACGCGCGCTGACGGTCTATCTCGGCGTGCGCAAGTTCGCCGCCGAAGGCAACAACGTGACGATGTGCGCATCGCCCGATGACGCCGCCGCCGCGCCGACCCGCTACGCGAGCCTCGAACGCCCCGCCGACGTGCCCGACCTGCATTCGAACGGACCGGCCGCGCCGGTGCATACGCTGCTGCACGTGCTGAAGGTGTTCTTCGAGGGCGAGACCGCCAATCTCGGCCAGTACGACCTGATTCCGATTGCGCAGCTCGCCCGCATCGGCGATACGGTGACGCTGTCGGAGCGCTTCATCCCGCCCGCCTACGCGCTCTCCGGCTCCGACGCGCTGCTGCGCATCGTGCGCGAGATTCGCGACGATGTCGTCGGCCGCGCGCATCATCTTCAGGAATTCAAGAATCCGCGCGAGTTGCAGAAAGCCGAGTTCGATCCCGGCTACATGATGCTGCTGCTCGCGATGCGCACGCTGTCGCGCGCCGCGCCGAACCTCGTGCATCTGACGCAGACGCAGACGCTGCATCCGTGGCATCTGTACGGCGAGCTGCGCAATCTCGTCGGCGAGCTGAGCGCGTTTTCCGAGCGCTTCGACATGCTCGGCGAGGCGCAGGACGGCACGCCGGGCCTGCCCGCCTACGATCACGCCGATCTCTACAACTGCTTCTCGCGCGCGCAGGCGCTGATCGGTTTCCTGCTCGGCGAGATCGCGATCGGGCCGGAGCATCTCGCCGTGCTCGACTATCGCGACGGCATGTTCGCAGGCGATCTGCCGCGCGCGTTCTTCGACCGGCGCAACCGCTTCTATCTCGTGCTGCGCACGGAGCAGGCGGCGGCGCAGGTCGTCGACGGCGCGCTCTACGATGCGCGTCTCGCCAATGCCGCCGATGTCACGCGGCTCGTCGCGCACGCGCTGCCGGGGCTGGAGCTGATCCATCTGCCGAACGCGCCGCAGGGCATGCCGCGCCGCGCGTCGTCGAACTACTTCCGGATCGAGCAGGTGAGCGAGCTTTGGGACGCCGTCGAGCGCGACGAGAACATCGCGCTGCAATGGCCGGACGCGCCGCAGGATCTGCGCGCCGAAATCGTCGTGCTGCGGAGATAGCATGACGCTCGCCGATACCCTCATCCCCCTTTTCGCGCAGGTCCGCGCGTTCTCGCGCTCGCCGATGGGCGATGCCGCGAGCCTGACCGCGCAACTCGACGGCGCGATCGCGGCCGCGCGGTTGCGCGCGCATGACGCGGGCTTCCCGCAGGCCGACATCGACGAGGCGCTGTTCGCCTTCAACGCGTGGGCCGACGAACTGCTGCTCACCACGCGCTGGGACGGCGCGGCGCAGTGGCAGCGTCATCTGCTGCAACGTCGCTACTCGAATGTGAGCAATGCAGGCGTGGTGTTCTACGAGCGCCTCGCGCAACTCACGCCTTCACAGTTGGCGGTGCGCGAAGTGTTCTACCTGTGTCTCGCGCTCGGCTTCGGCGGGCGCTATGCGTACGACCGCAACCAGAAGACGCTGACCGACATTCGCCGCACCAATCTCGCGATGCTGCTGCCCGACGCCGAACAGCTCGGCGCATCGGCGCGCGCGTTCCTGTTTCCGGACGGCTATCACGTCGCGGGCGATGACGCCGCGGCCCGCAAGCCGACCGCGCGCGCGCGTTTCGCCACGCGCCTCACGCGCGGCAAGGTGACCGCCATCCTGTTACCGCTCTTCCTGCTGGCGCTGCTGTATGGCGTGTATCACACCGTCGTCGCGCAGTCCGTCGATACGCTTCTCGCGCAGATCCATCTATGAAAACGCTGGGCATCGCATTGCTGTGGCTGTTGACGCTGATCGTCGTGGCGCTGGTCGGCTGGGGCGTCGTCCTCTATTTCGGCTGGCCGCTGTGGGTCGCGCTCGCGATCTTCGTCGGCGTGTTCGCGCTGTACTTCTTCATCGCGTTCGCGCGCCGCATGATCGTGATGATGCGTTCGCGCAGCCGGCTCGCGGCTCAGAGCGCCGCCATCCATGTCGAAGCGCCGGCCGCGTCGCCCGAAGCGCTCTTGCGGCGCAAGTGGAAGACGGCCGTCGCCACGCTGCGCCGGTCGAATTTGCGCAGCAAGGGCGATCCGCTTTACGCGCTGCCGTGGTTCATGGTCGTGGGGCAATCGGGCACCGGCAAGACCACCGCGCTCACGCGCGCGCGGCTTTCGTCGCCGATCCAGAAGATCAGCCAGCAGGCGAACATCGGCCAGACGGCCAATTGCGACTGGTGGTATTTCGATCGCGCTGTCGTGATCGATTGCGCGGGCCGTTACGTGCAGGCGGAGGACGTCGAGCAGGATCGGCGCGAATGGGAAGTCGGTCTCGATCTGCTCGGACGCTACCGGCCGCGCGAAGGCCTCGACGGGCTCGTGCTCGCGGTCAGCGCGGACCGGCTGATGGTGCCCGACGCCGATACCTTCGCCGATGAAGGACGCATCGTGCGGGCGCGCATCGAGCAGTTGATACGCATGTTCGGCAAGCGCTTTCCGGTGTATGTGCTGGTCACCAAGTGCGACCGTCTCTACGGCTTCGAGGAATGGGCGAAGACGCTGCCCGCCGATGCCCTCGATCAGGCGATGGGGTATCTCGCCGAAGAGAGCGAGGCGGGCGTGGCGGGCGCATCGGGTGAAAGCGCGTTCGTCGCGCGGGCGTTCGATTCGATCGGCGCGCGGCTGCAGGCGCTGCGTCTCGCGCTGGTATCGCGCGAAGCGCAGGCGTCGCCCGAACTGCTGATGTTCCCGAACGAACTCGCGCAGTTGCGAAACGGCCTCACGATGTTCCTCGGCACCTGCCTCGCCGATAGCCCGTATCTCGAACGGCCGCTGTTGCGCGGCATCTTCTTCAGCAGCGGCCAGCAGGAAGGCGGCGCGATGTCCGCGCTGATGGGCTCGCTGTTGCCGGCGTCGCCGTCGCATGCGGGCGACACGGCGGGCGTGTTCCTGCACGACTTCTTCGGCCGCATCCTGCCGCAGGATCGGAACGCCGCGAAGCCGACCTTGCTCGTCCATCACTGGCGGCGCGTCACGCAGAGCGTGGGCGTCGTCGCGTGGGTGCTCCTGCTCGCGATGTTCGGCATTCTGCTGTCGGTGTCCTTCGCCGGCAACAGGCAGACGCTCGCACTGGTGCAGAGCGCGCGGCCCGACAAGGTTTCGCTCAATGGCAACCTGTTCCACGACGCCGCCGCGCTCACCTATTCCAACGACGTGCTGACGCAAGTTGCGCAGAACGACCGGCGCTGGATGTCGGGCTTGCTCGGCAACGGCGCGGGGCTCGCCGCGCTCGAAGCGCGTCTGCATGACGTGTTCGTGCAGCAGTATCGGCAGGCGATCCAGCCCGCGGCCGACCAGAGCCAGCAGACCTCGCTCGCGGCATCGGGAGGCCAGGCGGAGCAGCCGGTCGAGGCGGCGCGGCAGGTGCTGAATCTGGCGCGCTCGATCGCGCTGTTGCGCGCGCGGCTCGACGGCGCGGATCGCGCGACGCTCGAAGCGATGCCGCAGCCGGTCGCCTCGCCGCTCTATCCGGCGCAACTGAACGCGCAGCTCAATCCGCTCACGATCTCGTATCTCGTCTGGTCGCCGAAGGACGCGGGCTATCTGCGCGATCGGCTGAAGGATCAACGCGCGCTGCTCGATCAGGCCATCGCCGCCGATCCGCAGATGTCCTGGCTCGTCGGTCTCGTGCCGGACGGCGGCGATGTCGCGTCCGTGCGTGCCGCCGATTTCTGGGGCGGCAGCGCGCAAGCCGCGACCACGAGCATGCAAACGGCGAACGGCAGCGTGATCGGTGCCAGCGCGGGTGCGAGCGCCACGAACATGACCGGCGCGACCGTGCCCGCCGTGTACACCGTCGCGGGCCGCAAATCGCTCGACGATCTCGCGAAGCAGATTCGCGCGGCGCTCGTCGATCCCGCGCAATTCGACAGGCAGCGCGCGGCTTTCGACGACTGGTATCGCACCCAGCGCGTGATGGCGTGGCAGAACTTCGTCGAGGCATTCACGAGCAACGCGACGCCGTATTCGGGCGAAGCGGGCTGGCGCTCAGCGCTCGGCATCGTGAGCGGGCCGGCGAGCCCGTACTTCCGCCTCGTCGCGCGGCTCAACGAGGAATTCGACGGCGAACGCGCCGATGCGCCGCTGCCCGGCTGGATCGTCCTCGCGCGGCAATTCCAGCAGTTGCGCGAACAGGCGACCCGCACGGGCGCGGCGAATCAGGCGGTCAGGATGGCGGGCGCGATCAACGCGGTCGGGGCATCGGCGATCAAGGACGTGCTCGCGGGCGCGCCGCAACGCGGCAGCCAGACTGTTGCCAACAACCTCGGCGCGGTCGATGCGCTGACGCAGTATCTGTCGGGACTGAACAAGCTCGCGATGGACAGCAGCGCGGGCAGCGGCAAGAGCTATCAGCTCGCGGCGGACTTCGCTCAACTGGCGACGAGCGCACAGCCGCAGCCGTCCGAGATGATGAACGCGCTGCAGCCGCTCACGCAGTTGCGCACGCTCATCGGCACCGGCGATGGCTCAGACATGCTGACGTGGCGTCTCATTCGCGGTCCGTTCGATTTTCTCGCGGCGTATATCGAGCAGCAGGCGTCGTGCGAATTGCAGCGCGGCTGGGAATCGGGCGTGGTGTTTCCGCTGCAGGGCGCGACCGACAAGAGCGCCGCGATCGATCAGCTCTTCGGCGCGAAGGGCGCGGTCTGGGCGTTCGCGGACGGCGCGGCCAAGCCGTTTCTGACGCGCAATGCGAGCCGCTACGGCATCGTCGAGACGCAGGGTTTCAGCGTGCCGTTCACGTCGGGATTCGTGCCGATGCTCAATGGCGCGTTCGGACGTCAGCTCGCGCAACAGCAATCCGCCGCGCGCAGCGCCGCAGACAAAGAGGCACAGCAGCTTCAGGCGCAGAAGGCGCAACTGGACGCGCAACAGGCGCTCGATCAGCTCGACCGCACGCTCGCGACGGCGAAGCAGCAGGCCGATGCGGCCCGCGCGCTGTCGGTGCCGCTCACGCTCACGGCGCAGCCGACCAACGTCAACGCCGATGCGCAAGCGAAGCCCTACGCGACGATTCTCACCGTGCAATGCGCGTCGGGCGTGCAGACGCTGAACAACTACAACTTTCCGGTCAGGACGAGCTTTGCTTGGACGGCGGGACAATGCGGCGATGCGCGTCTGCAGATCAAGATCGGCAATCTGACCTTGAATCGAAACTATGCGGGGCCGCTGGGCGTCGCGGCGTTCCTGAAGGATTTCGCGGACGGCCAGCGTCAGTTCACGCCCGCCGATTTTCCGGCGAGCGAGTCGGCGCTCAAAGCGCTCAACGTGCAGTCGCTGACGGTGAGCTTCTCGGTGACGGGCGGCGATCAGGTGACCGATGCCGCGCACAGGATCGAGCTCTACGAGACCTTGCAGAAGACGACGGCGCAACAGAAGCAGCAGATCCAGGACGCGCAGACGCAGCGTCAGCAGATGAACATCGTCGATCAGCTCGCGGTGATGAGTCCCGGCATGCCGCCGCTGCCGGCCATCGTGCCGACGGTGGCGAGCACGCCGGTGACGCTGGCGGAACTGGGATTGCCGGCGACGATCGGCGCGTGCTGGCGCGGTCAGACGCCGTCGATGATGATGACGGGGCTTTGAGGGCGGCGCGCGGGGCGGATCACGTAATCAACCGCACCGCGATCGCCACATCCAGCGGTGCGATACGCGCGAGCAGCGCCGCCGTCTCCGCTTCGTTCTGATCGTTGCGGCTCAGGATCGCGAAGGCGGCGCGCAATGCGTCGGCGGTGAGTTCCGGATCCCACGACGCGACGCCGTATCGATCCACTTCCGCCACGAGCGCGCGCGCGAATGCATCGAGGCGCGCGCCCGGACGATGCTCCAGCAGCAGATCGCACAAGGCCGTGCGCAGACGCAGGCGCGTGCCGACCGCGGCGGTTTTGTCGATGGCGTCCTGCAGACATTGCGCGGCGGCGCCGAGATCATTGTCCGCGGCGAGCGCACGCGCACGCGAGAGCACCGCGACGAGCGGATCCGGCGCGGCGGCCGCGCCCGCATCGCCACCTGACGACGCCAGCGAGCCGAGCCATTGCACCGTGTCGGCGTTTGCGAACGGCACGCCGTTGGCGAATTTCAGACGCTCGATGCCTTCCATCCGCGAGACGAATTTCGCGGTCTCGTTGCAGACTTCGCGGCGCGCGGCACTCCACGCATCGCCGAGCTGGGCGAGGGCCATCGCGGCGGCATGGTTCAGATCGAGCCAGAACGGATAGGTCAGCACCTGCGTTTCCGCAAAACCGACGATATCCATGTGCGCCGCACGCGACTGCAGATTGCGCAGAGCATCCTGCAACGGCGCGATCGGGCCGGGAAGCCGCGTCTCCGAGCCCTGGGCGTTCGGCGCGTGCTCGACGCCGGCCCACACGCCCACGCGCCGCAACCTGAAGCCGAGCGCGCTCGACGGCTCGTTCTGCGCATACCAGTTGCCGATGGCCGCGAGCCGCTCGAGCGTTTCGTCGGTGGCGTGGACGGCGCTGTCGGATGAATCGACGGCGAGCGGCGCGAGCGGATCGGCTTGGATCGCGGGCGCGGCAGCGGGCGCTGGCCGGGGCGCAGGAGCGGGAGCAGAAGCAGAAGCCGCAACGACAGGCTCCGGCTCGACCACAGGCTCGACGACAGCCACAGGCTCCGGCTCGGCGACCTGCACGGTGCCGAGCAGCGCCCGCAGCGGCTGCATCGAAGGCGCGTCGGCGTCCTTGTCGGCGAGCACGCTGTCGATGCCCGTGAGCGCCGCGCGCAGAGCATCGACGAGCGCGGCATCCTGCGGCGGCCAGCTTGACCAGTCATGCTCCTCGCCATGCGCGCGTACGCGGTCGATCAGCCATTGAATCGCGTTACGCCGCGCGCGCAGCCGCGCGACCGGCGGATAGAGCTGCTCCCAATGCGTGGCGAGCAGTCCTTCGAGCATCTGCGCGCCGTCGTTCAGACCGGGCAATCCGCGCGTGATCAGAAGCGCGACCGTCAGATAGCTCGCGACGAGAATGTCCTTGCCCTTGCCCGCCAGCAGCCCCGACGACAGCTTCACCACCTGCTCCCAGTCCGGCGCGCCGCTCGCGGCCGGATTGGTCAGTTTGGCGATTTCGTTTTGCAGCAGATCGAAGTCCGGATCGTCGCGCACGTCGACGCCGCAGGGCTGCGCGTCGCTGATGGGTTGCAAGCCAAGGCTCTTGAAGTCGGTCACGGCGTTCATTGCAGGCTGATGAGAGTGAAGGGACGCGTTCAGGTCCACAGATGTTCGATATCGGTATCGAAGATATAGCCCGCGCCGCGCTCGGTGCGCAACAGCGCCGGCTTCTTCGGATCGGTCTCGATCTTGCGCCGCAGCCGCAGAATCTGCACATCGATGGCGCGATCATAGATGTCATCGAAGGCGCGCGTGCTTTCGAGCAGCTTTTCGCGCGTGATGATGCGGCCCGGCGCGTTCAGAAACGTGACCAGCAGATTGAACTCGGAATTGGTGAGCGGCACCGTCGATTGATCCGAGGCGCTCAGGCGGCGCGTGTTCAGATTCAGCGTCCAGCCCGCGAAGCGATACGCGTTCGGCAGCTTGCCGCGCGTGAGCGGCGCGGCGGTCGTCGCGCCCGCGCGGCGCATCACCGCGCGCATACGTGCGAGCACTTCGCGCAGCGAGAACGGTTTCACGATGTAGTCATCCGCGCCGAGTTCGAGGCCCATCACGAGATCGGCTTCGTCCTTGCGGCCCGTGATGTACATGATCGGCACTTGCCCCTGCGTTTGCATCTGCTCGCGCCAGCGGCGCGCGAGGTCGGTGCCGTCGCCATCGGGCAGGCCGAGATCGAGCAGCACGAGGTCGTAGCGCTTCGCGGCGTACATGCCGATCGCCTCCTGCGCGCTCGCGGCGCCATCGGCCTTGTAGCCGTGTCCGGAGAGATATTCGATCAGCAGGATACGCATCGAATGATCGTCATCGACGACGAGGATGCTGTGTTGCGGCTGCAGGGTCATGAGAAGTCCTTCAGGGCTGATGCGGCGGCGCGTGCGAGCGACTCGCGGTCGATGGGCCGGCTCAGGACGACGACACGCGCGGCGAATCCGATGTCGTTCGCGGGCAGGCTGTCGGCGGCGGCGATCACGAGCGCGAGCTCGTCGTCGGCGTGGGCGTCTGCGTCGCGCGCTTCCTGCGCGTCGGCGTAACCGATCGGCTCGAAGCCCATTTCAGCAAGCCAGTCCTCGCAGCGTTCGCGCGAGGCGGGATCGGCGTCGATCAGCATGACGCGTTCGCCATTGCCGAGCGGTTCGGGGGTTTCGTGACGTTCGTGCGGGGACGAGGGCACGGGCGCCTTCGTCAACAACGGCAGCACGAGCCGAAAGCGCGTGCCGTCCGGTCCCGTCGCGATGGCGACGCCGCCCTGATGCTCGCACGCGACGCCCGCGACGATCGCGAGGCCGAGGCCCGAGCCGCCGCCTTTCGCGCGCACCGAAAAGAACGGTTCGAAGAGATGCTGGAGATGTTCGGCGGGAATGCCGGGGCCGTCGTCTGCGACGTCCACCCACGCGATGGCCCCCGGCGGCGCATCGCCGATGGCGAGCGGCTCGTCCATCGCGAGTGCGCTGCCGACGCGCAGCACCACGCGCGAGCGCGCCGCGAGGCTGGCGTTGCTCGCGAGGTTCAGCACGGCTCGCACGAGCTGGCCGCCGTGCGCCGCGACGAACAGGCGCGAATCGGCGCCCTCGAACTCGATGACGACGCCATTGCGGCACAGCGGCCGCGCAAGCGTGACGCTTTCCCGCACGATCGTCATCAGATCGAGCGATTCGCGCACGCGATCCCCGCGCCGCGCCGCCAGCAGGATTTCCTCGGTGAGTTCGTAGCCGCGTGCCGATGCGGCCTGCACCTCGCGCAGCGGCTTGCGCGCGGCGGAGTCGTGGGCGAGACGGTCGCGGGCGATTTCCGCGTAACCGTCGACGGCCGCGAGGATGTTCTTGAAGTCGTGCGCGACGCCGCCCGCGAGCAGCCCGAGCGATTCCATCCGTCGTCCGCGCTCCAGCCGAAGCGCGAGCTGCCTGCGTTCGCGCACGGTGACGGCCACGAAGAACGTCAGAATCGCGAGCCCGGCCATGTCGATTTGGAGATTCCACGCGCTTTCGGCGTTCTCGTAGTGATACGGGCCGAGCTTCATCAACGTCAGTCCGACGCCGAGCACCGCGGCCGTGCCGAGCGTCGTCGCGGCGGCGGCCAGTCCGCCGTAGAGGGCGGTGCCGGCGAGCAGCAGCGAGACGACCGCGCGCTGCACCTGTTCCGACACATGCAGCGCCGCCGCGCCGAGCAGCAACGCGACGACCGCGACGCTGCACGCGAGCGCGAAGAGCGGCTCGGCATGTCGCGCGTTGCCCGCGCCCGCCGGCGAGCGCGCGCGCCACGCGAGCACCGCCGGCACGAGCACCAGCACCGCGACGCCGTTGCCGACGAAGAGCGTGCGCCATTCGCGCCACCAGCCGTCGTGACCGAGGTCGCTGGCGAGGGTCGCGCCGAGCATCGACGTGACGCCGATGCCCGCGAGCGGAAGCAGCAGCAGGAAGCGCATCAGGCTCGTGGTGGTGACGATCGTGCCGCCGGCATCGACATAACGCCGGCCGAGCCACGCGCACAGCGCCACTTCGAGCACGTTCAGCACGCAGAAGCCGAGATCGCTGCGCCATGACGTGCTGCTGAAATCGCCCGTCGCAGCGATCGCGATGAACACCGCAAGCAGATGGATGGGCCAGCGTCGCGGAGCCATCGGCCAGAGTATCGCGATGGCGATGGCGGGCGCGGGCCACGCGATCGCGGCGAGCGTGCCCGCGCTTTCCAGATGCGCGACGGGCCGCGCGAGCAGATAGCAGAGTATGCCGAGCACGACGGGATCGGCGAACGCGCGCAGCGTGCTCGTCGACGGAGCGGGAGCCGGTATCGGACGAGGCATGTGCGGATCGCGCCCGCTGGTTCCGCGAAAGAGATTCGCTAGAAAGTTCTGCCGGATGGAGAGTGACATGAGCAGTGAACGAGCGGGCAGGGGCGATGTTTTACGTCGATGCAGGCTTCATCGAATGACGATTCCTCCGTGATTATTTCGGCAGAAACAGGGGGAACTTGAATGGGTAGTTACCGCGCCGGCGATGCTTGCAATTCACCCGACCGTCGGATAACGTCACCAGCGCCTTCGGTCAGGACCGCCCGGGCGAGTCGGAAAACAGCGCCGCATCGCGTGGTCGAAACATCCCGCGCTAACGAATTGAAAGCGGCACATGCGTTCGAACAAGTCATCACCTTCGGTGGAAAAAAACGCGATGAACGATTCGACCCGCCCGCCGGCGACCGCGATCACGACGAACATCACGTTGCGCGCGGGCATGGAAGAACCGTTCGCCGCCTGGCAATCCCGCTTCACGCATACGGCCACGAAGGCAGCGGGATTTCTCGCGCTCGACATCGCGCCTGCCTTCGCGGGTTCATACGACTGGCGGATCATCCAGCGATTCCGCTCGCCCGAGGCGCTCGAAGGCTGGCGCACGTCCGTGCTGCGCGCGCATCTGTTCGCCGAACTCGCACCGATGCGCGATCCCGCGGCCGCCGCATTCGACGACGAAACCGTGCACTCGCTCGATCCGCTCTCCTGCGTCACTGAAGTCATCATGACCGTCGTGGAACCGGGCAAGGAAGGGGTTTTTCGGGCGTGGGCGGAAACCATCCAGGCGAACCAGTCGAACTTCCCCGGCTACATGGGAACGCTGGTTCAGGCGCCGGTATCGGACGAGATGCAGTACTGGACGACGCTCGTGCGCTTCTCCACGCCCGCGCAACTCGATGCATGGCTCGGCTGTCCCGCGCGCAAGCAGTTGCTCGAACAGGTCGAACCGCATATCGCCAGGTGGAAAAGCTACCGGATGGAAAGCCCTTTTGCCGGCTGGTTTCCGGAGACGGGAAAACGGTCGCCGGCGGCCTGGAAACAGTCGGCGCTCGTGCTGCTCGTGCTGTTTCCCGTCGTGATGCTCGAAATCAAGTTCCTGAGCCCGTTGCTCGCGGGGCGGCATGTGGCGATCGCCACGTTCATCGCCAATGCGATCAGCGTGTCGCTCGTGTCCTGGCCGCTCATGAAGATCGCAGTCCTTTGCATGGGCTGGTGGCTGCGCCCTTCGCCTGTGCGGCGCTGGCGTCGCGAAGCGCTCGGCGCCTGCACCATGCTCGCGCTCTATATCATCGAACTGGCGATATTCATGCTCGTGTTCTGAAGCGTACTGATACGCGGGCGTCTACTGCTGCTGACGTTTGATGTATATGCGGCGGTAGATGATCGTCCAGACCGTCAGTCCGCCATACATGACGTACCGGACCCACGTGGAGAGCCGGCCCGCATCCGGCTCGGTCAGCGCGAGCGTGATCCACAGACGGGCCAGATTCTCCCCGACGAGCCCGATGCCCCACACGACGGTCATCAGCCGGATGGATCTGGCGAGCGCCGGGCGCGATTGCCATCGCGCGTCGAATTCCGCCTCGCCGCCCTGCTTTTCGCGCGACATCGTCGAGCGCGCCAGATAGAACACGAGCGGCCGCTCCAGAAAGAGCGAAAGCAGAAACAGCACGCCGATGATCCCGCTCACGGCGGGGTCGCGCGCTTCGCCCATCCAGCGCGACGCGCCGGACAGCAGCACCATCAGCGACATGGCGACCCCCGCCAGCACCAGAGCGCTCAGCGCATCGAAGTGCCGGTAGCGCACGACATCGATGATCATCCACACGACGAGCGGCGCGGCCGAGGCGATGAGCGCGTCCACCACGCCGTAACGGCCGATCGTGATCCGGTAGGCGAGCGCCGGCAATGCCACGTTCACGACGAACGCGAGCGCATAACGTGCGGACGGAATCATCATCGAGATCTCCCGGTCATGCCGTTTCTTCCGACGGATCATCGATACGTCCCTGATCCGGGATCGTGTTGCGGTATCGGCGCGAACGACTATGCTTAGCGATGCATCTCCCCCGACGTTTTCGTGGCATTCCCAGCTCACGTCAAGAAGGAAACGATCATGTCCACGCAGGCTTTTGGCTACGATATTCTGCACAATCCCCGGCTCAATCAGGGTTCCGCTTTCTCGCAGGAGGAGCGCCGGAAATACCGCCTCGAAGGATTGCTGCCGCCCGGCGTGACTTCGCTGGAGATTCAGATCGCGCGCACGCATGCGCAACTGTCGAATCTCGACAACGACCTGCAACGATACCTGTTCCTGTCCGACCTGCAGGCGCGCAACGAGACGCTCTTCTATGCGCTGCTCATGTCCGACCCGGCGGCCTTCATGCCGATCGTCTATACGCCGACGGTCGGCGAAGCGTGCCAGAAGTTCGATCATGTGTTCAGGGCCACGCGCGGCCTTTATGTTCCGATCGACGCGCGCGGCCGCGTGAAGGAATTGTTGCGCAACTGGCCGGAACAGGATGTCCGGTTCATCGTCGTGACGGACGGCGAGCGCATTCTCGGACTGGGCGATCTCGGCGTCGGCGGCATGGGCATTCCTATCGGCAAGCTCGCGCTGTACACCGCCTGCGCGGGCGTGCCGCCATCGGTGTGCCTGCCCGTCACGCTGGATGTCGGCACGAACAACGCATCCCTGCTCGACGATCCGCTCTATCTCGGCCTGCGGCACGAACGCGTGCGCGGCGAGGGCTACACCGCTTTCGTCGATGAGTTCGTGGAGGCGGTGCAGGCGCTCTATCCGAAGTGCTGCATCCAGTGGGAAGACTTCGCCAACTTCAATGCGGTGCCTCTGCTCGCGCGCTTCAAGGACAAGGTGTGCACCTATAACGACGATATTCAGGGCACCGCCGCCGTGGCGCTCGCGGGCATCTACGGCGCGCTGCGCATCTCGAAGCAGAAGCTGACCGACCAGCGCTTTCTGTTTCTCGGCGGAGGATCGGCGGCGACGGGTATCGCCGAACTGATCAGCGCGGCCATGGCGCTGGAGGGTCTGGATATCGACTCGGCTCGCAAGCGCAACAGTCTCTTCGACATCAACGGGCTGATGGTGCAGTCACGCACCGATCTCGCCGATTTTCAGAAGGTCTTCGCGATCGATCACGCGCCGATCGACAGCTTCGTCGATGCGGTCCGGACGCTGAAGCCGACGGGCATCATCGGCGTGAGCACGGTGCCGAAGCTCTTCAGTCAGGCGGTGATCGAAGCGATGAGCGAAATCAACGAGCGCCCGATCATCTTTCCCTATTCCAATCCGACGTCGCGTTCCGAATGCACGGCGGAAGAGGCGTACCGATGGTCCAACGGCCGCGCGATCTTCGCGAGCGGCAGCCCGTTCGAACCCGTGCAGATAGAAGGCCAGCAGTTCGTGCCGGGGCAGGGCAACAACGTCTATATCTTTCCCGCCATGGGCATGGCGGTCTTCGCCACGGAGGCCACGCGCGTGACGGAGGACATGTTCATCGTCGCGGCGAAGGCGGTGGCCGAGCAGGTCAGCGACGAGAGCCTCGACAAGGGCCTCATCTATCCGCCGCAAAGCCGCATCCTGGAGGCGTCGATGCATGTCGCCGCTTCGGTGGCGGCGTACATCTTCGATCATGGCTTCGCGCGGGTCGAGCGGCCCGCCGATCTCGCCGCGCATATCAAGTCGGCCGCGTATGCGCCGGCTTACCGGCCGCTGTAGCCGGAGCGTATGAATCAGCGATTCGGCAGCGCGGCCGTTGCGATCTCGCTCGCGCTGTCCAGTTGCTCGACATGCCAGCACGTGTCGATCAGCGCGCGCGTCTGCTGCTGCGTGAGGATGCCGTCCGCCAGATCCGAGAACTTCGTTTCGAGCTGCTGATCGGTCATCGGCACCTGCGTGCTGCCGATCGCGTGCTCGATGTATTTATGCAGCTTGCGCCCGTCCTTCAACGTGATGGTCATGTCGACCTGTTCCGGCTTGATGTTCGGATCGACGATCGCATTCACCTTGTCGCGCAGCTCGACGGTCTTCGGGTCGCGGATTTTGGCGTCGCTGAACTGCTTCTCGCCGGCGGCGCCGTCGATGATGGCGATCGCCACCGCGTGATAGATGCTGAATTTGCCTTCGAGCCCGATCTGCGGCGTCTTCTTGCCCGTCAACTCGATGACGAGCGGATGCACGCGAAGATCGATGCGCTCGATCTGATCGGCGCTCAGATGCTCCTGATTGCGTAGCTGGATCGCAGCATCGATCGAAGGATGAATGACGATGCCGCACGCGAAGGGCTTGTACGTGTTCAGCGTCGATTCCCAGTGCGAGCCGAGAGAGTCTGTGATCTCGCGGTAGTCCTGCTTCGTGCTGATGGTGTTGGCCCAGCCGCGTTTCGCTTCGATCATGCCGTCCGAGCTCGTGTAGTTCTGGGCCGCGAGCAGCGCCGCGAAGATGCCGTTCGCGGCGGCGCGCCCCGGATTGAAGCTCTTGTTCATCGAACCGAAGGACTCGCGCAGGCCCACCGGCTGCGACGCGGCGAGGCCGAGCGCCCACACCATCTGTTCGACGCTCAGTCCCATCAGTTTGCCCGTCGCCGCAGCGGAGCCGAACACGCCGCATGTGCCGGTGATATGCCAGCCGACATCGTAATGATTCGGATACACCGCGTTGCCGATGCGCAGTTCCGTTTCGACGCCCAGCACGAGCGCGTTCAGAAAGTCCTTTCCCGTGACCGGGCGATATTGCGAGTACGCCAGAATCGCCGATGCGACCGGCCCCGCCGGATGGATGATGGTCTTCAGATGCGTGTCGTCGTAGTCGAAGATATGACTGCTCACGCCGTTGATGAACGCCGCGTTCATGATGTCGAAGCGCTCGGTGCGGCCCAGCAGATTCGCCTGCGGCGGCCCGGAGAACGGCGTGAGCGCGGCGACCGCGCGATTCACGGTTTCGTCATGCGATCCGCCGACAGCGACGCCGACCCAGTTCATCAAGGTCCGCACGCCTTCCTTGCGCACCGGCGCGGGCAGGTCCCGATAACCGGTTTTGACGATGAACTCCGCGAGGATGCGCGTGACTCTGGGTGGCCGCGCATTCGCGCCGCCGCCGGATGATGCGGGCGAGGCGGCGGCGTTGCTCGCCTGCGCAAACGCCGCGTTGCCGGCCGCCGCCGACGCGAATGCACCCGCGGCGCTCGTCACGAGAAAGCCACGGCGATCGATGATGGGCATGGGATATATCTCCTTGTGCGGGCAGTCCGCCGGAGCGGAAGATGTGATCCGCGAGCAAGTATCATTCCGCGCGACGACAGGCATCGAGGGTTTTCCCCGATGCCCGCGCGTGTCGATTAACACTGCGATGCATCGTCGTAGAGATGTGTCCAGTTTCCCAGGTCAAAGGAGAACCCAACATGACTACCGGCACCATCCGACTTCACCGTGTCTTGCGCTCGACGCCCGAACGCCTCTATCGCGCGTTCCTGGAACCCGATGCGATCGCAAGGTGGCTTCCGCCTTATGGCTTCACCTGTCAGGTCCATCATATGGATGCACGTCAGGGCGGAACCCACAAGATGTCGTTCCGCAATTTCGGCACGGGCAACGCTCATTCGTTCGGCGGCGAGTATCTCGAACTGGTGCCCTTCGAAAAGATCCGCTACACGGACCGCTTCGACGACCCGAATCTGCCCGGAGAGATGCAGGTCACCGTCTCGTTGCGGCAGGTGTCGTGCGGAACGGAACTGAGCATCGTGCAGGAGGGCGTGCCCGAAGTCATTCCGGTGGAGATGTGCTATCTCGGCTGGCAGGAGTCGCTGGTGCAACTGGCAAGGCTCGTCGAGCCCGAGATTCCCGACTGACGACGACTGCGACCGATCGGCTAAGATACTGCGCCCCGCATCATCAATTCACAACGTGGAGTGCTTTCCGTGATCCAGCCGAGCAGCGTATTCAAGGACAACCTGGCCCAGATGCCCGCCATCGATGGCATCGAGCGTATCGATCTGGTCGACGGCAAGGGCGAAGTGGCCGCGAGCATCGAAAACAAGCCGGGCAAGCAGGGCTCGCTCGCGGTCTACAACTATCTGAAGCAGACGTTCGGCACGCTCGACGCGAAGGCCGCGGAGCACGGTCTCGCGGTGTTCGCCGAACATACCGCCGATGCGCGCAATCGTCCGGGCGCGCATCCGAATGTCGATCGCCTGCTCGCGGTCGCCGATGGCGGCGAAGCGCTGCGTATCGACGTGGTTCAGGCGAAGTAAAAATCAGGCCCGTTCCGTCATCGACGGAGCGGGCCGTCACGCGAATCAGACGCGCAACTCGACGCGCTTGATGTCCTTCACGATCACGAGATAACTGAACACCGTGATCAGCGCATTGATGCCGACGAACGCCAGCGCGCCGTTGAACGAACCCGACTGCGCGACGAGATAGCCGATCACGATCGGCGTCACGATGCCCGCGACATTGCCGAACATATTGAAGATCGATCCCGAAAGCCCGATGGCTTCCTTCGGCGACGTATCCGCGACCACCGCCCAGCCCAGCGCGCCGATGCCCTTGCCGAAGAACGCGAGCGACATCAACGCGACCACGACCCAGTCCGTATCGACGTAATTGCAGCCGATGATGCACGACGACAGCAGCATGCCGCCGACGATCGGCGCCTTGCGAGCTAGCGTGAGCGAGCATCCGCGCCGGATGAGGCCATCGGAGATGACGCCGCCGAGCACGCCGCCCGTGAAGCCGCAGATGGCCGGCAGCGAGGCGACGAAGCCCGCCTGCAGGATCGTCATGTGGCGCGCCTGCACGAGATAGATCGGGAACCACGTCAGGAAGAAGTACGTGAGCACGTTGATGCAGTACTGCGCGAGATACACGCCGAGCAGCATGCGGTTCGTGAGCAACTGCTTCACGACCGGCCAGCCCACGCTGTTCGATGCCGCCGTCGATGCGCCGCCCGCGCGCTGATGGCCGCGCACGAGACCGCCGCCTTCCTCGATGTACTCCAGTTCCTGCCTGTTCACGCGCGGATGGTCCGCCGGGTTCTTCATCACGGAGAGCCACGTGAGCGCGAGCACCAGACCCGCGATGCCCATCACGATATACACCTGATGCCAGCCGAACGCGTGCGTGAGCCACGCCATCAGCGGCGTGAAGATGACCGCCGCGAAATACTGCGCGGAGTTGAAGATCGCCGATGCCGTGCCGCGTTCCTTCGTCGGGAACCAGCTCGCGACGACCTTCGCATTGGCCGGGAACGCGGGCGCTTCCGCCGCGCCCATCGCGAAACGCAGCACGAACAGCGCCGTCACGGCGGTCGCCGCGCTGCCGAGCAGGCCGATGGAGCTTTGCAGCAAGGTGAAGAGCGACCACAGGAAGATGCTCGCCGCGTACACGCGCCGCGCGCCGAAGCGATCGAGCAGCCAGCCCGCGGGCATTTGCGAGAGTACATACGCCCAACTGAAGGCCGAGAAGATGTAACCCATGCGGATCGCATCGAAACCGAATTCGGCGCGCATCGCCGAGCCGGTCACGGACAGCGTCGCGCGGTCCGCGTAGTTGAACGTCGTGATCACGAAGATCAGCAACAGAATGAGATAGCGCACGCGGGTGCGCTTCATGACGTCCGCGGGATTCGCGGTGCGGCTCAGCGACATGGACTTCCCCTTCATTTCGATCGTGCCGATGCACGGAGGGCCGCGTGTGCGGCCCTCATGTGCGAAGCGGTTTCCGCGCTTCGCGTGTCTCCTGCATGCCGCTTACTGCGCGCCGAGCTTCTTGATCAGCGCGTCGAGCTGTTCGAGCTCTTCTTCGGTCAGATCGGTCAGCGGCGCGCGCACCGGACCCGCGTCGTGGCCGACGAGCTTCGCGCCCGCCTTGACGATCGACACGGCATAACCCGCCTTGCGGTTGCGGATCTTCAGGTACGGCAGGAAGAAATCGTCGATCAGACGGCCGGTGGTCGCGTGGTCTTCGGCGGCGATCGCGCGGTAGAACTCCATCGCCGTCTTCGGGATGAAGTTGAACACCGCCGACGAGTACACCGGCACGCCCAGCGCCTTGTAGGCGGCTGCGTAGACTTCGGCCGTCGGCAGGCCGCCGAGGTACGAGAAACGCTCGCCGAGACGGCGGCGGATCGTCACCATGTTCTCGATTTCGCCGACGCCGTCCTTGAAGCCGATCAGGTTCGGGCAGCTATCCGCCAGTTGCTCCAGCATGTCGGCGTTGAGCTTCGAGTTCGCGCGGTTATAGATGATCACGCCCATGTTCGGCACGGCCTTGCACACTTCCTCGGCGTGCGCGCGGATGCCGTCCTGCGACGCTTCGGTCAGATAGTGCGGCATCAGCAGCACGCCTTGCGCGCCTTGCTTCTCGGCTTCCTGCGCGAACGCGATGGCCGTGCGGGTCGGGCCGCCCGCGCCCGCGAGGATCGGCACCTTGCCGCGGCACACTTCGGTGGCCGTCTTCACGATCTGCGAATATTCGGGTTGCGTCAGCGAGAAGAACTCGCCCGTGCCGCCCGCGACGAACAAGGCTGAAGCACCGTACGGAGCGAGCCATTCGAGGCGTTCCGCGTAGGTGTCCGCGCGGAAGTTGCCTTGCTGGTCGAAGTCCGTCACGGGGAAGGAGAGCAGGCCTTCGGAAACGATTTGCTTCAGTTCTTGCGGTGTCGTCATGATGTGAGTGTCTCGTTGGTCAGCGACCGGCGATTGCCGAGCTTATAGGTCATCGTACAACATGAGATGACATCGGACAACTGTTTTAAGCCAGTAGAATCAACGGATACGGGTAAATACTAGCCAAATGTGAACGGCTATGTTGTAGGATGACATAACTCCAGCCACAGCTACGCGGTGCGTACGCTCAAGGATTCGTCAGAATGAACCAGTCCCCTCTTTATATTCGCGTCCACCCGGACGACAACGTCGCGATCGTCGTCAATGACGGCGGGCTCGGCGAAGGCGCCACTTTCTCCGATGGCCTCGTGCTGCGCGAGCGCGTGCCGCAGGGCCACAAGGTCGCGCTGAAGGATCTCGCGGAAGGCGACGCGGTGATGCGCTACAACGTGGTGATCGGCTACGCGACCAAAGCGCTGCCGAAGGGAAGCTGGGTGAACGAGCACGTGACGCGCATGCCGGCGTCGCCCGAACTGCACGACCTGCCTATCGCGACGATCAAGGCGCCCGACGAGTCGCCACTGGAAGGCTTCACGTTCGAGGGTTATCGCAACGCGGACGGCTCGGTCGGCACGCGCAATATCCTCGCGATCACGACGACTGTGCAGTGCGTCGCCGATGTCGTGCAGCATGCGGTCACGCGCATCAAGGCCGAATTGCTGCCGCAATATCCGAATGTCGATGATGTCGTGAGCCTCGGCCATACCTACGGTTGCGGCGTGGCGATCGACGCCCCCGACGCGATGGTGCCGATCCGCACCGTGCGCAACATCGCGCTGAACCCGAACTTCGGCGGCGAAGTGATGATGGTGAGTCTCGGCTGCGAGAAACTGCAGCCCGAGCGCCTGATGCCGCCGGGCACCATTCCGATCGCGGCTGCATCGGCGCAGATTGAAGACGTGGCCGATATCGGCGACAACACGCATGACGACAACGGCGGCGCGGTCGTGCTGCAGGACGAGGCGCACGTCGGCTTCGGCTCGATGATCGATTCGATCATGCGCATGGCCGACACGCATCTGAGGCGGCTGAACAATCGCCGTCGCGAGACGTGTCCGGCTGCGGATCTCGTCGTTGGCGTGCAGTGCGGCGGCAGCGATGCGTTCTCCGGTCTGACGGCGAATCCGGCTGTCGGCTTCGCGACCGATCTCATCGTGCGCGCGGGCGGGACGGTGATGTTCTCGGAAGTCACGGAAGTGCGCGATGGCGTCGCGCAACTCACGGCGCGCGCGGCGAACGGCGAAGTGGCGCAGGCGATCATTCGCGAGATGCAGTGGTACGACGATTATCTGAAGCGCGGCGGCGCGGACCGCAGCGCGAACACGACGCCGGGCAACAAGAAGGGTGGGCTGTCGAACATCGTCGAGAAGGCGATGGGGTCCATCGTCAAGTCGGGCAGCTCGGCCATTTCAGGCGTGCTGTCGCCGGGCGAGAAGGTGAAGCAGAAGGGTTTGATTTACGCGTCGACGCCCGCGAGCGATTTCATCTGCGGCACGCTGCAACTGGCGTCGGGCATCAATCTGCATGTGTTCACGACGGGGCGCGGCACACCTTATAGCCTCGCGGAAGTGCCGGTGCTCAAGGTCGCGACGCGTTCGGATCTCGCGCGCCGCTGGCACGATCTGATGGACGTGAACGCGGGCACCATCGCGACGGGCGAAGCGACCATCGCCGATGTGGGCTGGGAGTTGTTCAGGTTGATGCTGGATGTCGCGAGCGGGAAGAAGCAGACGAAGGCCGAGGCGCTCAAGCTGCATAACGCGCTCGTGCTGTTCAATCCGGCGCCGGTGACGTGATTATCGGAGCACGCGTCGCAGCGATGGTCGGCCTGGCGTCCCGTCGAGGCCGATTCACCGCATGCGCTCCAACTCGTTAACAACGCGCTCAAGAACCTCATTCCAGTTCCCGCGTTCCTTCTGCGTGAAGATGCGCACGCTCGGATACCACGGACTGTCGTCGCGGTTGCGCAGCCATCGCCAGCAGCCGGCGAAGCGATTTAGCAGCCACACCGGCTTGCCCATCGCAGCGGCGAGATGAACGACGGATGTGTCGACCGAGATGACGAGATCGAGACTTGCGATGAGCGCGGCCGTGTCGGCAAAGTCCTTCATTTCGTCCATCCAGTCGATGACCTTTGCGCGTTGCTCAGGCTTGAGGCGCTTCTCGTCGTTCTCCGGCTTTTGCAGGCTCACCCAGCACGCATGAGGCCAGTCGATGAGTGGACTCAGTTGGTCCGGGGGAATGCTTCTCCATTGATCGTAAGCCAGCTCCGAGTGTCCGCCCGCCCATACGAGTCCGATGCGGGGCAACGATGGGCATCCGAGCTTTTTCAAACGAGGTATGAATCGCTGCGTGGCGCGTGGCTCCGCCGACAAATAGGGAATCGTCGCGGGTATGGTTTTGAGATCAGTTCGGAAAGCCATGGGCATCGACATAAGCGGGATGTGCCGATCCCACTCCCAGAAGTCCTTCGGTACCTCTTCGTACAAAACCAGATTTGACCAGCGCGTACCCAGCGACTGAGCGAGCAACCGGTGCAACGGCCGAGGACAGGCGAATCCGACTCTGGCGAATCGCTCCAGGACCATCGGAAGGTAGCGACAGAACTGCAATGTGTCGCCTAACCCTTGCTCGGGAGTCACGAGCAGATGCTGACCGCTGCTATTCTCGAACGTTCCTTCCCACTGTCGAATGGGTATCGCCGGTTTCGAGGTCATATACTGCCCCGACGGAAGCATCGTGAGTGACCAGCGATGCTCGAAGTGAGGCCACGCTTCTTCGAAGCGACCCGCAACCAGCAAGCCGTAGCCCAGAGCTGCGCCCCTTGCGGGAATATTTGGATCGAGCCTTACAGCATGTTCAAGATGTTCGATTGCCGCGTCGACCTGATCCAGAATTCGCAGGATGCATGCGAGGTGTTGGTGCGCGGCGCCATGATCGGGCGTCATGCTGATCACGTTCCGAAACGCTTCCGCCGCTTCTTCGTAGTCTTGAGTGTGCCGCAGCGCTTGTCCCAGAGAATCGAACAGCGCCGATACTGTCATCGGCGTCGTTTCTTCGGTGGACAAAGCAAACCCCGCGCGCGCCTCCGTTGCGGCGCGTTCGAATTCGCCGCAGCTTAAGAGTGCGAAAGACAGGGCCATATAAGACTCAGGACTGGGGAGGATGTGCGTGAGTTCCTCAAAACATGTCTTGGCTTCTCCGTCGCGCTTCAACTCGTGCGCGATCATCCCTTTAAGCAGTAGTGCGAGGCCGCGCTCCTCGATACCGATGCACTGTGCGACGCACAAGTCGACGTGCGCCATTGCCACTTGCCACGATTTCTTCTGAACCGCGTCAACAGACCGCATGTAGTGGCCGCGACTATCTTCACTGAAACAATCTAAAACGCTCATACATTGACAAGTCGCGGGGTGATATGGAGTCGCGACATCGCGCGCCGGATACCGCGAATTTTAGGCAATATTCACGAAGTAAGTGTGGTAAACAGCCGCAATGCATCCGAAATTCAGTGTTGCGCCGCTTCCCTCTGTCAGTGAACCAAGTTGCAGCTCGCCGCTTGGCACGATGGAGCCGATCCAGCCAATGACATCCCGCCCCACCTCGTCCGAACTATCCTCGGCGCTCTGGCTTCGACATAGAAGTTCAGCGGTTGTAAAGCCGTTCGCCGCGGTTCCGCGTCATCTGGCGGGGAATCGCGGCGAAAGAAAGAACTGCCCGACTTGCTGAAGCTTGCGATGGTTTAACTGTCGAGACCTCCCCGAAAATCCCGGCGCTTCAACTCATTTAAGACTTGCTCAAGAACCTCACTCCAGTTCCCGCGTTCCTTTTGCGTGAAAATACGCATCGTCGGATACCACGGACTGTCGTCGCGGTTGCGCAGCCATCGCCAGCAGCCGGCGAAGCGATTCAGGAGCCACACCGGTTTGCCCATCGCAGCGGCGAGATGAGCGACGGATGTGTCGACCGAGATGACGAGATCGAGACTTGCGATGAGCGCGGCCGTGTCGGCGAAGTCCTTCATTTCGTCCATCCAGTCGATGACCTTTGCGCGTTGCTCAGGCTTGAGACGCTTCTCGTCGTTCTCCGGCTTTTGCAGGCTCACCCAGCACGCGTGAGGCCAGTCGATGAGCGGATTCAGTTGCTCCGGGGGAATACTTCTCCATTGATCGACACCCAGGCCCGCGTGTCCGCCCGCCCATACCAGTCCGATCCGAGGCAACGATGGGCATCCGAGCTTTTTCAAACGAGGTATGAATCGCTGCGTGGCGCGTGGCTCCGCCGACAAATAGGGAAGCGTCGCGGGTATGGTTTCCAGGTTGGTCCGGAACGCCATGGGCATCGACATCAGCAGAATATACGAATCCCACTCCCAGAATTCCTTCGGTTCGTCGTCGAGCAAGATGAGGTTAGGCCAGTGTCTACCCAGCGAGTGTGCGAGCAACCGCCGCAATGGCTTCGGGCATACGAAGCCTACCTTGGCGAACCGTTTCAATACCATTGGAAGGTAGCGACAAAACTGCAATGTGTCGCCGAGACCTTGCTCGGCAACCACGAGCAAGTGCTGATCGCTGGTATTGTCGAACGTTCCCTCCCACCGTCGAATGGGCAGAGCCGGTCTTGATGTCATGCGCTGCCTTGACGTGGATAGCAAGCTTACCCAACGATGCTCGAAATGAGGCCACGCTTCTACGAATCGACTTGCCGACAATAACGCATAGGCCAGATTCGACCGCTTCATGAGATCATTTGGATTAAGGTTCAGCGCTTGCTCATAGTGTTCGATTGCCGCGTCAATCTGATCGTGAAAGTGCAGGATGTATCCAAGGTTGTGGTGCGCGGCGCTATGCCCGGGCATCAAGCTGATCACCTGCCGATACGCCTCGGCCGCTTCTTCATACTTTCGATCGTGCCGCAGCGCGTCGCCCAAGTTATTGAACAGCAATGTTGCTTCCGCAGGGGATATCTGCCCGGTCGACAATGCGAGGCCCGCACGCGCCTGCGTCGCGGCGCGTTCGAATTCGCCACAGCGTCTGAGTGCTTCGGACAAGAGTGAATAAGACGTGGGACTTGGGAGGATCTGCGTGGCTTCCTCGAAGCATACCGCCGCTTCCGCGTTGCGCTTCATCTCCCGCGCGATGATTCCCTTGAGCAATAAGGCCTGACAGCGCTCTTCAATTTCGATGCAGTGCGAAAGGCACGCTTCCACGTGCGCCATCGCAGAATCCCACGCTTTTTTCTGGTATGCCTCGACGGAGCGTGTGTAGTGCATACGACTATGTTCATTGAAACGATCTAGAACGCTCATACATTGACAAGTCGCGGGGGTGATCTGGAGTCGCGACATCGCGCGCCGGGTACCGCGAATTTTAGGCAATATTCACGAAGTAAGTGTGGTAAACAGCCGCAATGCATCCGAAATTCAGTGTTGCGCCGCTTCCCTCTGTCCGTGAATCAGGATGCATCTCGCCGCATGGCACGATGGAGCCGATCCAGCCAATGACATCCCGCCCCACCTCGTCCCGACCATCCCCCATCCCTCGCACAATCTGGGCGCTCGGCTTCGTCAGCCTGTTCATGGATCTGTCGTCCGAACTTGTGCACGCTTTGCTGCCGATCTACCTCGTCACGACCATGGGGATGAGCGTCGCCGCGCTCGGCGCGCTCGAAGGCGCAGCCGAAGCGACCGCGATGATCGTCAAGGTCTTCTCCGGATCGTTGAGCGACTGGCTCGGACGCCGCAAGGAACTGCTGCTTTTCGGCTACGGTCTCGCCGCATTGACGAAGCCGCTGTTCCCGCTCGCCGATACCCCCGCGATGGTCGTGACGGCACGTCTCATCGACCGTTTCGGCAAGGGCATACGTGGCGCGCCGCGCGATGCGCTCGTCGCGGATATCGCGCCGCCGGAGATTCGCGGCGCGTGCTTCGGTCTGCGGCAATCGATGGACACGATCGGCGCGTTCGCCGGACCGCTCGCCGCCATCGTGCTGATGCTGGCGTTCTCCGATCACATCCGCACGGTGCTGTGGTTCGCGACGGTGCCGGCGTTCATCGCCATCGTCATCATTCTGTTCGGTGTTCGCGAGCCTGACAGTACGCACGTGAAAGGCGCATTCCGCACGCCGCTGCACTGGCGGTCGATGCGCGAATTTTCCGGGCGCTACTGGTATGTCGTCGGCATCGGCGCGACGTTCACGCTCGCGCGTTTCAGCGAAGCGTTTCTGGTGCTGCGCGCCCAGCAAACCGGACTCGACATCGCCTGGATTCCCGGCGTGATGGTGGTGATGAGCCTCACCTATTCGCTGAGCGCGTATCCCGCAGGCGTGTTGTCGGACCGCTGGGACCGGCGCGCGCTGCTCGCGTGCGGCCTCGTTCTCCTGATCGCAGCCGATGTGCTGCTCGGCGCGGGATCATCGATGCTCACGCTGTTCGCGGGCGTCGCCGTGTGGGGACTTCACATGGGCTTCACGCAGGGCATTCTCGCGGCGATGGTCGCCGAATCCGCGCCGCCGTCGCTGCGCGGCACCGCATTCGGCGTGTTCAATCTCGCGAGCGGCGTCTGCATGCTGCTGTCGAGCGCGATCGCGGGCTGGCTCTGGGATCGCAGCGGCGCGCCGGCGACGTTCTTCGCCGGCGCCGCCATCGCCGTGATACCGCTCGTCATGTGCGTGCTCGCGCCGCGCTCGGAATGACGCGTCAGGCGGCGTAACGCGCAGCCGGTGTGTCCGTGGACAACTCGGGCGCCATCGCCTGCCGCGCGGCTTCATACGCATCCCACTTCGCGCCGTCGTGCAGCGATGGAATCGTCACGAACTCGCCGCGATCGAAGCCGACGAGCGCCGCATCGACCATATCGCCCGCGGACATGACGATCGCCTTGTCGAGATTCTCCAGCGGCAGGCCGCCCGTTTCCCAGAAGTCGGTGGCCGTCGCGCCCGGCAGCACCGCCTGAACGTGCACGCCCTTGTCCGCCAGTTCGCGCTTCAGCGACTGGCTGAACGCGAGCACGAAAGCCTTGGTGCCGCCGTACACGCCGTTGAGAATCTCCGGCGCAATGCTGACGATCGACGCGATATTGATGACCGCGCCCTTGCCGCGCGCAACGAAGCCGGGCACCGCCGCATAAGTGAGGCGCGTGAGCGCGGTCACGTTCAGATCGATCATGCGCGTCATCGCGTCGACGTCGCTGTCGAGCAAAGGCGTATGCGTGCCGATGCCCGCGTTGTTCACGAGCAGCGTGATGCTCGCGTCTTCCTTCAGCTTCGCTTCGACGGCGGCGAGGGCGTTGCGGTCGTTCAGATCGGCATCGAGAATCTCGACGCTGCGGCGCGTCTCGTTCGTGATTCGCCCGGCGAGCGTCGCGAGGCGATCGCGATTGCGGGCGACCAGAATGAGGTCGTAGCCGCGCCGCGCGAGGCGTTCCGCATAAACCGCGCCGATGCCGGAAGACGCGCCCGTGACGAGGGCCGTGCCGAGGTGTGTCTGCGTCATGATTTCACTCCGTCAGAAAACTGGTTGGATTGCGTGGGTGAATTCTGAGCCCGTTTGACGGTGGCGCAAATGACGTATAAGGTATGGATTCAGGACATCGGACGGACAACGGACATGCATCGCGTCGGCTATTTGTTGAGCGAAGGCTTTCAGGTGATGGCGCTCGCGTCGCAATCGGTGTTCGAGTACGCGAACATCACCGCGGGCGAAGCGTTCTACCGCATCGAAAATCATTCGATCACAGGCGGCGAAGTGCGCTCGTCGCTCGGCATGAAGATCGACACAAGGCCGGTCAGCCCGCGCATCGCCGTGGACACGTGGATCGCGGCGGGCGTCAACGACCCGCTCGACACGCCGACGCCCGCCGACATGCTCGCGTTCCTGCGCCGGTCGGCCGGGCGCGCGCGGCGCATCGCGGGCATCTGCACGGGCGGCTTCGTGCTGGCGGAAGCGGGTCTGCTCGCGAACCGGCGCGCGACCACGCACTGGGCCTACGCGCGCGAGATGCAGCAGCGTTTTCCGGATGTGCGCGTGGAGGAAGATCGCATCTTCATCGTCGATGGTCCGGTCTGGACCTCGGCGGGCATGACGGCCGGCCTCGATCTCGCGCTCGCGATGGTCGAAAAGGATCTCGGCGCGGAGATCGCGCGCTCGGTCGCGCACAAGCTCGTGATGCATCAGCGGCGCGCGGGTGGCCAGTCGCAGCATTCGGAGATGCTGGATCTCGCGCCGAAGTCGGATCGAATCCAGAACGCGCTGAACTTCGCCCGCAAGAACCTCAACCGGCCTTTGACGGTCGAGGAACTGGCTGGCGAGGCGCATTTGAGCCCGCGTCAGTTCAGCCGCGTGTTCGCGCTGGAGACGGGGCAGTCGCCGGCGAAGGCGGTCGAGGGCTTACGGCTGGAAGCGGCGCGCCTCCTGATCGAAAAGAGCCGCCATTCGCTCGAAACGATTGCGCAGGAAACGGGTTTCAGGGACCGGCGGCACATGCGCGAGGCGTTCATGCGCGGCTTCGGCGTGCCGCCGCAGGAAGTGCGGCGCGAGGCGCGGACGGAGGGCTGATGCGCCGCTTTTACAGGCACTGCAACGTCGAGGACAAACCGTGTTGAAGATCGACCCCGAGCGCCTGCTAGGCGACCTCAAACATCTGCGCACGTTCGGCGCGACGGGACCGGGCGTCGTGCGCCTGTCGCTGTCGCCGGTCGATATGACTGCGCGCCGCTGGCTCGCCGGCCGCATGAGCGACGCGGGCCTCGACGCATCGATCGACGGCGTCGGCACCGTGTTCGGCCGCTCGCGCAACGCGGGTCCGGCGCTGCTGATCGGCTCGCACACCGACACGCAGCCGACGGGCGGCTGGCTCGACGGCGCGCTCGGCGTCGTCTACGGTCTGGAGATCGCACGCGGGCTCGCCGAATGTGACGAGACGCGCCATTTCGCGGTGGACGTCGCATCGTGGATCGACGAGGAAGGCACGTTCTCGGGCTTTCTCGGCAGCCGCAGTTTCGTCGGCGAAAACGTCGATGAAGCCGTGCGCGGCGCGCGCAATCGCGATGGCCTGCTGCTCGGCGATGCGCTCGAGCAAGCGGGACTCGCGCAAGCCGCGCGCGTGCGCATCGATAAGACTCGGCACAAGGCGTATCTGGAGCCGCATATCGAGCAGGGCGGGCGCCTGGAGGCGCACGGCAAGTCGATAGGCGTGGTGACGACGATCGTCGGCATACGTGAGCTGAAGCTGCATTTCACCGGCCAGCGCAATCACGCCGGCACGACGCCGATGTCGATTCGCCGCGATGCGGGCGCGGCGCTCGTCGCGTTCATCGCGCGCATGGACGAAGCGTTCCGCCAGCTCGCCGATGCCGATACCGTGTGGACGGTCGGGCGCATCGAGCTCGATCCGGGTTCGTTCAGCGTGGTGCCGGGCGCGGCGGACCTCTATCTGCAATTCCGCGACGCCAGCGCCGCGCGTCTGCACGCGATGGAAGCCGCGCTCGCCGCGCTGATCCGCGACTTCAACGTCGAAGGCCGGGCGAGCGTCGTCACGACGGACAGCGAGCCGCCCGAAGAACCGGTGACGATGGACACCGCATTGCAGACGCATCTCGCGAACGCGGCCGAAGCGCTCGCGCCGGGCCAGTGGGAGCGCATGCCGAGCGGCGCGTCACACGATGCGCAGGTCATCGCGCATCATGTGCCGGCGTGCATGCTGTTCGTGCCGAGCATCGGCGGCGTCAGTCACGACTTCATCGAAGATACGGCCGAGGCGCATATCGTGCTCGGTTGCGAAGTGGCGGCGCGGGCCGCGGCGGACATTCTGCGGGACCTGCTCAGCCGATCTCCGCGATGAACCGCTCGGCATCGCGCCATACGCCGAATCCCGACGCCGGGTTCATGTGCCCGACCTTGCCGAGATCGACGAGCCGCGCGCCCCAGTCGCGCGCCATGCCTTCGACGCGCTCGAAACGCGCCAGAGGATCGTCCTGGCTCGCCGCGACGACGCACGGAAACGGCAGGCGCTCGCGCGGACTCGGAAGCCATCCGTTCGCACGAAGCTCATCGAGCGTCGGATAGCCTTCGGGCAGCGGCGCATCGAAATCGGGCGGCGTGACGAAGAGCGCGCCCTGAATCTCGCGCCGCTGGCGCTGCGCCCAGTGCACCGTGATCATCACGCCTGCGCTGTGCGCGACGAGCACGACCGGCCCCGTGATATGCGACAACTCCGCGTCGAGCGCGGCGACGCGCGCGCTGCGATCGAGCTTGTCGCGTTGCAGCGGCGGCACGGTGCGCACGTTCGGATGCGCCTTCGCGAAATGCGTCTGCCAGTGATCCTCGACGTGATCGCGCAGGCCGGGAACCATGAGAATCGTCGGCGCGTTCGGTGATGCGTTCATGCGATGAATATCCTTGTCGGTCACGAAAGTGGTGCTGCGTTTCAGCGCGCGTTTTCTGCGAGCGCGCTCCAGTCTTCGTCGCGCAGATAACGGCGCGCAGCGGGCAGCACGACGCCTTCGATGCGTCCCATGCGTTCCCACGCGAACTGCGCGCACGCATGCAGGGTGTGGTCGACGGGCTCGTCGTTCATGATGGATTTCGCGACGCGCGCGAGCATGTCGGCTTCGCGCCCGGCGAGGCGTGTGAGTTCGTCCAGTTCGGCATCGAGCGACGATGTCCGCTCGCGCAATGCCATCGTGAGCGCGTGCTCTTCGCCATGTGCTTCGCGAAGACGTTCGATGATGCGTGCATCGGGCCGCGCCGTGCGCAGCGCATCGTCGTAAGCATCCGAGCGCGTGCGATGCACGTCGAGCAATGCGCCGAGCGCTTTCGCGACCATCGGGCGCGCGTCGCGCGGGCACACGAGCACGGCGACGCCGGGCACGGGCGGCACCGCGCCGCCGTGCGCGATACACACGAGGTCGTATTCGCGTGCAGATTGCCCGCCGCCGCCTTCGGACGTCGCGCCGCCGAGCGCCGCCAGCACCGACGCCGGCACGCCCTGCGCGCGGGCCGCGGCTTCGGCGCGGGCCAGCAGCGAAGCAGCTTGCCGATGCTGCGCCGCATCGTCGTTTGCGCCCGCCTGCGGGCAAAAGAACGTGATGCGGGCGCCGAGCGATCGCGCGAGCTCGGCCGCATGGCCGATCGCCTCGACGCACGCGTCGCTGCGTTCGATGGGCACGAGCAGATGTCGGTACATGGTGAATCCTTCGGCTTGCGGTTGCACTGATGAATGCATCGTAGTGCGGGCATCGCTCGCGCGCCCCTCCCGTGTCGGGAGGGGGCTTGACGCGTGTGCGCCATCCGAACCATGCTAGGCTGATCACAAAAATTATCCGATGCCCACCGACTCCCCATCCACCGAACTCGTATTGAAGACCATGGCGCCGCGCGCGCCGTCGGGCCTGCTCGCGCGTGCGCGCCTGAACGCGGAAAGCGCCCGCAGCCAGATCGTGCTCGTGCAGGCGGGCGCGGGGTACGGCAAGACCTCGCTGCTCGCGCAATGGCGGCGCGAGTTTCTGGCGCGCGGCGCGGCCGTCGCATGGCTGCTCGCCGACGACCGCGACGACGCCGAACGCTTTCTGCGCGCGCTCGTCCACGCGATCCGCACGGGCTGCGCGCGTCCCGGCTTCGGGCGGCTCATCGCCGAAGGCGCGGGCGCGCCCGGCCCGTTCGATCTCGCCACCGCCTGGCTCGCCGAGCTCGCACAGTTGTCGCTCGATGTCGTGCTGATCGTCGATGAAGCGGACCGGCTGCCCGCCTCGGGCGCGCGCATGCTCGATTACGTGATGCACAACGCGCCGCAGAATCTGCGCATCGTGGCGGCGGGGCGGCAGGGGCTCGACAAACCGGCGGCGGAATTGCTCGCATACGGGCAGGCGGAACTCATCGGTCCGGAGGCGCTGCGCTTTCGCGTCGACGACACCATCGCGCTCGTCACGCAGCGTTTCGGCGCGCGCGTGGATGCCGATGCCTGCGCGCGCCTCTTCGAAATCACCGATGGCTGGCCGCTCGGCCTGCAACTCGCGCTCACCGCGATGGCGCGCGCCCAGGACCCGCGCGCGGCGCTCGACAACCTCGCGGCGGGGCCGCGCGGCTTGCGCGAGCCGCTTGTCGCGGCGCTGCTCAGCGAACTGTCATCGGACGACGAGCGCTTTCTGGTCGAGATCAGCATCGTGGACGTGCTGCATCCCGAGCTGTGCGCCGAACTGACCGACGCCGCCGATGCGCCGCAGCGCCTCGCGCGCCTCGTGCGCGATACGCCCGTCTTCGTCACGGCGGAGGAAAGCGACTGGTGCCGTCTGCATCCGCTCGCGCGCGATGTGCTTCAGACACGGCTCGGCGCGCTCGCGGACGACGAGCGCGCGGCGCTGCACCGGCGCGCGGCGCGCTGGCTCGGCGCGCGCGGCATGCTCGAACAGGCGGCGCGTCACGCGCATGCGGCGGGCGAGCGCGAGCACGCCTACGAACTCGCGGAGCGCTCGCTGCACGATGCCGTGAAGCAGGGCCAGCTCGGCACCGTGCTCGACTGGCTGGAGCGCCTGCCGGAAGACGAGCTGGAACAGCGCCCGCGCCTGTGCCTCGCCGTCGCGTGGGCGCTCGCGCTGGGCGAACGTCATCGCGAGGCGGAGCGGCAGGTGCAGCGCGTGCTCGCATCGCCCGGCGCCGACGATGCCCTGCGCTACGAATGCGCGCTGATCACGAGCGCGGCCGCCTGGTACGCCGACGATCCCGACCGTTTCGTGGCGATCTTCGAGCCGTGGGCGCAAAGGCCGCCCGCCAAGGATTCGTGGCTCTCGCAGGCGCACGCGAACCGACTCGCCGCGCGCGCGATGCTGCTCGGCGAACCCGCGCAGGCGCGCAGGCTCCAGCAGGCCGTGACGCGCGCGCAGATCGGCAAGGGACTCGGCTATGTCGTGCGCTGGGGCGATCACATGGTCGGCCTGACGTGGCTGCAGGAAGGGCAGGTGAAGCTCGCCGAAAGCGTGCTGCTGCCCGCGCTCGCGAGCGCCGAAGAGGATCTCGGCCGGCGTCATCCGCTGACGTGCATGTTCGCGGCGACGTGCGCGTCGATCGCCTACGAGGACGACCGCATCGACGAGGCCGGCGCGCTGCTCGCCAATCGCCTCGACGTGCTCGAACACGCGGCGATGCCGGAGACGGTGATGCTCGCGTATCGCACGGCGGCGCGCATCGCGGCCTTGCGCGGCGACGAGCATCGCGCGCTCGATCTGCTCGAAATGCTTCACGCGATGGGCGTCGCGCGCAACCTGCCGCGTTTGTGCGCGACGAGCCTTGCCGAGCAGGTGAGCGCGCATGCGGGCCGCTACCGCGCACAGACCTGCGACGCGCTGGTCGAGCGCATCGATGCGATCGTCGATGAACATGCGCCCGCGCGCGGACCGATCTGGCGCCGCTCGATGCACATGCTCCAGTCGATGGCGCACGGCGGCGCGGCGCTCGCGCGTCAGGACTGGCAGGCCGCGCTCGAACCGCTCGCGCAGGCCGAGCAGATCGCCGCGACGATGAAGCTCGGCCGCCAGCGCATCGAACTGATGGCCTTGCGCGCGTTCGCGCAGGAACGCGCGAGCGGCGACGGACACGCGCCGTTTCTCGAAGCGTTGAACCTCGCGCGCACGTATCACCTCGGGCGCGTGCTGATCGACGCGCACCCGGCGCTCGCCGACTGGGCGCGCCGCCTGAGCGAAGCCGGCGACATGAATCCGGGCGAGCGGCCGGTCGTGCCGCCGCATGTCGTGCGCGTGCCGCCGCGCTCCGGGGAGGGCGGCCCGCGCGCGTTGCCGAGCGTGATCCTCACGCCGAAAGAGCGCGAGATACTCGAACTGCTCGCGCGCAATCTGAGCAACAAGGAAATCGCGCTGGCGGCGGCGGTCGGCGAAGGCACCGTCAAGTGGCATCTGAAGAATCTCTTTGGCAAGCTCGACGCGAGTTCGCGCAAGCATGCGGTGCGTCGCGCCCTCGCGCTCGGGCTGCTGGAAGGCGTGCAGTAGCGCTTGCGCGGCGCGTCGATTGCGCAAATGGAAACAATGGGACGTTCGACGCCTGAGGATGCAACGGACGTGCGCCGCTTGTAATCCCCGCCGCCTAACATATTCTTGCTCAGTGTGATGACCCGAACCGGGGAGCGACCATGAGCGATGTACCCGCATTCGATGCAGGCGCGAACGTCAGAGCCGCCGCGAGCGACGTACCCGGCTATGCGTTCCAGCATGACGTCGTGAGGAATCTCATCTGCCGTCAGGCGCGCTATCCCGACATCGCGACGCAGCAGGACTGGTACATGGCGCTCGCCTACAGCGTGCGGGACCGGATGCTCGCGCGCTGGGCCGCGTCGATGAAGACCTATGCGGCGAAGGACATCAAGGTCGCCTGCTATCTTTCGGCGGAATTCCTGATCGGCCCGCAACTCGGCAATAACCTGCTCAATCTCGACATGGAAGCCGAAGCGCGCGAAGCGATGCACGCGCTCGGCCACGATCTCGACAGTCTGCTCGCCATCGAAGAAGAACCGGGGCTCGGCAACGGCGGCCTCGGACGGCTTGCCGCGTGCTATCTGGACTCGCTCGCGACGCTGCAGATTCCCGCAATCGGCTACGGCATACGCTACGAGTTCGGCATCTTCGATCAGGAGATCCGCGACGGCTGGCAGGCCGAAACCACCGACAAGTGGCTGCAAAAAGGCAATCCGTGGGAAATCGTGCGCCCCGATGTCAGCTACTACGTTTCCTTCGCCGGACACACGGAAAGCGAAACGGATGCCGATGGCCGGCTGCGCGTGCGCTGGATTCCGAGGCGGCAGGTAAAGGGCGTCGCGTGCGACATGCCGATGCAGGGTTATCGCGTCGATACCTGCAACATCCTGCGCCTGTGGAAGAGCGAGGCGGTCGAGTCGTTCGACTTTCAGGACTTCAACGCGGGCGAATACTACGAGGCCGTGGAGGAAAAGGTCATCTCGGAGACGCTCTCGAAAGTGCTTTATCCGAACGATGAGCCCGAAGCCGGCAAGCGCCTGCGTCTCGCCCAGCAGTACTTTTTCGTCTCATGCTCGCTTCAGGACATGCTGCGCATGATGGATGCGAAGGGCACGTCGATCGACCGTTTCGCGGACCTTTTCGCCGCGCAGCTCAACGATACACATCCTTCCGTCGCGGTGGCGGAGCTGATGCGTCTGCTCATCGACGAGCGTGGACTTTCATGGGATGCCGCGTGGGACATCACGCGGCGCACGCTTGCTTATACGAATCACACGCTTCTTCCCGAAGCGCTCGAAACATGGGGCTTGCCGCTCTTTCAGAGCCTGTTGCCGCGTCCGCTCGAAATCATCTACGAAATCAATCGCCGCTTTCTCGACGATGTGCGCCGCAAGTATCCCGGCGACGATGCGCGCGTCAAGCGCATGTCGCTGATCGACGAAACCGGCGACAAGAAAGTGCGCATGGCGAATCTCGCGACGGTCGGCAGTCATGCGGTCAACGGTGTCGCGGCGCTGCATTCGGACTTGCTGAAGCAGACCGTGCTGCGCGATTTCGCCGACATGTTCCCGGAGCATTTCCTTAACGTGACGAACGGCGTCACGCCGCGCCGCTTTCTGATGCTGAGCAATCCGGGGCTCGCGCGTCTGCTCGACAAGACCATCGGCGATGGCTGGCGCAGCGATCTCGCACGTCTCGATGCGCTCGCGGCCCACGCCGACGATGCCGCCTTCCAGGAAGCATGGCGCGCGATACGGCGCGACAACAAGACCGCGCTCGCGGCGCGCATCCGGACCTCGACCGGCATCGACGTCGATCCGGCTGCGCTTTTCGATATCCAGGTGAAACGCATTCACGAATACAAGCGTCAGCATCTGAATGCGCTGTACATCATCACGCTGTATAGACGCCTGTGCCGTAATCCGGATTCCGATGCGGCCTCGCGCTGCTTCATCTTCGGCGGAAAGGCCGCGCCGGGCTATGCGATGGCGAAGCTCATCATCCGCTTGATCAACGGCATCGCGGAAGTCGTGAACAACGATGCGAGCATCAGAGGCCGCATGAAAGTGGTCTTTTATCCGGACTTCAACGTGAAGAACGGGCACTGGATCTATCCCGCCGCGGACCTCTCCGAGCAGATATCGACGGCGGGCAAGGAAGCATCGGGCACCGGCAACATGAAGTTCATGATCAACGGCGCGCTGACGATCGGCACATTGGACGGCGCGAACGTGGAGATTCGCGAGGAAGCGGGCGCGGAGAACTTCTTCCTCTTCGGCCTCACCGCGCAACAAGTGGACGAGTTGAAACGCACCGGATATCGCCCCACGGATTACGCGCAACAGAACGACGACTTGCGCGATGCGCTCGATCAGATCGCGCAAGGCCGCTTCTCGCGCGGCGACAGGGAGATGTTCCGCCCGCTGCTCGATAACCTGCTGCAACACGATCCCTTCCTCGTGCTCCCCGATTTCGCCGATTACGTCGCGTGTCAGGACCGCGTGAGCGAAGCATGGCGCGACGCGCGGCAATGGACACGCATGTCGATCATGAATACGGCGCGCTCGGGCAAGTTCTCGTCGGACCGCGCGATCGGCGAGTATTGCGAGCGCATCTGGAAGACGCGTCCCGTGAGGATCGATCTTGCCCAGTCCTGACGCGCACGCCCAGGAAAGCTATCGCACGCAGCCGGGCTCGCGCTTTCCGCTCGGCGCCACGGTCGTGCCGGGCGGCGTGAACTTCTGCGCGTTCTGCCGGCGCGCGACGCGTGTGGAACTGCTGCTGTACGCATCGGAGGAGAGCGCCGAGCCGTTTCAGGTCGTCGCGCTGACGAGCGAGGCGAACCGCACGTATCTCTTCTGGCATGTGTTCGTCGAGGATCTTCCGTTGCGCTGCTGCTATACGTGGCGCGCATATGGCCCGCTCGGCGTGCCGCAGATGAGCGACGAACACGCGAGCCGCAAGGAACTGCTCGATCCGCACGCGCGCGGCGTGAGCGACCGCTTCTATCGCCGTCAGCATGCCGCCGATGCGCACGCGGCCGGTCACGCATCGCTCAGGGGCATCGTCACGGCGCCGCTCGACCGCGCCGACGACGACATCGAGATCCGCACGCTCGACGACGCGATCATCTACGAGCTGCATGTGGGCGGCTTCACGCGGCATCCGTCGAGCGGCGTGCGCCATCCCGGCACGTTCGCGGGTCTCATTGAGAAAATCCCTTATCTGAAGGCGCTCGGCGTCACGCACGTCGAACTGTTGCCGGTGATGGCCTTCGATGAACAGGACATTCCGCCGTTCGCCGCGGCCCGTGGCCTTTCCAACTACTGGGGCTACAGCACGCACAGCTTCTACAGCCCGCATCCGCGCTATTGCGTGGAGCCCGCGCGAGCGCCGCAGGAGTTCCGCGAATTCGTCGATGCCTTGCACGCGGCGGGCATTCGCGTATTGCTCGATGTCGTGTTCAATCACACGTCCGAGGCGGGCAAGAACGGACCGGTGATCCATTTCAAGGTCTTCGCCAACGAGGCGTTCTATCAGATCGATTCGAACGATGCGCGGCTTTATCGCGACTACACCGGCTGCGGCAATACGCTCAACTGCAATCATCCGCTGGTGTCGGCGTTCATCATGCGCTGCCTCGAATACTGGGTTCGCGAGCTCGATGTCGATGGATTCCGCTTCGATCTCGCGAGCGTATTCGTGCGCGGCGAGCACGGCGAATTGTTGCGCACGCCACCTTTACCGTGGGCGATGGAGGCATCGCCGGTGCTCGCGCGCGTGCCGTTGATCGCGGAAGCATGGGACGCGGGCGGTCTCTATCACGTCGGCTCGTTTCCGGGCATGACGTGGGCCGAATGGAACGGGCGTTACCGCGATGTGATCCGGCGTTTCGTGCGCGGCGATCCGGGCATCGTGGGCGAGGTGTGCACGTGCATCGCGGGCAGCGCGGACCTCTATCAGAACGATGGCCGGCTGCCTGCGAACAGCATCAACTTCGTGACCTGTCACGATGGCTTCACGCTGAGCGATCTCGTCAGCTACGAGGCGAAGCATAACGAGGCGAATGGCGAGGACAACCGCGACGGCAGCAACGACAATCTGTCGTGGAATTGCGGCGCGGAAGGCGAGACCGACGACCCGGCGATCATCGGCATGCGGCTTCGACAGGCGCGCAACTTCATGGCGATTCTGCTCCTGAGCCAGGGCGTGCCGATGCTCCTCGCCGGCGACGAAATCCTGCGCACCCAGCGCGGCAACAACAACGCGTTCTGTCAGGACAACGCGCTCTCGTGGATCGACTGGCAACTCTCCGGCGACGCCCTCGACATGCTGCGCTTCGTGCGCGAGATGATCGCGCTGCGCAAGCGTCACGCGAGTCTGCGCCGCCGGCGTTTTCTGACGGGGCAGCCGTCGAACGGGCAGACGCACGCCGATGTAGCATGGCATGGCGAACGGCTCGATGCGCCCGCGTGGCACGATCCCGGCGCGCGCCTCGTGGCGTTCACGCTCGCGGGCCAGACGGCGGGCGAGCCGATGCTGCACATCGTCTTCAACATGAACGACGACGCCCGTGATATTGCTCTTCCTGTGGTCGATAGCGGAAGCTGGCGGCGTATCGTGGACACGGCAGCGCAAGCACCGGGGGATATCGTTGCCGATGTCGAAAGGGCATCGATCGAACGCGCTGCATGCCGTGTCGGCGCGCGCAGCGTCGTCGTGCTCGAATCGCGTTGATGTAAGGTGTTGCTGGACTGCGCGGAGTAAAGCGCCTTTAATGTTCGTGTACTGCTGAGTTGCTTTGTCCACCCACAGGAGGCGGCATGGATGCAGTCAGGGCCTTTCTCGAGAATCAGTCGCTGTTCGCGCTCTTCCTGACGATCGCGCTGGGGTATCTGATCGGCGAGATCAATATCAAGGGCGTGGCGCTCGGTTCCGGCGCGGTGCTGTTCGTCGGGCTCGCGATCGGCGCATTTGCGCCGAAGTCCGCGCCGCCGCCCTTGCTCGGCACACTCGGGCTGCTGCTGTTTCTCTATGGCATCGGCATTCAATACGGCGCGCAGTTCTTTCGCGGGCTCACCAGCCGCGATGGCGTGAAGGCGAACCTGGCCGCATGCATCGGCGTGGTCGTCTCGGGGCTGGTCGCCTGCGGCCTCATTCACTTCGGCATCTCGCTCGCCGATGCGCTCGGCATGTTCGCCGGCAGCGGCACCAGCACGGCGAGTTTGCAGGTCGCGATCGCATCGATGAAAAGCAACGATGCCGCCGTGGCCTACAGCATCTCGTATCCGTTCGGCGTCGCCGGTCCGATCCTCTTCATTTACCTGCTCAACGTCACGCTGAAGGTAAAGATCCAGAAACCGCCGGCGAAGCTGATCGAAACGGCGGAGATCGCGCTGAGAAACGCGAGCCTCTTCGGTCTGAAGCTCTCGGAGCTTGCGAGCCGCCTGCCTTCCGGCGTGGTGATCGCCGCGGTGCGGCGCGCGCATCACAATCAGTTGCCCACGGCCGACTTCACGCTGCGCGCCGACGACGTGCTCCTCGCGACCGCCACCGACCGGCGTCTGCTCGACGAAGCCACCGCGCTGTGCGGCGAATTGCAGCCGGGACGCATGGCGAGCCATCGCGAAGACCTCGACTACATGCGCGTGTTCGCGTCGAATCCGGCGGTCGTCGGCATGGCGCTCGGCGATATCCGCTTCCCCGACGGCGTGAACTGCGCGGTCGCGCACGTGCGCCGCGGCGACGCCGACATGGTCTCGACGCCCGATCTGATCCTCGAAGCGGGCGACCGGGTCGGCCTGCTCGTCAATCGTGCGCATCAGGCGACGATGCGCACGTTCTTCGGCGATTCGATCAAGGGCACGGCCGACCTGAGCTTCATCTGCCTCGGGATCGGCGCGGCGCTCGGCCTGCTCGTCGGCGCGATTCCGCTGCCGGTTCCCGGCATCGGCGCGTTCAGCCTCGGGCTCGCCGCATTGCTGCTGGTCGCGCTGTGTCTCGGCAAGGCGCGGCGCAACGGGCCGTTCGTCTGGGTGATGCCGCTGTCGGCGAATCTCGTGCTGCGCAACCTCGGCCTCACGATCTTCCTCGCGCAAGTGGGCATCTCCTGCGGGCCGAAGTTCGTCGCGACCGTGGCCACGGCCGGGCCGATCCTGCTGGTCTACGGTGTGATCACGCTGCTGGTTCTCGTGAGCGTCACGGCGGCGTGCTGCCTGTGGATCTTCAAGCTGCCCTTCGATACGTCGATCGGCGTGATCTGCGGCGCGACCGGCAATCCGGCGATCCTCGCGTTCGCCAATCGCGTCGCGCCGACGGATCAGCCCGACATCATGTACGCGATGATTTTCCCGTCGATGACCATCGTCAAAGTGCTTTTCGTGCAGATTGCCATATCGCTTGCCGCGGGTTAGACCTTGCGTCACCATGCCATCAAAATCTGAAGGAGCGCATCATGGAAGTGGCGATCTACAGCTCGACGCCCTACGAGCGTGAGTATCTCGACGAAGCAAACAAGATCGAGAAGCATAAGCTCAGATACCACGACATGTCGCTCGATATGGACACGGTCGAACTCGCGGCGGGCTATGGCGCCGTCTGCATCTTTGTCAATGACAAGGCGGACGCCGAGGTGCTCGAAGCGCTGCACAAGGGCGGCACGCGTCTGGTCGCGCTGCGCTGCACGGGCTTCAATAATGTCGATCTCGCGGCCGCCGCGAAGCTCGGCATCAGGGTCGTTCGCGTCGTCAATTACTCGCCGAACTCGGTGGCGGAACACGCGGTTGCGCTCTTGCTCGCGATCAATCGCAAGGTGCATCGCGCGTACAACCGCACGCGCGATTCGAACTTCTCGCTCGACGGCCTCATCGGCTTCGATCTGTACGGCAAGACGGTGGCTGTCGTGGGCACGGGCAAGATCGGCTGCGTCTTCGCGAAGATCATGCAGGGCTTCGGCTGCAATGTGATCGGCTACGATCCGTATCCGTCGAAACAATTCGAGGCGCTGGGGCTGCACTATGCGACGCCCGGCGAGATCGGCGAGCGCGCGGATATCGTCGCGCTGTTCTGTCCGCTGACGCCGCAGACGCATCACATCATCAATTCCGAGTCGCTCAGGCGTGCAAAGCGCGGCGCGCTGCTCGTCAACACGAGCCGCGGCGCGCTGATCGACACGGAAGCCGTCATCGAGGCGCTCAAAACCGGCCAGCTCGGCGGTCTCGCGATCGATGTGTACGAACAGGAAGCGGATCTCTTCTTCCGCGATCTGTCGAGCGAAATCATCACCGACGACATTTTCCAGCGGCTCGTCTCGTTCCCGAATGTCATCGTGACGGGACATCAGGCTTATCTGACCCGCGAAGCATTGACGACGATCTGCGAAACCACGCTGCAGAGCATTACGGCTTTCGAAAAGAACGCGCCTCTGGAAAACGAGGTGAAGGTCAAATAGCGGCGCGTGCCGATGACCACCGGAGAGTCGCCGAAAGAACGCGCGCGCGAGCCCGTGCTCGACACTGTGGATCGCGTGTCGGAACTATGCTTCGGCCTGTTCATGGCGTTGACGTTCGTCGGCACGGTATCGGCGGCGACGGGCGGCGAGGCCGCGGGGCACAAGATGCTGTACACGGCCATCGGCTGCAATCTCGCGTGGGGTCTCGCCGATGCCGTCATGTATCTCGTGCGCACGATCGCGAACCGCGCGCGCAGGCATGCGCTCGCGCTCGCCATACATCGCGAGCCCGATGCGGCGGCGGGCGTGCGCGCGTTGCGCGAGCGCCTGTCCGCGGCACTCGACCCGTTCGTCTCCGACGCCGATCTCGAATCCATCCGCAGGCGCATCGCCGCAAGCGGCAGCCTGCCCGAGCATGCGCGTTTCGTGCGCGACGACTTTCTCGCGGCGCTGGGCATTTTCATCATCATCGTGCTGTCGACCTTTCCTGTCGCCGCGCCTTTTGTGCTCGTCAGGCATGTGCCTACGGCCTTGCTGATTTCGCGCGTGCTGACGCTCGCGATGCTGTTCTTCTGCGGCTTCGCGCTGGGCGGCTATGCGGGCTGGAAGGGCTGGAAAGCAGGGGTTTCGATGATGGCGCTGGGCGTGCTCCTGACGATGGCGATCATCGCTTTAGGCGGGTAGTTAATAGCGCGAAGTGTGCGACGAATGATCGAAATAAACACCTACGCCACCATTCTTGCAATCGATGAAAGGTTCGCATATCTTCGAGAAGTCAATCGGTTCCCAAGGCCGGAATCGCCGCCACCGAATCCCGAAGTCATCCACACCGCAGCACAGCCTGTCGACAGGCGTATTTCACATCCTCACGAAACACGGAAAGCATGCGAGAGCCGCTTTCGCGATGACATTCATTGCGAACAACCACGGTGTCGTGTATCAAAAGAATTGCGGTGCGTCCGCGCAACCGCTCGCGAATCCGATCCGACGCATGCTCTCGAATCGCCCGAACCAAAGCAAGGAGTCGCCATGAATGCAAACAGATTGCGTGCGGGTTGCGCCATCGCGATCGCCGTGATGGCGCTCGATGCCGTTGCGCAGACCAAGCCGATCGCTTACCCGTCCAAAGGTCAGAGTGCGCAGCAACAGCAAAACGACGACGGCGCGTGCTATAGCTGGGCGAAGAGCAACACGGGCATCGACCCGGCGACCGCATCGGCGGCGCCGCCACCGCAAGGCGGCGCCGCCGTGGGTGGCGGCCAGCGCGTGGGCGGCGCGGCGCGCGGCGCGGCGGGCGGTGCGGCGATCGGCGCGATCGCGGGCGATGCGGGCAAGGGCGCGGCCATCGGCGCGGTAACGGGCACGATGGCGGGCGGCGCGCGTGCGCGACAGGAGAAACGCGCGCAGCAGTCGAATGCGCAAGCGCAGAGCCAGGGCGCGATGTCCACGTACTATCGTGCGTGGGCGGCGTGCATGCAGGGACGCGGTTACTCGATCCAGTAACGTCGTGGGGCGCAACTAGAACAAGGAGCGCGATCATGAAGCGCATGAGCTTCGTTGTCTTGTCGTGCCTTGCGATCTCCGCAAGCGCGCTATCCGCCGAGCCCGAAAACGACGTGACCGTCACGCGCGATGCGAACAGCGCCACGGTGCAGGGCGTCGTGAAGGTCACGGCGACGATCGTCGGCATCGATCCGGCGACGCGCACCGTCACGCTGAAAACGCAGGCGGGCAAGGTGATCGAGCTCGAAGTGACGAACGAGGCGCGCAACTTCGATCAGCTCGCGCTCGGCGATGTCGTGACGACGCAGTATCGCGAATCCCTGACGCTGAGTCTCGTCGACAAGAAAACACAGCCGTCGCGCTCGGAGAACGATACCGCCGAACGGGCGCCGCGCGGTGCGAAGCCGGGTGGCGAGTTAGGCCGCGAGGTGACGGTCATCGCGGATGTGATCGGCGTCGATCGTCAAGCGAAGATCGTCACGTTGCGCGGGCCGCGCGGCCAGATCGTGGACTTGCACGTGCAGGACCCGGAACGCCTGAAGCGCGTGAAAAAGGGCGATCAGGTGAAGGCGGTCTATACGGAAGCGCTCGCGATCTCCGTGGAGCCCGCCACGACGAAATAAGCGCAAACGCGGGAGAGACCCAATGAAAAGACGCGTCGCATTTACGTTGACGCAGGGCGTGTGCATCGTCGCCGTCGCGCTCGCCGGCTGCGCGCAGCCCGAACAGCGCGTGCAGCCCGGCATGGACCAGCAGGCGATCGTCGCGAAGCTCGGACCGCCCAAGGAAACCTACGACCTGCCCAACGGCGGCAAGCGCCTCATGTGGCCCACGCAGCCGATGGGATCGACGACCACCGCCGTGGATCTCGATGCGGCAGGCAATACGGTCAGTGTCCGGCAAGTGCTTCAGGAAAACGAGTTCTATCGGGCCGAAGTCAACAAATGGACGCGCAACGACGTGCTGATCGCATTCGGCCGTCCGTTCGAGACGGCGTATTTCAAGCGCATGGATCGGGAGGTGTGGTCGTATCGGTACACGCAGAACAACATCGACCACATGCTGTTTCATTTTTATTTCGACGCTCAGGGCGTCCTCAGGCAGACGCAGAAGCAGCCGGACCCGAAATACGATCCGAGCCAGCGCAACGTGCTCTGACCCGGCGCGCTAGAAGCTGACGGCGAAGCCGAACGACACGCCGTGCACGTTGTGGCCGAACACGTAGCGCACCATCGCCCGCGTGCGCGTGATGACGACGGGATATCTGCTGCTGTCGAGTTCGAGGCCCACGCCGAGCGACGTCAGATCGTTGAAGCCGAGCACGCCGGCGCTGTCGCCGAAGTAATGCGAGTACGCGGTTTCGAGCACGTAGCGCACCGGCCGGTCGAGCGCGGCAAAGCCTGTGGGCGCACGCCAGCGCGCCCACAGGCTGAATTGCTGCGCGGTCGCCGATCCCTGCACCGCGTCGGACGAACTGCCGAAACTGCGCAGATAGATATCGGTTGCGCGGAGTTCGACATCGATCTCGTAGTGTTCGCGGTAATGCTCCAGATCGAGCATCAGCGAGCCGCCGAGGCCGTACGCGTTAAGCGCGCCGTCTTCGAGGAACTGGAGATTGGTGTTGGCGACATGGTTGAACACGGTCTGTGCGACACGCAGATCGCTTGCCACGCGGCCGACCATGCCGTTGAGGATCGGCCGCAGGCGAAGCTCGTCGGTGATCGGGAAATCCCAGCCGATGCCGATGGTCGTGCTGAGCGTGTTCCATTTCGCCGGCACCGGGCGTTGCTGATTGCCGTCGGTCGCGATGAAGGTCGGATCGTAACGGCTGTACGCGACGGTGCCTTCGAGATAGAGCGGAAACGACCGGCTGAGGGTAAAGCCGCCGCCGAGCTGCGTCTGGCCGAAGCCCGGATTGCCGCTCGCGCCGCTGTTGATGGAGAGCGAACTCGTCGTGACGTCCGGCACCGCGGTGTACGACATGATCGCGAGCACGGCGTTCGCGTAGTTCTTGACGTTGGTGCCGACGACGGCTCTTTCCGGCGCGGCCTGCGCGTGCGCGATGGCAGGCGCGACGGCGAGCAGGACGAGCGCCGCAAAGTTGCGCAACCGGCTCGAAGACAGGATCGGCTTTCGCATGTGCGCAGCGCCCGGACGTTGAACGGCTGGTTGGTCGTACGTTGCATTCGGCCGCTCCGCCGATGCGTCATTGCATGCGCGGAGCCGTTGACCGATCCCACGGTCACAAGCAGAGAATGTAGTCTAACGATGGCCGCGCGCCAAGCCCGATGCATACGCGCGCGTACATACGTCCTAAACTGAAATCATTCCGCGCAATGTATCGGGAGACATCGATGAGACTGAACGAGCCGCGCATGGTGGTTGCCTCGATCGGCGTGTTCATCTGGCTCGCCGGCCTTTACTTCACGATGCACGGCGTGCTGTATGACATCAAGCCCGAATTCCGCTACGGCATGTGGGCGCTCGGCATCGGCATTGTGATCTTCGTTGTCGCGTTGAATCCGCTCGCGCAGCGCAGATCGGGAAAGCGCGATCGATCGACCTGACCGGCCGTTCGTGTACTAGGCTATAGAAGCATCACAGAACTCAACGGAGAACTTTGCAATGGGTGACCTCTGGATAGGCAATGTAGACGAGTCCACGACCGACGACGAAATTCGGCAGTTTCTCTGCAATTACGGCTTTCCTCCGTACGATTCGATTCAGCGCGTGCCCGGCACCGGGGAACATCCGGCCGCGGTCGTGACTTTCGATAAGGTCGAGCCGCACGTGCTGCGCACGTTTCAGCCGCGCATCCACAACATGTTCTGGAAAAATCGCACGCTCATGGTGCAGGTTGTGCCCGAGCGCAACGAAACCTGATGGACCACATGGGGAGCCAGCATTGAAAGAAGACAAGGCTGTCAGCGAAACGCGGGGCGTGCGCGAAGGCGCGAGCGTGCATGAGCGCCTGAGCCGGAAACAGTACGAGAAGGAGCTTGCGCGTCTGCACGCCGAGCTCGTCAGGCTGCAGGAATGGGCCGTCTATACGGGCGCGAAGGTCTGTATCGTGTTCGAAGGGCGCGACGGCGCGGGTAAGGGCGGCACGATCAAGGCGATCACCGAGCGCGTGAGTCCGCGCATCTTCCGCGTGATCGCGCTGCCCGCGCCCACCGAGCGCGAGAAGTCGCAGATGTACGTGCAGCGCTATCTGCCGCATCTGCCCGCCGCGGGTGAAATCACGCTGTTCGACCGGAGCTGGTACAACCGCGCGGGCGTCGAACGCGTGATGGGCTTCTGCACCGACGAGCAGGCGACCACCTTCCTGAAAGGTGTGCCGCTCGTGGAGCGCGCGATCATCGACTCGGGCATCATCCTGCTCAAATACTGGCTCGAAGTCGGCCAGGACGAACAGACGCGGCGTCTCGAAGAGCGCATCCACGACGAGCGCAAGATCTGGAAGCTTTCGCCGATGGACCTGCGCTCGTACAGCCGCTGGTACGACTATTCGCGCGCCCGCGACGACATGTTCGAAGCGACCGACACCGATCTCGCGCCGTGGTACGTCGTGCGCTCCGACGACAAGCGCCGTGCGCGCCTCAACCTGATCAGCCATTTGCTGGCGAGCATTCCCTACACGACGGTGCCGCGGGAAAAGGTGAAGCTGCCCAAGCGCCAGAAGGCGGAAGGCTATCGCGAGAGCGACCGGCCGCTGCGTTACGTGCCCGAGCGCTTCTGAGCGCGATATCGGCGCACGGATATCGACATGCCGCCACGCGCGCCCATCGCTGCCGAATGGCTGTTTCATTACGAGAAACGATGGGCGCGCGCCGATACGCTCGCGGGCCTGACGGCGGCGGCCGTCGTCATCCCGAAGGCGCTCGCCTACGCGACGATCGCCGGCCTCCCGGTTCAGGTCGGTCTCTATACGGCATGCGTGCCGATGATTGTCTACGCGTTCACCGGATCGTCGCGCGCGCTTTCCGTCAGCACGACGACCACGCTCGCGATTCTCGCCGCGAACGCGCTGAGCATGACGGTCGGGAGCGACGACGCGCACGCGCTCGCCGTCGCCAGCGCCACGCTTACGATGCTCGTCGGCGCGATGCTCGTCGCGGCGGCGTGCCTGCGCCTCGGCTTCGTCGCGAACTTCATTTCCGAGCCGGTGCTCGTCGGCTTCAAGGCGGGCGTGGCGATCGTCATTGTCATGGATCAGTTGCCGAAGCTGTTCGGCATCCACTATCCGAAAGGCTCGTTCTTTCATAACGCGGGCGCGTTCGTCGCGAGTTTGCCGCATTTCTCGGCGAGCACGCTCGCGCTCGCGGTGCTGACGCTCGCCGCGCTGGTGCTGCTCGAACGCTTCGTGCCGCGCGCGCCGGCGCCGCTGTTCGTCGTCGCGGCGGCGATCATCGCGGTGGCCGTCCTCGATCTGCGCGCGCATGGCGTCGAAACGGTCGGCGCGGTGCCCGCGGGCTTGCCGTCGTGGACAAAGCCGGATCTGGCGCTCGCGCTGAAGCTGTGGCCGGACGCGCTCGGCATCGCGCTGATGAGCTTCACCGAAAGCATCGCGGCGGCACGCGCATTCGCGCGCAACGACGAGCCGGTGCCCGACGCCAACCGCGAACTGCTCGCGACCGGCCTCGCGAACGCGGGCGGCGCATTGCTCGGCGCGATGGTCGCGGGTGGCGGCACGAGCCAGACGGCCGTGAACCGGCAGGCGGGCGCTCGCACGCAACTCGCGGGACTCGTGACGGCGCTGATCGCGCTCGCCGTGATGCTGCTGTTCGCACCGCTGATGGCGTTGATGCCGCACGCAACGCTCGCCGCCGTCGTCGTGTTCTATTCCATCGGGCTTTTCAGCCCCGCCGAGTTCCGCGCGATCCTGAAGATTCGCCGCACCGAGTTCGTCTGGGCGCTGACGGCATGCGCGGGCGTCGTGCTGCTGGGCACGCTGGAGGGCATCGTGGTCGCGATCGTCGTGTCGCTCTTCGCGCTCGCGCATCAGGTGTCGAATCCGCCGGTGTATGCGCTCAAGCGGATGCCGGGCACGAACGTGTTCCGCCGCGATTCGTCGAAACATCCCGACGACGAAGCGTTTCCCGGCATGTTGCTCCTGCGTCCGGAGGGACGGATATTCTTCGCCAATGCGCAACGTGTCGCCGAAAAGATCCGGCCGCTCGTGCGCGAGTCCGGCGCGAAAATCGTCGTGCTGGACCTGAGCCGTGTTTTCGATGTCGAATACACCGCGCTCAAGATGATGATCGAAGCGGACGAGCGCCTCGCCGCGAGCGGCACCACGCTGTGGCTCGCGGGCCTGAATCCGGGCGTGCTCGCGGCGGTGCGGCGCTCGCCGCTCGGTGAACGGCTCGGCGAAACACGCATGTTCTACAACCTCGAACATGTCGTGATGAAGTATCAGGAGATTGCTTCATCCGATGGCGACGCCGGCGCGCGACGTTGAGCCGCCCCTATTTGCCACTTCCCTGTCGCACATTGCGCATATATTTTAATGATGGTATTCAAGTCTTCGGTCCATGCTTTCGTCTCGCCGGCCGATGCATCCGCTTTCAGCGCCATCCCTTGCACGTTCTCTTCGCGGAGGTCACGTCATGCCGTATGCAGATCAACTGGCGCGCAGCCAGGAAATCGCGGATAAAGTCGCGCGCGTGTTCCAGAAGCGCGCTGAACTGGCGCAACAGCAGTTCAGCGAGCGCGCACACGATGCGGGCACGCGTCTTGTCGGCAACGGCAACGCGGATCATTTCAACGGCTACGGTTACGCGCTCGATCTCATGCAGCGCTCGATTCTCTTCTGGGACACGCTGCGTCAGCGCGGCAACAATTTCATCGAGCAGACGAAGCGCGGTCTCGAACCGGTGCTGCATTTCGCGCATGAAATGCTGATCGATGGCCGCACCTTCGCGCGGCCCGTGAACTATGCGCTCTTGCGCATCGTGCCGCCCGAGGGCGTGATCATCGATCCGCTGAAGCGTCCCTATCTCATCATCGATCCGCGCGCGGGGCACGGTCCCGGCATCGGCGGTTTCAAGGACGATTCGCAAGTGGGCGTCGCGTTGCGCGCGGGTCATCCGGTGTACTTCGTCACGTTCTTCCGCGACCCGCAGCCGGGCCAGACGCTGCTCGACGTGTGCGCGGCCGAGCAGCAGTTCGTCAGGCACGTGCGCGAGCTGCATCCCGACAGCGCGAAGCCCGCGATCGTCGGCAACTGTCAGGGCGGCTGGGCCGCGATGATGCTCGCAAGCTCGCAGCCCGACGATACCGGCCCGCTCGTCATCAACGGCGCGCCGATGTCGTACTGGAGCGGCGCATGGAGCGAAGGCGAGGGCGACAACCCGATGCGCTATTCGGGCGGCATGCTGGGCGGCACCTGGCTCGCGTCGCTGACGGCGGACCTCGGCAACGGCAAGTTCGACGGCGCGTATCTCGTCGAGAACTTCGAGAACCTGAATCCCGCGAACAGCTTCTGGGACAAGTACTACACGCTGTTCGCCAACATCGACACCGAGCCTCCGCGCTTTCTCGACTTCGAACGCTGGTGGGGCGGCTATTACCTGATGAACCGCGAAGAGATCGAATGGATCACGCGCAATCTCTTCGTCGGCAACAAGCTATGGTCGGGTGAAGTGAGCGGCGTGTCGGGCGCGTCCTTCGATCTGCGCGCGATCAAGTCGCCGATCATTCTCTTCGCTTCGATGGGCGACAACATCACGCCGCCGCAACAGGCGTTCAACTGGGTCGCGGATATCTACGGCAGCACGGACGAGATCAAGGCGCGCGGACAGGTGATCGTCGGGCTGATGCACAAGAGCATCGGGCACTTGGGCATCTTCGTGAGCGGCAAGGTCGCGAAGAAGGAATACACGCAGATCGCATCGGTGCTGGAGGCGATCGAGTCGTTTCCGCCGGGTCTGTACGGCATGGAGATCGCGGAACGCAAGGGCGAAGGCGGCAAGACCGAATACGACGTGAGCTTTCACGAGCGCCGCCTGGAAGACGTGACGGCGCGCTTCAACCGCTTCGAACGCGTGGACGAGTTGCCGTTCGAAGCGGTGAAGCAGGTATCGGATTTCAATCAGCGCGCCTATGAACTGTTCGCGCAGCCCTTCGTGCAGGCGATGGCCAACGACACCACCGCGAGCATGCTGCGCGCGTTTCATCCATTGCGCGCGCAACGCTGGATGTTCTCGGATTACAACCCGTGGCTCGCATGGCTCGGCCCCGCGGCGGATGCGGTCAGAGCCGCGCGCAAGCCCGCCGCCGCAGACGAACCGCTGCGCCGTGCGGAGCATTGCGGCTCCGACATGATCAGTGCGAGCCTCGATTTCTATCGGGCGATGCGCGATGCGGCGACCGAAGCGATGTTCTTCTCCGTCTACGGCAACATGTTCTCGGCGCATCCCGCGCAACAGCACGAGCCCCGCGAGCATGTCGCCGATCCGCGCGAGCTGCCTTTCGTCCAGGAAGCGCTCGCATCGATCGGGCACGGCGGATATGCGGAGGCCGTCGCGCGCGTCGCGTGCCTGCTGATGCGGCATGACGAGCCGCTGCCGCTCACGCGCATGGTCCTGCGTCAGACGCTCGCGGCCGACTACGCGGAATATCTGCCGCAGATGCCGCGCGATGAATGGCGGCGTATTCGCGGCGAACAGGAAATCGTCGTGCGCTACGAGCCGGAACAGGCGCTCTCGACCTTGCCCGATCTGCTCGACGATAACGACGACCGCAAGAAGCTCCTCACCCTGTTCGACAAGCTGCACGCGGATAGCCGCATGCAAGGCTTCGAGCCGACGGCGGCGCAGCACGAGATGCTCGCGCGCATTCGCGCGGCGCTGCCCGTCAAGGCCGCGCGCGCGCCGAGACGTTCCGCGCCCGCGCACTGAGGCTTGGGCGGCGCATCGCACGTTCACACGGAGGCGGTATGAATCATACGCACGAGAAGTATGAACGGCTCATCGAGGTTTGCAGGACGCTGCCGCCGCTCGTGGTGGCGGTTGTGCATCCGTGCGACCGGACATCGCTGGAAAGCGCAGTCAAGGCGCACGAGATGGGCCTGATCTCGCCGCTTCTCGTCGGGCCGCGCGAGCGCATCCGCGAGGTCGCGGAGGAATGCGGGCTGAACATCGCGGGCTTGCCGATCGTCGATGCGCCGCACAGTCACGCGTCCGCGGAAAAGGCGGTGGAACTCGTGCGCGAGGCGAAAGCCGAAGCGCTCATGAAAGGCAGCCTGCACACCGACGAAGTCATGGCCGCCGTCGTGAAACGCGAAGGCGGCCTGCGCACGCAGCGTCGCGTGTCGCACTGCTTCATCATGGATGTGCCGGGCCACGAGAACGTGCTCATCATCAGCGACGCCGCGATCAATATCGCGCCGACGCTCGCCGACAAGGTCGATATCGTGCAGAACGCGATCGATCTCGGCCACGCGCTGCGTCTCGAAGAGGTCCGGGTCGCGATCCTCTCGGCGATGGAAACGGTCAACCCGAAAGTGCCGTCGACGCTGGAGGCAGCCGCACTCTGCAAGATGGTGGATCGCCATCAGATCACCGGCGCGCTCGTCGATGGCCCGCTCGCGCTCGACAACGCGATCGATCTCGAAGCGGCGAAGACGAAGAAGATCGATTCGCCCGTCGCGGGGCGCGCGAACGTGCTGATCGTGCCGGATCTCGAAGCGGGCAACATGCTCGCGAAGAGCCTCTCGTTTCTGGCGGGCGCGGATGCGGCGGGCATCGTGCTCGGCGCGCGTGTACCGATCATCCTGACGAGCCGCGCCGATTCGCTGCAATCGCGGCTCGCGTCGTGCGCCATCGCATCGCTCGTGGCGTCGAAACGCCGCGAAGAAGCGCAGGTGGCGGGGTAAATCATGGCCGACGTCATTCTGGTTCTCAACGCGGGTTCATCGAGCATCAAGTTCAGCGCGTTCGATGTCGAAGGCAAGGCGCTCGAACTCGTCATGCACGGACAAGTGGAAGGGCTCTTCAGCTCGCCGCATTTCGTCGCGTTCAATGCGAGCGGCGAAAAGACCGGCGAGCATGCATGGGGCGAAGGCGTCAGGCTCGAACATGCCGAAGCCATCGCGCATCTCGGCGCGTTCCTGCGCGGGCATGGCGCGGGGCATCATCTGATCGGCGTGGGGCATCGCGTCGTGCATGGCGGCGCGCATTTCACGAAGCCCGTGCTGACGAGCCCCGAAGTGCTCGACGAACTCGACAAGCTCACGCCGCTCGCGCCGCTGCATCAGCCGCACAATATCAAGCCGATCCGCATCATCGCCGAGCGCAATCCGGGCCTGCCGCAAGTCGCCTGCTTCGATACGGCGTTTCACGCGACGCAGGCGCCGCTCGCGCAGGCGTTCGCGCTGCCCGAATCGATCACGAAGAACGGCGTGCGGCGCTATGGCTTTCATGGCCTCTCGTACGAATACATCGCGAACGCGTTGCCGGATATCGCGCCCGAGGCGGCGAGCGGACGCACGGTCGTCGCGCATCTGGGCAACGGCGCGAGCCTGTGCGCGATGCACGCGGGCAAGAGCGTCGCGAGCACGATGGGCTTCACCGCCGTCGACGGCCTCATGATGGGCACGCGCTGCGGCAATCTCGATCCGGGCGTGATCCTGTATCTGCTCGACGAGCTCGGCATGAACGCACGCGAGATCGAAGACCTGCTGTATCGCCGCTCGGGCTTGCTGGGCGTGTCCGGCATCTCGGGCGACATGCGTGCGCTCCTCGCGAGCAGCGACGAACGCGCGCGTTTCGCCGTCGATCTCTACGTGTATCGCATCGCCCGCGAGATCGGCTCGATGAGCGCCGCGCTGCAAGGGCTCGATGCCATCGTGTTCACGGCGGGCATCGGCGAGCATTCGAAAGAGATACGACAGCGCGTGTGCGAGCAGGCGGCATGGTGGGGCATCGGACTCGATGCGCAAGCCAACGAGAGCGGCGGCCCGCGCATCAGCGCGGCGTCGAGCAAGGTGAGCGCGTGGGTGATTCCGACCAACGAGGAACTGATGATCGCGCGTCACGCATTGACGTTGATCGAAGGAGCATCCGCATGACGCTCACCGTGCCACAGCCCGTGCTGAAGGGCGCGAAGGCGCTCGTCACCGGCATCGCCAACGAGCATTCCATCGCGTACGGCTGCGCGAAGGCGTTCCGCGAACTGGGCGCCGATCTCGCCATCACCTACGCCGACGACAAGGCGCGGCCGTATGTCGAGCCGCTCGCGAAGGATCTCGAAGCGCCGATCTTCATGCCGCTCAACGCATCGAGCGAGGCCGAACTCGACGCGGTGTTCGAGCGCATCGCGAGCGAGTGGGGCACGCTCGATATCCTCGTGCATTCGATCGCGTGGGCGCCGAAGGACGATTTGCAAGGCGGCTTGCTGAACTGCTCGGCGGACGGCTTCGCGAAGGCGATGGACATCTCCTGCCATTCGTTCGTGCGCATGGCGCGGCTCGCGGCGCCGCTCATGAAAAACGGCGGCGCGATGTTCACGATGAGCTATCACGGCGCGAACAAGGTCGTACCCAATTACAACGTGATGGGCCCGGTGAAGGCCGCGCTCGAAGCGTGCGCGCGCTATCTCGCCTACGAGCTCGGGCCGCAGGGCATTCGCGTGCATGCGATCTCGCCGGGCCCGCTCAAGACGCGCGCGGCGTCGGGGCTGAAGGACTTCGACCTGCTGCTGACCGAAGCCGCGGAACGCGCGCCGCTCGGCGAACTGGTGGACATCATGGACGTCGGCTTCACCTGCGCGTTTCTCGCGACGCCTTTCGCGCGGCGGATGTCGGGCGAAACGCTCTATGTGGACGGCGGCGTGCACATCATGGGATGAAGCATGTTCAACTGGCTGTTCAGGCGCGAGGACACCACATCGCGCGAGGACGTCCGGCAGGCGCTCGATCGCATCGTCGCGGTCGCGCCTCAGGTGAAGCTCGCGAATCGTTACGAAGCGCGGATCAAATCGGTCATCGGCAAGACGCTCGACCATGCGCATGAACTCGTCGGCGCGCTGCCCGCGCCGCGCGATGCGACGCCCGGCGCATGGGCGGACGATCCTTATCTGCGCGCGAAGTTCGCGACGCCCGACGACATCACTAAAGTCATCGGCGAGTCCCGCGACGTGCGCGACTGGTTCGACGGCAACATCGCCGCCGACTACGCCTTCGCGGTGCTGGGCGCGACGCTCGTCGAGCGAAGCGTGCTCGTCTCGGCCGTCGAGAACGGCGCGATGCGCTCGGATGTCGCGCGCACGGCGGTAGGCTTCGAAGACAAGCGCATGCGCTTTTGCAGCGACACCGACGAATCGCTCAGGCAGGAACTCGTGCAGCGGATCGTCGAGCAATTCGCGCTCGAAGCGATGTCGCGCGTCGCCGGTCAGGAGGCGCGGCGCGACGCGCTGCAGGAACATCGCGCGCTGCTGAGCGCGCGCATGCACATGCTCGGCCGGCGCGGCGCGGGCATGAGCCGCCTGACCGCCGCCGCCGATGTTTCCGGCGACGCCACGCGGCTCCAGCGCGATTTCGAGGAAAACGAAGCCGCGCTCTCCGCGCTGGGCTCGCCCGCCGATTCCATCGAGACGCAGCTTCAGACGATCGTCGATCTGCTCGCCGATCCGGCGGCGCTCATCTCCATCGCGCACCGCGAGCTGTGCCTGAACCAGATGAATCTGCTGATGGACGCGCGCTGCGACGAACCTCATGCGGATATCGCGATCATGCTCGCGCGCCTGCCGACGCAGCCGCCGCAGACGCGCGCGGTCGAGATCGTGCGCATCGCGCGGCGCGATGTGCCGCCCGCCGGCGCCGCGTTCGACGAGGCCGCGCGTTTCGTGCTGTGACACCCCGGCTTTACTGAGGCATGCCGCCCTGAATCGCCTTCGCGATGTCGCGGCTCACGCTCGCGAGCGCGCGGCTGTGCGCCGCAACGAGCGCGTTCCAGTCGCCGCCGGTGACGGGCTCGCGCACGAGCGAGCGGCCCGTCAGCGCGTTGTCGTCGCCGAAGCGGCGCACGGACCAGTGCGCGTCGACCGTGACGGCATCGCCGGGAACGGACTCGAACTGCTGGATATCGACGCGCACGCGCAAGGCCTGCGGGTCCGCGAGCGCACGCGAGGCCGGCGCCACGCGATCGGAGCCGAGCAGCAACGTGAGATCGCCGGCGATGGCATCCGCGATGCCGCTGTTGAGCGGCGCACCCCAGCGCGCGTATTCGTTGAACGCGACTTCGTTGTTCGTATTGCGCGTGACGATCTGCGGCCGGTCGACGAGCTCGGGCACCGTCACCGGCCCGACGATCACGGGCCGCGAGTTCGTGCGCGCGGCCGTCGCGGCGAGCGAGGGATCGGCGCTCAGCCGGTAGAAGCTCGCTTGCGGCGAAGCGCATGCCGCGAGCAGAACCGCGAGAAAGAGAGAGAGCAGAGCGGGCCGCATCACTTTTTGTCCTCCGGCTTGCCGCGCAGCAATGCTTCCGGATGCTGCTGCAGATAGTCCGCGAGACTGCGGAACGAGGCCGCCGTGCGGGTCAGTTCGCGAACCGCTTCGGCCGTGTCCTGCTGCAGGCCCGAATCCGGCATGAGCGTCGAATGCGCCGCATCGAGCGCGGCGCGCGCGGCGGCGAGCGTGGTCGCAGCTTGCGGCACGACTTGCGTGTTGAGGCCCTGCATCAGCGCGGTCGTGCTGTTGAGCGTCTGCCGTGCGCTCGCGGTGAGTTCCTCGATCGGCAGCTTGTCGATGCGCGTCATGATGCGGTTCATCGAATCCTGCAGCGATTCGAGGCCGCTCGGCGTCGTCGGCAATTCGGGCGGCGTGCGGTTCCAGTCGATGCTCGCCTTCTTCGCGGTCGGGAAGAAATCGAGCGAAACATACAACTGGCCGGTAAGCAGGCTGCCCGTGCGCAACTGCCCGCGCAGGCCGCGCGACACGAGCACGTCCGCGAGCGCGCGCCGGTCGGACACGACGCGTCCGCTCTTCGGCTCGACCGCGAAGCGCGACGTGAAGCGCTCCGGATAGAGCCTGATTTCGACCGGTATGCTGATGCGCTTCGTGACCGGATCGAAGCGCGTGTTGATGGCCGCCACCTCGCCGATCTGGATGCCGCGGAATTCCACCGGCGCGCCCACGGCGAGCCCGCGCACCGAGCCTTCGAAGTTGAAGACGTAAGTATCGACGATGCGCTCCTGCACGCGCAGCGCTTCGGCGCGCGTCGGAAACAGGTTGAAGGTCGTGTCGGGCGGCGCCTCGGACCAGCTGAGCGACACCGCGGGTGTCTCGAACGCGAGCCCGCCGATCAGGATCGACACGAGCGATTGCGTGTTGACCTTGAGGCCGTCGGTGCCGAGCGTCACGTCGATGCCGCCCGCCTGCCAGAAGCGCGAGTCCGCGTTCACGTAACGGTCGTAGGGCGCATTGACGAATATATGCAGCGTGACGCCGCTGCCGTCCTTGTCGAGTTCGAAGGCCGTCACCTGGCCGACCTGCAGGCGGCGGAAATACACCGGCGTGCCGACATCGACCGAGCCCAAATCCGTCGCTTTCAGGACGAACTGCCGTCCGGGCACGTCGCTCGCGAACACCGGCGGCGTTTCGAGGCCGGTGTAATCGCGCCGGTCCTGCTTCGCGTGCCCGATATCCATGCCGATATACGCGCCCGACAGCAGCGTGCCGATGCCCGACACCGAGCCGCCCGCCACGCGCGGCCGGACGACCCAGAAGCGCGTGTCGTCGACGAGCATGTTGGTCGCGTCGCGCGTCAGCTCGGCGGTGGCGACCACGTGCTTGTAATCCTTCGAGAGCGCGACCGACTTCACGAGGCCGATGTCCACGTCCTTGAACTTGATCTTGGTCTTGCCGGCTTCGATGCCTTCGCCCGTCTTGAAGGTGATCGTGACAGTCGGGCCCTGTTCGAGCACGGCTTTCGCGGCGAGCCAGACGCCGATCACCACCGCGATGGCCGGCACGACCCACACCCAGGGAATGCGCCAGCGCTTTTTCGGCGCGACTTCCGCATCGGGGATATCGCCGGGCGTGTTCATCGTCGTTCATCCCGAGGCGGCGCGAAGTCCCAGATGAGGCGCGGATCGAACGACATCGCCGCGAACATCGTCAGCACGACGACCGCGCCGAACGCGATCGCCGCCGGACCGGCCTCGATCGTCGCCATCGCGCTGAACTGCACGAGCGCGACGAGCACGGCGATCACGTAGATATCGAGCATCGACCAGCGGCCCACCAGCTCGACGATGCGGTAGATGCGCGCGCGCCGCAGGCCTTGCTGCGTCATGCGCAGATTCGCGGTCGCGGCGAGATAGCCGATCGCGAGAATCTTGAGCATCGGCACGGCGATGCTCGCGATGAACACGATGATCGCGAGCGGCCACGATCCCGAATGCCACAGATACGCGACGCCGCTCATGATCGTGTCCTTCTGCGCGCCGAAGAGCGAGCTCGTGTTCATCACCGGCAGCAGGTTCGCGGGGATGTAGAGGATCGCCGCGGAAATCAGGTACGCCCACGTGCGCGACAGGCTCGCGGGCTTGCGCAGATGCAGGTGCGCGCCGCAGCGCGGGCAGCACAGATGGTCATGACGCAGCGTGCCGCGCGTGGAGAGCCCGCAATCGTGACAGACGCAGATGCCGCTCGCCGCCGCCGTGCGCCCGTGAAGCGGCGTGTCGGCGGGCATGCCGGGCGGCGCGCCTTCGATGCGCATCCACATCGCGCGCTCGTCGAACGCGGACGTCGCCGCGACGAGCAGCAGCATCAGCGCGGCGAGCGACCACAGCGCCGGCCCCGTGACCACCGAAGCGATATGCGCGAGCTTCACGACCGCGACCAGCAGGCCGAGCATCAGCACTTCGGTCATGCCCCAGTTGCGCGCGACGCGCAGCAGACGGAAGACGGCGTCGGCGTGCCACGGCCTGCGGTTCAGATACAGCGGCAGCAGCAGCCACACCATGCCGAGCGCCTGCAGCGCGGGCATCAGGATCGTCGTGATGAAGATGAGGCCGGCGAGCGGCCACATGCCGTCGCGATAGAGCACGCGCACCGCGCCGATCAGCGTCGTCTCGACGACATCGCCGTTCACCGCGAGGCCGACGATCGGAAACGCGTTCGAGATCAGCCACAGCACGAAGGCGGCGAGCGCGAAGGCGAGCGCGCGGTCGAAACCGCGCCCGCGCCGGCGATAGAGCACCGCGCGGCAACGGCAGCAGCGCAGCGTGCCGCCGGGCGGCACGACGCCTTCGCGCTGCATCAGATCGCATTCGTGGCACGCAATGAGCGGGCGCGCTTCGCGATCGTCGGATGTGACCGTGTTCATTGCACTGTCTGGGAAGCGGGCTGGTCCGGCTTGGCCGTATCGGCGGATGGCGTCGCGGATTGTTGCTGCGTCGTCATCTTGTCGGCCGCGACGACCCAGCCGCCGCCCATCACCTTGTAGAGCGTGACGAACGACACGAGCGCGGCGGCCTGCGTCTGCGCCTGCGAAAGCTCGGCGTTGAAGAGGCTGCGCTCGGCGTCGAGGACTTCGATATAGCTCGTATAGCCGCCTTCGTAGCGCGCCCGCGCGAGCCGCGAATACGTGGCGAGCGCGGTGACCTGGCGGCCCTGCACTTCGAGCTGCTCGTGCAGTTTCTGCGACGCGATCAGCGCATCATCGACTTCCTGGAACGCGACCTGGATCGACTTCTGATACGTGAGCAACGCCGCCTGCTGCTGCGCTTCGGCCGACTGCACCTGGCCGGAGATATTGCCCGCCGTGAAGATCGGCTGCGTGATCTGCCCCGCGAACGCCCACACGCGCGCCGGCCCCGTGAAGAGCGACGAGAACTGGCCGCTCGCGGTGCCAAAGAGGCCGGTCAGCGAAATCTGCGGGAAGTAGAGTGCGCGCGCCGCGCCGATGAGCGCATTGGCCGCGACCAGATCCTGTTCCGCCTGACGCAGGTCGGGACGCCGCTCCAGCAGGTCCGATGGCAGGCCCGCCGGGATCACTGGCGTCGCGAGTTCGTTGAGCGTCCGGCCGCGCACGATCGGCCCCGGATTCGCGCCGAGCAGCACCGAGAGCGCGTCTTCCTGCTGCGCGATCTGGGTTTCGAGTTGCGGAATCACCGCGAGCGAGGCTTCGTATTCGGACTGGCTTTGCGCGAGTTCCATCTGCGAGACTTCGCCGCCTTCGAAGCGCAACGTGAACACGTGCACCGATTCGGCGCGGCTCTGCGTCGTCGCCTTGGCGATTTCGAGCTGCTTGTCGAAGCTGCGCAGATTCAGATACGCCGACGCCACCGACGCCACCAGCGACAGAATGGTCGCGCGCCGTCCTTCCTCGCTCGACAGCAGGTTGGCGCGCGCGGCCTCCGTGAGGCGCCGGTTGCGGCCGAAGAGATCGAGTTCCCACGACGCCGACACCGACGCCTGGAAGTCGTTGTAGACCGGCCCGAAGCCGTTGAGCGGCTGCGGCCCCGCCGCCGACGCGCGCTGCCTCGCCGCCGACGCCCCCGCCGATATCTGCGGAAACAGCGCGGCACGGGTCGTCACGAACTGGCCCATGAACTGATCGACGCGCGCCGCCGCGATCTTCACGTCCTTGTTGTTCGCGAGCGCCGTCGAGATCAGCTCGTTGAGCACCGGATCCTGGAACTCCTGCCACCATTCGGTGTTCGCGGTATCGGCGACTTCGGCCGTGGCGAAACGAAACGTCGCCGGCGTATCGACCGGCTGACGCGAATAGTTCGGACCGAGCAGGCAGCCGGAGAGCGCTAGCGCGGCGGCGAAGCTGGCGAAAGTGCGCCGCATGTCAGTCTCCCTTGTCCGGGGCGGACGGCGAGGCATTCGAACCGCTTCCCGATGCGTTCTGGGACGGCTTCGCATCGGTGGCGGCGGGCGCTTCGTCGGCTTTCTTTTTCTTCGAGCGCGAGGACATCGTTTCCAGTCCCCAGAAGAACATCGGGATGAAGAATACGGCGATGACCGTCGCGCCGAGCATCCCGCCGATCACGCCCGTGCCGATGGAATGCCGGCTGTTCGCGGATGCGCCCGTCGCGATCGCGAGCGGCACGCAGCCGAGAATGAACGCGAGCGAGGTCATCACAATCGGGCGCAGGCGCTCTTCGGCGGCGGTCATCGCCGCGTCGTAGACGGACGCGCCCGCCTCGCGGTTCAGCACGGCGAACTCGAAGATGAGAATCGCGTTCTTCGCGGCGAGCGCGACGAGCATCGTCAGGCCGATCTGGAAGTACACGTCGTTGTTGAGGCCGCGCAGGAGAATCGCGAGCAGCGCGCCGAAGATCGCGAACGGCACCGCCATCAGCACGCCGAACGGCAGGCTCCACTTCTCGTATTGCGCCGCGAGAATCAGGAACACCATGATCAGGCCGAACACGAAGACGAGCGCCGACGAACTGCCCGACTGCTTCGCTTCGTAGGCCTCGCCGCTCCACCCGACGCCGTAGTCCGTTGGCAAGCCCCTTGCGATATCTTCCAGCGCGTCTATGACCTGTCCGGACGCATACCCTGGCGCGGCGTTCGCCGTGATCTTCACCGCCGGGAAGTTGTTGAAACGCGTGATGAGATCGGGGCCCGTCACATAGCGCGTCGTGACCATCGCCTTGAGCGGCACCATCTCGCCGGACTTGCTCTTCACGAAAATCTGCGTGAGATCGTCCGGCTTCAGCCGGTATTGCGGCTCCGCCTGCAAGATCACCTGCCAGAGCCGGCTCGACCGGTTGAACTGCGACACGTAGAGCGAGCCGAACATCGTCTGCATCGCGCTATAGACGTCCTCGACGGGCACGCCAAGCGTTTCGGCCTTGTCGCGATCGACATTGGCGAGCATCTGCTGCGACGACGCGTTGAAGGTCGAGGTAACGCCCGTCAGTTCCGGGCGCGCCTTGGCCTTGGCGACGAAATCGTCCACGATGGCGGCGAACTGGCCGATGGTCGCATCGCCCTTGCTCTGAATCCACATCTCGGTGCCGCCGGTCGTGCCGAGACCCGGAATCGACGGCGGATTCAGCGGCACGACGATGCCTTCCCTGATCTGCGACAGATGCTTGTACGCATCGACGAGCACCGCGCGCGCGTTCTGCGTGCGGATATTGGCCGACTTGTAGCGTTCCTCGAAACTCTTGAAGCCGACGAAGAACGTCGACGAGTTGTTCTTGTTCTGGCTATCGAGAATGCTGAAGCCATCGACGGTCGTAATGCTGCCGACCGCCGGCTGCTTCATGAAGTACTCGGTCACGCGGTCGGACACCGCGCCGGTGCGGTCGAGCGACGCGGCATCGGGCATGATCACCGCGCCGAGCAGATAGCCCTGATCTTCCGGCGGCAGGAACGCGGTCGGTATGTCGCGCATCATGACGACGGCGAGCGCGATCATGCCGATGAAGAGCAGCAGCGCAATCGCGAAACGCTTGATGATGAGCCGCACGACGCTCGTGTAGCCATGCGTCATGCGCAGGAACTGGGCATCGAACCAGCGGAAAAAGCCTTTTTTCTCGTGATGCCCCGGTTTGAGCAGCAGCGCGGCGAGCGCGGGCGACAAGGTCAGCGCGACGATGCCCGAGATCACCACCGAGATCGCTATCGTGATGGCGAACTGCTTGTACATCTGCCCCGTGATGCCGGAGAGGAACGCCACCGGCACGAACACCGCGCACAGCACGAGCACGATGGCAACGACCGGCCCGGCCACTTCGTCCATCGCCTTCTTGGCGGCGGTCTTCGGATCGAGCTTGTGCACGGTCATGTTGCGCTCGACGTTCTCGATCACCACGATCGCATCGTCCACGACAATCCCGATCGCGAGCACCATGCCGAACAAGGTCAGCATGTTGATGGAGAAGCCGAGAGCCTCCATGCCCATGAACGTGCCGACGATCGACACCGGCACCGCGATCACCGGAATCAGCGTGGCGCGCAGGCTTTGCAGGAACACGAACACGACGATCACGACCAGCACGACCGCTTCGAAGAACGTATGCACCACGTCCGAGATGGACGCGCGCGTGAACTCCGTCGTGTCCATCGCGACTTCGTAGTCGATGCCCTGCGGGAACGTCTTCTTCATCTCGGCGAGCGACGCGCGCACCTGCTTCGCCACGTCGAGCGCGTTCGCGCCCGGCTGCTGATAGACGGCGAGCACCGTCGCCGATTTGCCCTGGAAGCGGCTGCGGATCGAATAATCTTTCTGCCCGAGCTCCGCGCGGCCCACGTCCTTCAGGCGCACGATCGCGGCGCCGCCCGATTGCGCACGGATGATGATGTTCTCGAACTCGGAGGGCTCGGTGAGCCGCCCGGTCGTCGTCACCGCGAAGGACTGCTCGACGGCCGCGCCCGTCGGCGATTGTCCGAGACGGCCCACGGCGAACTGCTGGTTCTGGTTCGCCACCGCGCGCTGCACGTCCGCGGCGGTGATGCCGAGCTGCGCCATGCGATCGGGCTTGAGCCAGATGCGCATCGCGTAATCGGGCGTGCCGAAGATACTCGTCTGGTTCGCGCCGGGAATGCGCTTGAGTGCGTCGAGGACATACACGTTCGCGTAGTTCGCGATGTACGTCGCGTCATACCGCTCGTCGGGCGAATAGATGGCGATGACCATCATGAAAGCCTGCGACTTCTTCTGCACCTGCACGCCCTGCGCGGTCACCGATTGCGGCAGTTGCGGCAGCGCGAGATTCACGCGGTTCTGCACGTCGACCTGCGCGAGCTCCGGGTTGGTGCCGATCTGGAAGTAGGCGTTGATCGTCAGATTGCCCGTCGACGAACTCGACGAGCTCATGTAGATCATGTTGTCCGCGCCGTTGACCTGCTGCTCGATCGGCGCGGCGACGTTGTTCGCGACCACGTCCGCGCTCGCGCCCGGATAGGTCGCGGAGATCGTGATCTGCGGCGGCGTGATGTCGGGATACTGCGCGGTGGGCAGCGCAAGCATGCACAGCGCGCCGCCCAGCGTGATGACGATCGATATGACCGACGCGAAAATCGGACGGTCAATGCAGAAATGTGAAATGTTCATTGGCCTCTTCCGCGCGACATGCTTCCGATAGACGTCAGATCAAATCACTTTTCGCCTGCGCTCTTCGTTTGCCCGGCCGACGCCTCCTGCGCGCCCGACGCCGGCGCCGCGGGTGCGGCCGAAACGCGAATCTGCGAATCCGCGCTGACCCGGATCGCGCCATCGACGATGACGCGCTCGCCCGCCTTCAGGCCGCTCGTGATGAACCAGTCGTCGCCGTGCCATTCGCCGACTTCGACCACGCGCTGGTGCGGCTTCGATTGCTCGTCGAGCACCCACACGAAGTGGCTCTTCGCGCCCTGCAGCACGGCGCGCTGCGGCAGGAGAATGGCGTTGGGCCGCACCGCGCCCACAACGCGCGCCTTCACGAACTGCCCGGGACGCAGCGTGCCCTGCGGATTCGCGAATACCGCGCGCACGAGGAACGTGCCCGTCTCCGTGCTGAACGCCGGATTCGTGAAGTCGATACGGCCGGTCTGCGGAAAGACCGAGCCATCGGCCTGAATGACAACGACATCGAACTTGTTGTCGGGCGGAAAGTGCAGCTGGCCCGTCTTGATCTGCTCGCGATACTTCAGCAACTCGTTCTCCGAGATGCTGAAGTTCACCCACATCGGGTCGAGCTGATAGACGGAGGTGAGCAGGCCCGATTGCGTCGGCGTCACGTAGCTGCCTTCCTGCACGTGCGCGAAGCTGGACAGGCCCTTGAGCGGCGAGCGGATCGTCGTGTAGCTCAGATTGAGCTCCGCGGTCTGCACCTCGCCTTTCGCGGCGATGACGGCGGCCTGCGCGCTCTTCTCGTTGCCGACGGCGTCGTCGAGATCTTTCTTGCTCAACGCGTTCATCGCAGCGAGCGGCTTCACGCGCGAGAGATTCTGCTGGGTGACGAGGAGGCGCGCATCCTGCTGCGCGAGCGAGCCCTTCGCGGTCTGCAGCGCGGCTTCGAAGGGGCGTTTGTCCATGAGGAACATCACCTGCCCGGCCTGGACGAGCGAGCCTTCCGTGTACATGCGCTTTTCCAGGAAGCCGTCGACGCGTGCGCGTATCTCGACCTCGCGCGAGCTCTGCGTCTGCGCGGTGAATTCGAATTCGACGGGCGTCGACTGCGCGGCGACGGTCACGACAGTGACATCGACGGCGGGCTTCTGCGCTTCGGGCGGCGGCTTCTTGCACGCCACGAGCGCAAGCGACGCCATCGTGGCGACAGCGACGAGACGCAACGCGCGCATCGGGCGCGACGGTTGAGCGAACGAGCAGCAGTCCAGCATCTGTTCCGACACGAACGCCATAGGCGCCTCCCTCTTGGGATGGCCGATCGTTGATGAGCGAGCGCGCCCTGGAAGGCGCCTCGCCACGACATGCTCGCGGCTGCGTTTCAGCGAAGGCGTGCCTTCGCCGTGCGATGAAATCGCGGGACAGGAATCTTTGGCGACGTCAGCGAGCGCGAGCCTGATGCTTTTGATGTGTCGTAGCTGCCTCCGGTTTTGGCGGTCGAGTTATAGCCAGAGATGCTGATTGTTTCGCGACTGTGTTGCGTGACGTGTCTACTAATAGCCGAATACGGATGAAAACGCTATAGCGTTTAATGCCATTTCGACTGAGGCGGCGGATCGGGCCGCGCAGCAATTACTGCTGGCTTTGGTTTGCAGGCCGACGGGATCGCCGGCTGCGGCGGGAAGCTATGGATTGCTTGGCAGTCTGTCGAACGGGCGTGCCGGAATTTGGCCGGCGTGCTGCTTGTCACAGGTGCCCGAACAGCGCCCGCGGCCGGTCCCTCAGCGTACCCGCGAGCATTCTCAGGCCGCTGACGAGCTGATCGCGGCTTTCGGCGCACGCGAGATTGATGCGCACGCCATGCTCGATCTCCGAGCGGTCCACCGCGAACGCCGACGACGGCATCACCACCACGCCGCGCGCCTTTGCATTCGCCGCGAAATCGTCGGCGCGCCACGGCAGCGGCAGCTTCAGCCAGACGAACATGCAGGCCGGATCGGACTGAAGGAGATCCTGCGGCAGCAACTCGCGCGCGAGATCATGCCGCGCGCGAATCTCGGCGAGCTGCGCGTTCATGATGTGCTGCGCGGTGCCATCCTCCATCCAGACGGCGGCAATCAGCATCGATAGCGGAGCGGGCATCCATGCCGTCGTGCGCACGGCCTCCGCACAAAGCGCCGAATTGTCCTGCGGGCTCAGCAGATAACCGAGCCGCAAGCCGGGCGCGAGTATCTTCGAGGTCGCCGAGATATGGAACGTCAGCTCGGGGCACAGGCTCGCGAGCGTCGGCAGGCGTTGCGCGACGAGCGGGCCGTACACATCGTCCTCGATGATCGCCACGCCATGCCGCCGCGCGACATCGACGAGCGCCATGCGCCGTTTGAGGCTCATCGTCGTGACGGTGGGATTCTGCAGATTCGGCACCGTGAAGATCGCCTTCACCGGCACGCGCTTGCACACGCGCTCGACCTCGTCGATGAGCAGGCCGTCGCGGTCGCTCGGAATGCCCACGATCTCGAACTGGAACACCGGCGCGAGCGCTTTCAGCCCGTAATACGTGAGCTGATCCGCGAGGATCACGCCATCCGTGCCGATCAGGCTGTTGAGCACCGCGTACAGGCCGTGCTGCGCGCCGCTCGTGACGACGACCTGATCCGCGGTGGGCGCGAAGCCCGGCGCGCTCATCCAGCGCGCGCCGGCGGCGCGCGCCCATGAAGGGCCCTGCGGCGGCTGATATTCCTGCAACTGCGCGAAGCGCGGATCGCGCGGCAACTCGCCCAGCGTGCGCGCGAGGCAGGCGAGGAATTCGCCGGTCGCGGGCCGGTTCACCGTCAGGTCGATGACCGCGCTGCCCGAGCTCGCGGGCGGCGTCTCCACGCTCGGCATCGCGCCGCCGGTCACGAGCGAGCCGCGCCGCTTGCTGCCGATCACGAGGCCGCGCAACTGCAATTCCTTGTACGCGCGCGACACCGTGGACACATTGATGCCCAGGTCGCTCGCCAGTTGCCGTTGCGGCGGCAGACGGCTGCCGGGCGGATAGATGCCGCTGCGGATTTCCTTCTCGATGGAGCTGGATACCTCGATATAGGTCGATCGCTTGGTCGCGCCGTCGCCTTCGCCGTTCGCGGTCAGCGTCTGATCCTTGTCGGAAGCCATGAATCTCTGTCTCCATACAAACGATGCTTTGTCCGCGATTTGTGCGGAAGTCAGGCGATTCTAACCCAGAGTGGCCGCGATGCAATGCTCGCGTAAGCGCCAAAGCGTGTTGAAGCGCTTCTGCAAGACGCGCTCCAGGCGCACTCAGGGAAAATCCCATCACCACACAATAGCGTTTTTAATTGCACACAAAAAAATCTTGTGTGATTCTAGTATCAGAGTTTGTCTGGTGTGCGCTGGGTTTTTGCATCAGCCGCGCGTCCGATTCATCCGATCTTTGTTCGCAGGAGATTTCCCCGATGTCCTTGCCTCAAACCTCTCAACCCAAGCTCGGCGCGGCGTTGCGCCAGCGTCACGTCACGATGATCGCGCTCGGCGGCATCATCGGCGCCGGGCTGTTCGTCGGCAGCAGCGCGACGCTCGCGACAGTCGGCCCGGCGGCGTGCGTGTCCTATCTTGTCGCCGGCATCGTCGTGCTGATGGTCATGCGCATGCTCGGCGAAATGGCGCTCGCCGTGCCCGGCGTCGGCTCGTTCACCGAATACGCGCGCATCGGCCTCGGCAACTGGGCCGGCTTCACGAGCGGCTGGCTCTATTGGTACTTCTGGGTGATCGTCGTCGCGGTGGAGGCCGTCGCGGGCGCCGCGATATTGCAGCGCTGGATACCGGCGCCGGTCTGGGTCATCGGCCTCGTGCTCTTGTCCGTGATGACCGTGATCAACCTGCTCTCGGTCAAGTCGTACGGCGAATTCGAGTTCTGGTTCGCGTCGATCAAGGTCGCGGCGATCATCGTGTTCATCGCGATCGGCGCGGGCTATCTGCTCGGCTTCGGGCACACGGGCGGCGCGGTTACCCATCTCACCGGCAATCGCGGCTTTCTCCCGTTCGGCGCGATGTCCGTGTTCGCCGCCGTGCCGACGGTGATCTTCGCGGTCGGCGGCGCGGAAATCGCGACCATCGCCGCCGCCGAATCCGACGATCCCGCGAAGAGCGTCGCCGCCATGACGCGCTCGGTGATCCTGCGCGTCATCACGTTCTATGTCGGCTCGCTGTTCCTGATCGCGTGCATCGTGCCGTGGGGCAGCATCGTGACGGGGCATTCGCCGTTCGTTGCCGCACTGGAGACGATGCGCATTCCCTACGCCGCCGACATCATGAACGCGATCGTGCTCGTCGCCGTGTTGTCCGCGCTGAACTCGGGCCTGTATGTGTCGTCGCGCATTCTGTTCCGTCTCGCCGAACGCGGCGATGCGCCGAAGTCGCTGCTCAGGCTCACGCCGCAGAAGGTGCCGCGTCTCGCGGTGCTGCTCTCGAGCGTGGTCGGCTATGTGGCGATCGTCGCGGCGATCGTGTCGCCGCAGGGCGTGTTCCTGTTCCTCGTGAACGCATCGGGCGCGGTGATGCTGTTCGTCTATCTCGCGACGGCACTCGCGCAGATCCGCATCCGCCGGCGCATCCAGAAAGAAGCGCCCGAGCGTCTCACGCTCAAGATGTGGCTCTTTCCGTGGCTGTCGTATGCGGTGGTCATCGCGATCGTCGGCGTGCTCGCGGCGATGGGCGCGGACCGCGAACTGCGTCCGCAACTGATGGCGAGCCTCGCAAGTCTCGCGGTGGCCTCGGCGGCTTACCTGTTCGCGGCGAAGCATCATCGTCGTCAGGAAGAGAGCGAGTCGGCGACGGGATTTCTGTCGCATGAAGGCAATCTTGCATGGAAGGGGCGTGACTGATGTCGAATGTGGCGATCATCGGCGCGGGGTTCATCGGCATGGCGAGCGCCGCCTGGCTCATGCGCGACGGTCACGGCGTCACGCTGTTCGATCCGTCGGGCGTGGCGCAGGGCGCGTCGTTCGGCAATGCGGGCACCTTCGCGCCGTACGGATGCGTGCCGGTGAACAATCCGTCCGTGTTCCGCGATATCCCGCGCTTTCTGTTATCGAACGACAGCCCGTTCAGATTGCGCTGGAGCTATCTGCCGCAACTCGCGCCGTGGCTCGCGCGCTTTCTGATGAGCTCGCGGCGCGCGAACTTCGAAGCGAGCGCGAAGGCGTTGTCGGCGCTGCTCTCGCGTGCGCAGGAAGGCTATGCGCCCTTGCTCGAAGAAGACGGTCTCGCGCGTTTCGTGAAGCCGCGCGAGTGTCTGTATCTCTATTCGAGCGCCGCATCGTTCGATGCATCGCGCGATTCGCTCAGCCTTCGCGAACGGCTCGGCGTGAGCTTCGACGTGCTCGAAAGCGGCGCGATCCGCGAACTCGAACCGCAGCTCGCCCCGATCTTCGCGCGCGGCGTGCTGTTCCGCGATAGCTGGCATTTCACCGATCCCGCCGGTTTTCTGGAGGCCTTGTATGAACGGCTTGCGGCGCGCGGAGCGCAACTGGAGCGCGCGAAAGTGGACGCGATAGAACCGGACGCGCAAGGCGTTTCATTGCGTGTGAACGGCGATGCGCGCCGCTTCGATCATGTCGTCGTCGCGACGGGCGCGCGCTCGCGCGAGTTCGCGCATCAATGCGGCGACGACGTTCCGCTCGATACCGAGCGCGGTTATCACGTTCGTTATGCGTCGGCGTCGAACCTGATATCGCGGCCGTGCGGCTGGGCGGAGCGCGGCTTCTACATGACGCCGATGAGCGATGGCATTCGCGTAGCGGGCACGGTCGAGCTCGCGGGCTTCACCGAGACGCGCAACCGCGCGCTGCTCGATCTCGTGACCGTGTCGTCCAAGCGCGCGTTGCCCGCGCTCGGCGCGCCGGACCGCGAATGGCTCGGCTTTCGTCCGACATTGCCCGATGGCGTGCCGGTGATCGGCGCGTCGAAGGCGAGCGAGCGCGTCGTGTATGCGTTCGGGCATCAGCATCTCGGGTTGACGCTCGCGGGCGTGAGCGGACGCATCGTCGCCGATCTGATCGCGCGGCGCGCACCGCCGCTCGATCTCGCGAGCTATCGCGCGTCGCGCTTTCACTGAGCGCGGCACGCATTCGCATGAGACCTGTTCGCGGTGTCGCGCCGCGAGCGGGCCGTATGAAAACTGGCGCGACGTCCAACCATGTGGAGCACGAACATGAACCGCCGCTTTTTGCTTTCGAGCCTTGCCGCAGGCGTGCTTGCCGCGCATATGCCGATGTCGTGGGCCGCCGATCCCGAAGTCGTGAAGATCGGCTTCGTCGGGCCGTTGACGGGGCCGGTCGCGCGCGTCGGCAAGGATTTGCAGTACGGTGCGCAACTCGCGATCGATGAAGAGAACGCGAAGCATCCGACCGTCGGCGGCAAGCCCGTCAAGTTCGAACTGGAGGTGTACGACGATCAGGCCGATCCACGCGTCGCGATTCAGGTCGCGCAGAAAGCGGTGGATAGCGGCATCGTCGGCGTGATCGGGCATTACAACTCCGGTTGCAGCATTCCGGCGTCGACTGTCTATCATCAGGCGAATGTCGCGATGATCACGCCCGGCTCGACGAACCCGCAACTCACGAAGCAGGGCTTCAAGAACGTGTTCCGCACGATGGGCCATGACGGCGTGGGCGGCGTGGTGGCGGGGCGCTTCGTCGTGGAGCAGATGAAGCCGAAGCGCATCGGCATCATCGACGATCGCACCGCGTTCGGGCAAGGTCTCGCCGATTCGTTCGAGAAGGGCGTGAAGGAGGCGAACGGCAAGGTCGTCGCGCGTGAATACACCAACGACAAGGCCGTGGACTTCCGCGCCATTCTCACGACGATGAAGAGCCAGAACGTCGATCTGATCTTCTTCGGCGGACTCGATGAACAAGGCGCGATGCTCGTCAAGCAGATGCGCTCGCTCGGCATGACGACGCAACTCTTCGGCGCGGGCGCGCTGAAAAGCAATGCGTTCCTGCAAATCGCGGGCACGTCGGGCAACGGCACGCAGGATCTCGAACCCGGTCCCGCGCTCGACAAGCTGCCGTCCGCGCAGGAGTTCGGCAAGCGCTACAAAGCGCGCTTCAATCAGGATGTGGAGCTGTATGCGCCTTTCGCCTACGATGCCGCGCTCGCGATGATCAAGGCCATCCACGATGCGAATTCGCTCGATCGCGGCAAGATCGTCGAGGCGCTCGCGAAGGTCAACGTGACGGGCGTGACCGGCAAGATATCGTTCGATCCGTACGGCGATCTGATCAAGCCGCCCTATACGCTCTTTCAGGTCGAGCAGGGCCAATGGAAGAGTTTGAAGACAGTCGGCGGAAGCGGCGTATGAGCTTCAGCGAAACCGTAGGCGTTCGCACGTATCGTTTCGACGATCTCGCGACGCTCCTCGCGAAGGCGAGTCCGCGACGTTCCGGCGATGAACTCGCGGGCATCGCCGCGGCGACGGAAGAAGAGCGCGCGGCGGCGAAGCTGGCGTTGTCGGCGGTGCCGCTGCGCGCGTTCATCGAAGAGGCGTTGATCCCGTACGAAGACGACGAAGTCACGCGCCTCATCATCGACGAACATTCGAAGGATGCGTTCGCCGCCGTGTCGCATCTCACGGTCGGCGAGTTCCGCGAATGGCTGCTGGCCGATTCGACCGATACTGCCGCGCTCGTCGCGGTGTCGCAGGGGCTCACGCCGGAGATGGTCGCGGCGGTATCGAAGCTGATGCGCAATCAGGACCTCATCCTCGCCGCGAAGAAGCGCCCGGTCGTCACGCGCTTCAGGAACACGGTCGGCTTGCCCGGACACATGTCGGTGCGTCTTCAGCCGAATCATCCGACCGACGATGTGCAGGGCATCGCCGCATCGATGATCGACGGCCTCATGTACGGCTGCGGCGACGCGATGATCGGCATCAATCCCGCATCGGACTCGCCGCAGGCCATCGGCAAATTGCTCGCGATGATGGACGCGTTTCGCGAACGCTACGACGTGCCGACGCAGACCTGCGTGCTGACCCACGTGACCAACACGCTCGCGGCGATGGAGCAGGGCGCGCCGGTCGATCTCGTGTTTCAGTCGATCGCGGGCACGCAGAAGGCGAACGCATCGTTCGGCATCTCCATCGCGTTGCTGCAGGAAGCGTATGAGGCGGGATTGTCGTTGAAGCGCGGGACCGTCGGCGAGAATCTCATGTACTTCGAGACGGGGCAGGGCAGCGCGCTGTCCGCGAACGCGCATCACGGCGTGGATCAGCAGACGTGCGAAGCGCGCGCCTATGCGGTGGCGCGCAGGTTCAATCCGTTTCTCGTGAATACGGTGGTGGGCTTCATCGGTCCGGAGTATCTCTACGACGGCAAGCAGATCATTCGCGCGGGCCTCGAAGATCATTTCTGCGCGAAGCTGCTCGGCGTGCCGATGGGCTGCGACGTGTGCTACACGAATCACGCGGAAGCCGATCAGGACGACATGGACACGCTGCTCACGCTGCTCGGCGCGGCCAACGTGAACTTCATCATGGGCGTGCCCGGCGCCGACGACGTGATGCTGAACTATCAGAGCACTTCGTTTCATGACGCGCTCTATGTGCGCGATGTGCTCGGCCTCAAACGCGCGCCCGAGTTCGAAGCATGGCTGCAGGCGATCCAGATCACGAATGCGCGCGGCATGCTGAGGGAACAGACGCAATGGCCCGCGCTCATCGACTGGATGAGGGCGTGATGAACGTCAGCGCGAATCCGTGGGAAGCGTTGCGCCGGTTCACCGATGCGCGCATCGCGCTCGGACGCGCGGGCAGCAGCGTGCCGACCGCGCCGCTGCTCGCGTTCAATCTCGCACATGCGCAGGCGCGCGACGCGGTGCATCGGCCGCTCGATGTCCCGGCATTGCAGGACGAACTGACGTCGAAGGGATTCGAGAGCGCCACGGTTTGCAGCGCCGCGCCCTCGCGCGATGTCTATCTGCGGCGTCCCGATCTCGGGCGCCGCCTGAACGAGACGAGCGCGACACAACTCGAATCGCACACGAAGGACGCAGACCTCGTGTTCGTCATCGCCGATGGACTTTCATCGAACGCGGCATCGACGCACGCGATCGCGCTCATCGAAAGGACCGTCGCGCGGCTCGACGGCTGGCGCATCGGTCCTGTCGTCATCGCGACGCAGGCACGCGTGGCGCTCGGCGATTGCATCGGGTCGATCCTGAGGGCGCGCATCGTTGCCGTGCTGATCGGCGAACGACCGGGGCTCAGTTCTCCGGCAAGTCTCGGCGTGTATGTCACCTACGATCCGCGTCCGAGTCGCAGCGATGCGGAGCGCAACTGCATATCGAACGTGCGCCCCGAAGGACTGCCCTACGATGCAGCCGCGTTCAAGCTCGCGTGGCTGCTGAACGAAGCGCGCTCTCGCAAGCTGACGGGCGTTCTTCTGAAGGACGACAGCGCGATAACCCTGCCCGGGCGAACGATCGATCGCCTGTCGCGCGCATGACTGCGCACCCGATGCTTCGCGTAAACCCCGTCGAAAGAAAGTGCCTCGCGTAAGAAACGGGTAAGCGGACGCTTTTACCTTAGTCTCCAGCGCATCGAAAGCAAAAACTCGCCTGAAAAGTATGCGCGAGGGCATTGCATGACGTCCCCGTCCGGGGATGTCCTTATTCATACGCATCGCTGACCGTTCGCGCGCCGCGCCGAACGCGGGCGTTTTCGCACGCAGAAAAGAGACATTCATGCAGGAGACGGAAATGGATCTCAAGATCGTAGAAAAAATCAAGTCGAGCGCCGCATACGGCGAACTGGTGCGAAAACGCTCGAAGCTCGGCTGGACGCTGACGGCCCTCGTGCTGGTCGTGTACTACGGCTATGTGTTGCTGATCGCGTTCGACAAGGATCTGCTCGCCGCGAAGATGGGCGCGGGCGTGATGACCTGGGGCATGCCGATCGGCCTGTTCGTGATCGTCTTCACGGTCGTGATAACGGGTCTCTACGTGCGCCATGCCAACAGCACGTACGACGAACTCACCGACAAGATCAAGCGGGAGGCCGCATGAAGCCGCAACATATCCTCGCATCGGGCGCGCTTGTCGCGGCTTCCTCCAGCGCCTTCGCCGCGGGCGGCGATCTCGGTCAGGCGGTGAAGCAGGCGACCAACTGGACCGCGATCTGCATGTTCATCGCGTTCGTGATCGCGACGCTCTTCATCACCAAATGGGCCGCGAAGAAAACGCGTTCGGCCGCCGAGTTCTATACCGCGGGCGGCGGCATCACGGGCTTTCAGAACGGCCTTGCGATCGCAGGCGATTTCATGTCGGCGGCCTCGTTCCTCGGCATTTCGGCGGCGGTCTACAGCAATGGTTACGACGGCCTCATCTATTCGATCGGCTTTCTCGTCGGCTGGCCGATCATCACGTTCCTGATGGCCGAGCGTTTGCGCAATCTCGGCCGCTTCACCTTCGCCGATGTCGCCGCATACCGCTTCAAGCAGACGCCGATTCGCGCGTTCGCGGCGTCGGGCACGCTCGTCGTCGTGGCGTTCTATCTGATCGCGCAGATGGTCGGCGCGGGACAACTCATCAAACTGTTGTTCGGCCTCGAATACTGGATCGCGGTGGTGATCGTCGGCGCGCTGATGATGGTGTACGTGCTCTTCGGCGGCATGACCGCGACGACGTGGGTGCAGATCATCAAGGCGTGTCTGCTGCTCGCGGGCGCTTCGTTCATGGCGTTCATGGTGCTGTGGCAATTCCACTTCAGCCCCGAGGCGCTCTTTGCGAAGGCAGTCGAGGTGCACGAGAAGAAGGAATCGATCATGGGTCCGGGCAACTTCATCAAGGACCCGATCTCGGCGATCTCCTTCGGCATTGCGCTGATGTTCGGCACGGCCGGTCTGCCGCACATCCTGATGCGCTTCTTCACCGTGCCGAACGCGAAGGAAGCGCGCAAGTCGGTGTTCTGGGCGACGACGTGGATCGGCTATTTCTACATTCTCACGTTCATCATCGGCTTCGGCGCGATCGTGCTGGTGAGCACCAACCCGATGTTCAAGGATGCGGGCGGCAAGCTGCTCGGCGGCACGAACATGGCGGCGGTGCATCTTGCTAACGCGGTCGGCGGCAACGTGTTCCTCGGCTTCATCTCGGCAGTGGCGTTCGCAACCATTCTCGCGGTCGTCGCGGGGCTGACGCTCGCGGGCGCGTCGGCGGTGTCGCATGATCTCTATGCGACCGTGTTCAAGAAAGGCCAGGCGTCGAGCAAGAGCGAACTGAAGGTGTCGCGTATCACGACGATCGTGCTCGGCATCGTCGCGGTGGTGCTCGGCATCGTGTTCGAGAAGCAGAACATCGCGTTCATGGTGTCGCTTGCGTTCGCGGTGGCGGCGTCGGCCAACTTCCCGGTGCTGTTCATGTCGGTCCTGTGGCGCGGATGCACCACGCGCGGCGCGGCGATCGGCGGCTTCCTCGGCCTGTTCTCGGCGGTCGCGATGACGGTGCTCTCGAAGGCCGTGTGGGTCGATGTGTTCCACTACGCGAGCGCGCCGTTCCCGTATGCGTCGCCCGCGCTGTTCTCGATGGCGATCGGCTTCATCGGCATCTGGCTCTTCTCGGTGACCGACAAATCCGCGCGTTCGCGCATCGACAAGGCCGGCTTCGAAGCGCAGACGGTGCGCTCGGAGACGGGCATCGGCGCGGTGGAGGGCGCGAGCCACTGAAGTCCTGGCGGCGGCGCGTTCTCCGATGCGCCGCCGCCGGCGCGATTCGTATACCGGAGATGCCGGGCGCGTCGCGAATGGCGAGTAAAAAATGCGTTAAGCTCGATGCAACTGAATGCACGAAGCTTCTTACGCATTGGAGCGAGCCATGGAATTGCAGTGCCCCAGTCTTTTCGAGCAATCGGCGTATATCGGCGGCGCGTGGGTCGACAGTACTTCGCTGCCGCGCGTGCCCGTCACCAATCCTTCCACCGGCGAGATCATCGGCACCGTGCCGCAAGTCACGGCGGAGCAGGTGACCGAAGCCATCGACTGCGCGAACGCGGCCTTGCAGGACTGGCGCAACTGGAGCAGCCGCGAGCGGGCGTCGGTGCTGAGGGAATGGGCGCGGCTCGTCGAACATCATCGCGACGATCTCGCCATCATCCTGTCCACCGAGCAAGGCAAGCCGCTGCACGAAGCGCGTTCCGAAATCACGCAGGCCGCCAACTATCTCGACTGGTTCGCCGAAGAAGCGCGCCGCATCTACGGCGACAACATTCCCGCGCCGCGCCGCAATCAGCGTATCCGCGTGCTGCATCAGCCGGTAGGCGTGTGCGGCGCGATCACGTCATGGACGTTTCCCTCTTCGATGGTCGCGCGACGCGTCGGCGCCGCGCTCGCGGCGGGCTGCACGGTCATTCATCATCCGGATCCGCAGACGCCGTACTCCGCGCTCGCGCTGTGCGCGCTCGGCGAGAACGCGGGCTTGCCGCGCGGCGTGCTGTCCGTGCTGACGGGCGAAGGCGAGCCGATCAGAAGCACGCTGCTCGCGAGCCCCGGTGTGCGGAAAGTATCGTTCACCGGTTCCATCGACGAAGGCAAGCGGCTGATGACCCTGTGCGCATCCACCGTGAAGAAGATGTCGCTCGAACTGGGCGCGAACTGCCCTTTCATCGTGTTCGACGATGCGGATATCGACCTCGCTGTGAAAGGCGCGCTCGATGCGCGTTTCCGTCACTCAGGTCAGGCGGCGATGTGCGCGAACCGCTTTTTCGTGCATGAAGACGTGTACGAGACCTTCGTCGCGAAGCTGGTTTCGAAGGTCGCGTTGCTCAAGGTGAGCGACGGACTGGACGAAGGCGCGCAGATCGGTCCGCTCATCGACGACGCGGCGGTGGTGCGCATCGAAAGTCTCGTCGATGAAGCGGTGAGGCTCGGCGCGAAGATCGCGGCGGGCGGATCGCGTGTCGCGCCCGGATCGAACTTCTTCAGGCCGACGGTTCTGACGGGCGTCGATCCGTCGATGAGCGTGTGCGGCGACGAAGTCCTCGGGCCGATAGCGAGCGTGCTCCAGTTCAGGGACGAGGACGACGTCATCACGCTCGCGAACGATACGCGCACCGGGCTCGCGTCTTACTTCTACACGGCGGATATCAGCCGCGCGTTCCGTGTGATGGAGGCGCTCGAATGCGGTGTCGTCGGCGTGAACGATAGTCTCGTGTTCAACGAGGTCGCGCCGTTCGGCGGCATCAAGGAATCGGGGATGGGGCGCGAGGGGGCGTCGTCGGGTGTGGAGGAGTATCTGGAGGCGAAGTATGTTTGTTTCGGGAATCTGGAGGGCTGAAGTCTCGACCCGCCATCACTCCGGCGGCCTCACCACCAGAATCGGCAAATGACTATGTGTCAGCACCTTCTGCGTCTCGCTTCCGAGCAATAGCCCGCGAATCCCGCCGTGACCGTGCGAGGCCATCACGATGAGATCGCAGTGCCGCGTCTTCGCCGTATCGAGGATCACTTCATAGGGATGCGATCCCGTGGGCGCTTCGGTATCGCACTCCACGCCCGCCTGTACCGCGATATTCCGGAGATTTTCGAGGTATACGCGAGCGCGCGCCTGATCGGCGGCCTGAACCTCGTCCTGATTCGCGCCCGCCATCTCGGCGCTATAAACGGTCATATGAAACGGCCGCATCATATAAAGACCGGTGATGCGCGCGCTGTTCTCCTTGGCGAGCGCAACGGCCATGCGCACCGCCGCCTCCGATAGCGCGGACCCGTCCGTTGGAACCAGCAAATGGTTGAACATGATGACGTCCTCCGGTTCTCTGGGGACACGAAAGAGAGAGTCGAATCGACGATTCCAGTATAGGCGAGTTCTAGCGCCCCATCGCCGCGATAGCCTCCTCGTCCAGACGCACGGACATGACGGGCGCTTCGGGCCCCACGTGCGACAGCTTCATCAGACGCGGCTGCAGCAGCAACGCCACGAGCCCGCTCCATCCCGTCTGATGCGAAGCGCCGACGCCGCGCCCGCTGTCGCCATGAAAGTACTCGTGAAAGAGGATGAGATCCTGCGAGCGCGGATCGGCTTGCAGCATCGGATACGCGGCCATCACGGGACGCTTGCCCTCGGCGTCTTTCAGGAAGAGCGTGCTGATGCGCCGCGAGAGGTCGTCGGCTATCTCGCTCAGCGAATGCATCTTGCCCGAGCCCGTCGGATGTTCGACGCGAAATTCATCGCCATAGTAGCGATGAAACTCGTACAGCGATTCGATCAGCAAATAGTTGACCGGCATCCAGATCGGTCCACGCCAATTGGAATTGCCGCCGAATACACGCGAATCCGATTCCGCGGGCAGGTATCTGATGCAGACCTTCACGCCATCGTGATCGAAGATATAAGGTTTCTCGCAATGCACGCGGGACAACGCGCGCACGCCGTAGTCGGAAAGGAATTCGCACTGATCGAGCGTGCGCCGCAGAAGCGCTTTCATGCGATGTCCGCGCAATAGCGAAAGCAGGGTGGTGTTGCCCTTGCCCGGCTCCGTCCAGCGCGAGACGAGCTTCGCGAGATTCGGCCGATGATCGAGAAACCACGCAAGCCTTTCGCGCAGTCCCGGCAAATCGCCGTACACGCGCTCTTCGAGCACATGCACCGCGAAGAGCGGTATCAGCCCGACGATGGATCGAATGCGCATAGGAACGCGCGTGCCGTCCGGCAAATGCAGCACGTCATAGAAGAATTCGTCGCTGCGGTCCCACAAGCCCGTGTTGCAGCCTTCGCCGCAACTCACCGCTTCCGCGATATACAGGAAGTGCTCGAAGAACTTCACCGCGATCTCGACATACGACTCGTTGGCCATCGCGAGTTCGAGACCGATCTGCATGAGGTCGAGCGCATACGAGGCCATCCACGCGGTGCCATCGGCCTGATCGATGCGTCCGCCCGTCGGCAACGGCTGCGAGCGGTCGAAGATGCCGATGTTGTCGAGCCCGAGAAAACCGCCCTGAAAGATGTTGCGGTCGTCGGCGTCCTTGCGGTTGACCCACCACGCGAAGTTGAGCAGCAGCTTGTGGAACATCACTTCGAGGAAAGCGTGATCGCCGATGCCGGTCATCTCGCGATCGAGCTCGAATACGCGCCATGTCGCCCACGCGTGAACGGGCGGATTCGCGTCGCCGAAGGCCCATTCGTAGGCGGGCAATTGCCCGTTCGGATGCATGTAGCGTTCTTTCACGAGCAGCGATAACTGCTTCTTCGCGAAGTCCGGATCGATCGTCGCGAACGCGACCGCATGGAACGCGAGATCCCACGACGCGTACCACGGGTACTCCCATTTGTCGGGCATCGATACGATGTCGCCGTTGCACATGTGCCGCCAGTCCGCATTGCGGCCCTGTCGGCGTCCTTTAGGCGGAATGGGCTGGCCCGGATCGCCGTCGTGCCAGCGCGTGACGTCGAACTGGTAATACTGCTTCGTCCATAACATGCCCGCGAGCGCCTGACGCTGCACGAGACGCGCATCGGCTTCATCGATATCGTGTTGCAGCGTCGCGTAGAACTCGTCGGCTTCCGCCAGGCGTTGCGCGAAAAGCTGCGCCATGTCGAGCGGCGGATCATCCGAAACCGATGCCGGACGCCAGCGCAGATACATCACGGAGTGTTCATGCGGTCCGAGTTGCAGACACGCATGCGCTGCGCTGCGCGTGCCATGATCGCGCCGGATAGCGTGATCGTCGCCTTCGACGAGATAGTCGTTGAAGCCGTCCTTGAAGGGGCCCGCGCCCTCGATGCCGAAGATGCGACGAACGTTCGTTTCGTTCTCGCAGAAGAGCCATTCGACGGGCGTCTCTGCCGAGGCCGTCACCAGCATCGCGCCCTGCGACGGATTGTGCGCGACGACGCGCGCGCCTTCCCGCGCATCCTGCTCCAGGGTCAGCGAAGGCTTGCCCCATTTGCTCGACCACGACCAGCGGTTGCGCGCCCAGAACTGCGGCAGCACATGAAGCGTCGCGGCCTCGTCCGCGCGATTTTCGACGGTCACGCGCATCACGACGTCATCGGCTGTGTGCTTCGCATACTCCACGCAGACATCGAAGTATCGATCGTTGTCGAACACGCCGGTATCGAGCACTTCGTATTCGGGAAGCTCGGGGCCGCGCCGCCTGTTTTCGTCGATGAGCTGCTGATACGGATACGCGTCGTGCGGATACTTGTACAGCATCTTCATGTACGAATGCGTCGGCGTGCCGTCGAGATAGAAGTACAGCTCCTTCACATCCTCGCCGTGATTGCCTTGCTCGTTCGTGAGGCCGAAGAGCCGTTCCTTGATGATCGGATCGCGCCCGTTCCACAGCGCGAGCGACACACACCAGTCGAGCGGGTCGTTGCCGAATCCGGCGATACCGTCCTCGCCCCAGCGATACATGCGGCTGCGCGCATGGTCGTGCGGAAAGTAATCCCAGGCGGTTCCGCATTCGCTGTAATCCTCGCGGACCGTGCCCCATTGACGCTCGCTCAGGTACGGTCCCCAGCGTCGCCACCGGTCGAGTTCGGCGCCATGCAGGCGAGAGCCTTCCCTGGTTTGCAGCAAATGGATTGCGCGTAGCGGTGGCATGCGACCTCCGGTCCGGATGACCATCCAATATGTTCGATGCGCGGCTTTCCGATGATAAGCGAAGTGAAAAAAAGCGCGGCGATTGCCGCGCTGCAAAAACTCATCGTGCTCATTTCATCGCGTTCCCGCGCTTCTCAGCGAGATTCCGTCCGGATGAGGATTCGCGTCGTTCATGTCTTCCGGAAGGAGATTGCCGTCCGCGAGCCGGCGGTCCGCTTCCGCGATCTCCGGATAACGCTCCGGATAGAGATGCCGTTCGCTGACGGCGGCATCGAAGGTGCGCGACCATTTGGCGATCACGACGGTCGCGAGACTGTTGCCGATGGTGTTGCAGGTCGCGATCGCCATCGACATGAAGCGGTACACGCCGAAGATCAGCGCGAGGCCTTCGACCGGAAGGATGCCCGTCGACGTGACGGTCGCGGCGAACACCACGAACGATCCGCCCGAGACCGTGGCCGCGCCCTTCGACGTCAGCAGCATCAGCAACAGAATGCCGATCTGATGGTCCAGCGTGATCGGCACGCCGTACGCGTGCGCGATGAACATCACGCCCATCGACATGAAGATCGACGTGCCGTCGAGATTGAACGCATAGCCCGTAGGCAGCACGAGCCCGACGGTCTGCTTCGCGCAGCCGAGCCGTTCGAGCTTGATCAGGAGACGCGGCAATGCGCTTTCCGAAGACGCCGTGCCGAGCACGATGAAGATTTCGTCCTTGATATAGCGCAGAAAGCGCCACAGGCTGAAGCCCGCGAGCTTCGCGATGATGCCCATCACCACGACGATGAACAGCGCCACCACCGCATAGAAGCTCACCACGAGTTGTGCGAGCGCGACCAGCACGGCCGTGCCGTTGCTGCCCACCGAATACGCGACCGCGCCCAACGTGCCGAGCGGCGCGAGCTTCATCACGAGGTTGATGAACGAGAACAGCACCTCGGAAACGAGATCGAGCCCTTCGTTGATGCGCACGCGGCGGCGCTCGGGAATGGCGAGAATGCCGATGCCGACCATCACCGCGAGCACGACCACCTGCAACAGCTCGCCCTTCGCGAACGCGCCGATGAAGTTGTCCGGCACGACATGCATCACGAACTCGGTGAAGCCTTGTGGCGCGGCCTTTGCGGCCGTCGTGGGCACGGCGCCGACGGCGACGGAGGTCATCGCCTTGCCCGTTTGCAGCAGATTGCCCGCGAGCAGGCCGACCGCGAGTGCGATCGTCGATACGACTTCGAAGTAGACGATCGCTCTCCAGCCGACGCGCCCCGCGCTCTTCACATCGCCCGCCGACGCGATGCCATGCACGATCGTGAGAAACACGAGCGGCGCGACGCCGGCCTTGATGAGCGCGAGAAAGATATCGCCGAGCACCTTCAGTTGCGCGCCGAACTTCGGAAAGACGAGACCGACCGCAATGCCGATCGCGAGCGACAAAAGCACCTGCATGCCGAGCTTGCGATACCACGGCAGCTTCTTCGGCGGGGCGACGGTCGTGTCGTCGTGTGATGCGGATTCGTTATGCATCGCATGCTCCTCCATGTTCTTTACGTTCAGACTTCGCTCGACAGCGCGATGGCGCGATCCACCATCTGCGGCGCGAGACCGAGATAGTTCGCGGGATCGGTCATGCGCTCGATCGCGGCGCGGTCGAAGTGCTTCGTCACTTCGGGCAACGCCGCGAGCGCTTCCGCGAGCGTGCCGCCTTGTTCGTTCACCGTGCGGCATGCGTCGTACACGATGTCGTGCGCCTGCTGACGTCCGGTGTAAGGGGCCATGCCCATCATCACGGCTTCCGCGACGATCAGGCCGCGGCTGATGCCGAGGTTGTGCTTCATGCGCGCTTCATCGACGATCAGGCCGCCGAGCATGAACTTCGCCTGATGCAGGGCACCCGACGTGAGAATGAAACTCTCGGGAATCGCGATCCATTCCGCGTGCCACGGGCCGGTGGCGCGTTCGAAGTCCTGGATCATCGCGTCGACCATCAGTCCCGCGTGCTGGCGCACCGCTTTTGCCGCGGCCAGCATGAGCTCGCTCGAAATCGGATTGCGCTTTTGCGGCATGGTGCTGCTCGCGCCGCGTCCTTTCACGAAGGGCTCGTACACTTCCGCGAATTCCGTCGACGCCATGATCATGATGTCGATCGCGATCTTGCCGAGCGAGCCGGTGACGAGCGCAAGCAGGTTGACCGCTTCGGCAAATCCGTCGCGCGCGACATGCCAGGTGGTTGCCGGCACGCCGAGCTTCAGTTCTTCGGCGAGCGCCTTCTGCACCGCGAAGCCCTTGTCGCCGAGCGATGCCAGCGTGCCGGCCGCGCCCGCGAACTCGACGACGGCCACGCGCTCGCGCATCTGCGCGATGCGTTCCTGATGGCGATCGAACATCGCGAGCCAGATCGCGACCTTGTAGCCGAACGTCACGGGCAGCGCCTGCTGCAAATGGGTGCGGCCGGCCATCGGCGTATCGCGGTGCTTCTTCGCCAGGTTCGCGAGAATCGCCCGCAATTCGCGTATGTCGCCGTCGATGGATTCGAGCGCATCGCGCACTTGCAGCGCGACGGCGCTATCCATGATGTCCTGAGTCGTCGCGCCCCAATGAACGTAACGTCCGGCGTCGCCGCACATGGCGACCATCTGATGCACGAGCGGCAGGATCGGATAGCCGACGATATCCGTTTCCTCGCGCATGTGATCGAAGTCGATGCGCTCGATCTTCGATTCGCGTGCGATCACTTCGGCGGCTTCGGCCGGAATCACGCCCGCGCGCGCCTCGGCCTTCGCGAGCGCCACTTCGACATCGATATAACGCTGCACCAGCGCGTGATCCGAGAACAGCGCGCGCATTTTCGCGGTGCCGAACGCGTCGCGAAACAGCACGGAATCGAACACGGTGCTGGCCAGGGGAGAAACGGAACTCGTCATGTTGACCTCTTGCGGAAGCGAAATTGATCGGGGCAGGACAGGCAAATATGTCCGGACATATTCAGACTAATATGTTCGAACATATCGGGCAAGCTATGATTTACCCTGACCACCGAAAACACACCGCCAAAGCAGCAATGAACAGACCGCATTTCGCCGATATCGCGCGCGAGTTGACCGAAGGCATCGCGTCGGGCCGCTTTCCTGTCGGCTCCTATCTGCCGACCGAACTGGAACTTCGCGACCACTATCAGACGAGCCGGCATACCGTGCGGGCCGCGCTGCACGAATTGCAGCAACTGGGCCTCGTGTCGCGGCGCAAGAATGCGGGCACGCGTGTCGAGTCGATGCAGCCGCGCAACGACTTCCGTCCCTCGCTCGCGTCCGTCGACGATCTCGTGCAGTTCGGCTCCGAGCACTTGCGTCTCGTGCAATCGACGCAGCACATCGAGGCATCGGCGAAACTCGCGAAGACCTTGCGTTGCGCGCAGGGCACGCCGTGGCTGCGCGTATCGAGCCTGCGTATCGATGGCGACAAGGACAGCCGGCCCGTCGGCTGGACGGACGTGTATATCGATCCGGCATACGACGACGTCGCCGAAGCCGCGAAGGAGAATCCGGATACGCTCATCAGCTCGCTGATCGAAGCGCGCTATGGGCGCGGAATCGATGAGATTCAGCAGGACGTGCGCGCCATCAACGTGTCGGCGGAAATGGCGAGGCGTCTGCGCGTGGAGGCGGGCACGGCGGCGCTGGAGATCGTGCGCCGCTATCTCGATGCGAGCGGCGCGACGTTCGAGGTGTCGGTGACGGTGCATCCGGCGGAGCGCTTCTGCGTGTCGATGCGGCTCAAGCGCTCGCCGGGCTGAACGCGTCTTTCGCGATCCGGGAACGCCGTCTTTCGACGTGACATCCAAGCCGGTATCCACAACGGAATGCCGGGAGACGTCACATGAAACTCATCCACGCCGCGTTGAGCGCGATAGTCGCATTCGCAGGCATCGCGGCTCATGCGCAAAATGCCGGACCGACCGATCCGCAGATCGCGGCTATCGTCGTGACGGCCAATCAGGTCGATATCGACGCGGGCAAGCTCGCCGAATCGAAGACGAAATCGAGCGACGTGAAGGCGTTCGCGCAGCAAATGGTCACGGACCATAGCGGCGTCAACAAGGCCGCGACCGATCTCGTGAAGAAGCTCAACGTCACGCCCGAGGACAACCCGACGAGCCAGAGCCTGAAGCAAGGCGGAGACGCGAATCTCGCGAGGCTCAAAGCGCTTTCAGGCGGGAGCTTCGACCGGTCGTACATCGATCACGAGGTCGCCTATCATGAAAGCGTGCTCGATGCGCTCGACAAGACCTTGATTCCAGGCGCGCAAAACGAAGAACTGAAGGCGCTGCTCGTCAAGGTGCGGCCCGCATTCGTCGCACATCTCGAACATGCACGGCATGTGCAGGCGGAACTGAAAAAGAGCGGAGCGTGAGATGCGCTGGCTTCTTTGCGTAGGCGCGCTCGTTTTGTGTGGCGAGGCGAGCGCCGCGACGTATGTCGTCGTGATCGAGCAAATGCGTTTCGAGCCGCCTGTGTTGACCGTTGCGCCCGGCGATCGCATCGTGTGGGTGAACAAGGATTTGTTTCCGCACACCGCGACCGCCGATAAAGCGGCCTTCGATTCGCACGATATTTCGCCCGATGCGTCGTGGAGTTATGTCGCGCGCGAGGCGGGAAGCTATGCGTATTCGTGCAGGCTGCATCCGACGATGCACGCGACACTGAACGTTCGATAGAGACGACGATGAGCGACACCGCACAAACCCTCGTAGCCGACGATGATCTGAGCATTGCACGACGCGTCGTCGCGGGCGATTGCGCGGCGTTCGAATTGCTGATGCGCCGGCATAACCGGCGTCTGTATCGCCTCGCGCGCGCGACCTTGCGCAACGATGCCGAAGCCGAGGATGCATTGCAGGACGCTTATTTGCACGCGTATCGGTCGATGAGCCAGTTTCGCGGCGACGCGCAACTTTCCACGTGGCTATCGCGACTCGTGCTCAACGAGTGTTTCGCGCGCATCCGGCGTTCGGCGCGGCGTCAGAATGTGATTCCGATCGTGGATGCGCCCGATTGGGTCGAACAGGCTGAAGCAATGACCTCGCACGACAATTCCGCGCCCGACGATGCGCTCGCGCGTTCGCAGGTTCGGGCACTGCTCGAACGCAAGCTCGACGCATTGCCGGAGCTATTTCGCATCGTGTTCGTGCTGCGTTCGATCGAGGAGATGACGGTCGAGGAGACGGCGCAGTGTCTGAACATTCCCGAAGCGACGGTGCGCAGCCGGCATTTTCGCGCGCGCGGCATGTTGCGGGAATCGCTGGCGCAGGCGTTCGATCTCGCCGAACGCGACGTGTTCGAATTCGGTGGGGCGCGGTGCGATCGGATCGTCGAGCGGGTGCAATCGAAACTACGCGATGGCGGTGCTTGATGACAATAAACAGGGCGGCTGCTTGCGCAATAGCGGGCATCGTCATGCTGGCGGGCATTTCGGGCGCTGAGGCAAGGACGATCAAGGTCATATCCGGAACTTATGGCGCGAATTGTGGCGCCGCGAACGGCAACGCGACGCACGATCTGACGCTTCAGTGCGATGGCCTCGATACGTGTCAGTACGTGCCGGACAAAAAGCGCATCGGCGATGCGACGCGTGCTTGCAGCAAGGATCTTCAGGCCGACTGGCGCTGCACGGACAGCGAATTCCACACCGCGATGCTCAGCCCCGAAGCGGGCATGAACAGCACGCTCGTGCTGAGCTGCGTCGAGCAAAACGGACCGGGACACTGAGCGGCCCTAGGTTGAGCCTATGACCGGCAAAGTTATCTGATATTTGCGCGCTTTCCGGACACGCATTCAAATTGAGGTTAGGTCAAGCCTCTTTCTGAGAGCTTGTCATTATTCGGAGACGCAAGTGAAGATTCTTGTCCCAGTCAAGCGCGTGGTCGATTACAACGTGAAGGTCCGAGTGAAGTCGGATAACACGGGCGTCGATATCGCCAACGTGAAGATGTCGATGAATCCGTTCGACGAGATCGCTGTTGAAGAAGCTGTGCGATTGAAGGAAGCGGGTGTTGCCACGGAAGTTATCGCCGTGTCGTGCGGCGTGGCGCAGTGTCAGGAGACGTTGCGTACCGCGCTGGCCATCGGCGCGGATCGCGCTGTGTTGGTGGAAACATCGGAAGACTTGCAGCCTTTGGCCGTCGCGAAGTTGTTGAAGGCGCTCGTCGATCAGGAGAAGCCTGATTTGATCATCCTCGGCAAGCAGGCTATCGACGATGACTCGAATCAGACCGGTCAGATGCTTGCAGCGCTCGCTGGTCTGCCGCAGGCGACGTTTGCATCGAAGGTCGTGATCGCCGATGGCAAGGCCACGGTTTCGCGTGAAGTCGATGGCGGTGCGGAGACGCTTTCTTTGAAGCTCCCCGCAGTGGTCACCACTGATCTGCGTCTGAACGAGCCGCGCTACGTGACGCTGCCGAACATCATGAAGGCGAAGAAGAAGACGCTGACGACGGTGAAGCCCGCCGATCTGGGCATCGATGTTACGCCGCGTCTGAAGACGCTGAAAGTTGTCGAGCCGCCGAAGCGCAGCGCGGGCATTACGGTGCCGGACGTGAAGGCATTGGTCGAAAAGCTGAAGAACGAAGCGAAGGTAATCTGATGACGACTTTAGTTATTGCGGAACACGATAACGCGTCGATCAAGGCAGCGACGTTGAACACGATTGCGGCTGCTGCGAAGACCGGTGGCGATGTGCATGTGCTGGTCGCAGGTTCGAACGCGCAAGGCGCGGCGGATGCGGCAGCGAAGATCGCGGGCGTCGCAAAAGTGCTGCTCGCCGATGCGCCTCAACTCGCCGACGGCCTCGCAGAAAACATCGAAGGCACTGTACTGAACATCGCGAAAAACTATTCGCACATCTTCGCGCCCGCGACGGCTTACGGTAAGAACATCGCCCCGCGTATCGCAGCGCATCTGGATGTCGCGCAGATCAGCGATATCACCGCCGTCGATAGCCCCGACACATTCGAGCGCCCGATCTACGCGGGCAACGCCATCGCAACGGTTCAATCGAGCGATCCGATCAAGGTCGTCACCGTTCGCGCGACGGGTTTCGATCCGGTTGCGGCGGAAGGCGGTAACGCTCAAGTCGAAAAGATCGAAGCCGCAGCCGATGCAGGCATCTCGCAGTTCGTGAGCCGTGAAGTGACGAAGCTCGATCGTCCGGAACTGACGAGCGCGCACATCATCGTGTCGGGTGGTCGTGGATTGGGCAGCGGCGAGAACTACACGAAGACGCTCGAACCTCTCGCCGACAAACTCAACGCCGCGCTGGGCGCATCGCGCGCAGCAGTCGATGCGGGATACGTGCCGAACGATTATCAGGTCGGTCAAACCGGCAAGATCGTCGCGCCGCAACTGTACGTGGCGGTCGGCATCTCGGGCGCGATTCAGCATCTCGCGGGCATGAAGGATTCGAAGGTGATCGTCGCGATCAACAAAGACCCGGAAGCGCCGATTTTCAGCGTGGCCGATTACGGTCTCGTCGGCGATCTGTTCACGATGGTCCCCGAACTGGTCAACGAACTGTGATGCGAACGCCCGCCAAAACGAACGCCGATCGATATCGTTCGTTTCTGTTCGTGCCGGGCAATCGCCCCGAGCGTTTCGCGAAGGCGCTGGACAGCGGCGCCGACGCGATCATCATCGATCTGGAAGATGCCGTCGCGCCCGCGAGCAAGGACGAGGCGCGCGATGTCGTGGCCGCATGGCTCTCGCCCGAGCGTCCCGTGCTGATTCGCGTGAACGCGCGCGATACGCCGTGGTTCGATCGCGATGCGCAACTGGGCAAGCTGCGCGGCGTGGCGGGCATCGTGTTGCCGAAGGCGGAAAGCGCCGCGGATATCATCGCGCTCGTCTCGCGCACGAAGAGCAGAATGCCGCTGTTTCCGTTGATCGAAAGCGCGAAGGGCATGTTCAACGCGCTAGAGATCGCGAAAGCACCGTACGTGCATCAGTTGATGTTCGGCACGCTCGACTTCTGTGCCGACATGAACATGGCCACCGACGACGATGTTCTCGATCCGTTCCGCGCGAATCTCGCGATGATATCGAAGGTCGCGGGCATCGGCCCACCGATCGACGGCGTGACGCCCGCGATCGACGACGAACACGCGTTGAAGCACGAAACGCTCAATGGAAAGCGCCGCGGCTTCGCGGGGAAGCTGTGCATCCATCCGAAGCAGGTTCGAACGATCAACGAATGTTATGCGCCGAGCGAATCCGAACTCGCATGGGCGAAGCGCATACTCGATGCGTTCTCGAATGCGAACGGCGCGGCCGTCGCCGTCGATGGAAAAATGGTGGACCGGCCAGTCGTGCTTCGCGCGCAAACAATACTCGAAGGCGCGCGCGCATAGTTCATGCGGACCCGCGAGTTATAGAATAGGCGACCGGCGCCGGACACTCACGCGCGCGCCTGTCACCGACTCTCGCCATTCCACATGGACGTCCGCCAGCTTCGCTACTTCGTCAGCATCGTCGATTACGGCAGTCTCGGCAAGGCGGCGGAAAAGCTATTCGTCGCACAGCCTTCGCTCAGCCAGCAGATGGCGCGGCTCGAAGAAGAACTCGGCGTCACGCTCCTTCTGCGCAGCAATCATGGCGTCACGCCGACCGCCGAAGGCGATGCCCTCTATCGCCATGCGCGTCTCGTGCTGCGGCAGATGGAACAACTCAAGCAGGAAGTGACCAAGGGCGCGGGCGCCGAATCCGGCACGGTGGCGGTCGGCTTGCCGACGACGATGGCCTCCGTGCTCGCGGTTCCGCTATTCGAGCGCATCCAGGATCAATACCCCGGCATTCGCCTGCAATTCTTCGAAAGCATGAGCGGCTATCTGAACGAGCTGCTCGCCAATGGCCGGCTCGATCTCGGCATCCTGTTTCGCGAATCGGATACACCCGGCATCACGGCCTTGCCCGTGCTCGATGAAACGCTTTATCTGTTGGGCGATCCGGGCGGCGATATCTCGCCGCGCGCATCGACATGCCCGCTCGCAAAGCTTGCGGGCGTCAAGCTCGTCGCGCCCGGCGCGTCGAACGGCTTGCGTCTTTTGATCGAGCGCACTTTCGCGAGCGAGAAGGTCGAATTGAATATCGTCGCGGATATCGACTCGTTGCCCGCGCTCTTGCTGATCGCGAATTCGGGCCGGGCCTGCACGATTCTTCCTTCATCGGCAATCGCGCAATGGAACGAGGCGCTCCTGCCGAAGATGCGAAGAATCGTCGAGCCGACGATCAGGCGGCCAGCCAGCATCTGCTGGCCCAATGGCGCGCCGATGAACTCGGCGACGGTCGCGGTGCGCGAGACGCTGATCGAGTTGATCGCCGAGCATATCGAACACGATAGCTGGCAAGGCGTGACGATGCGCAAGCGGGGACCGCAAAACTAGATCGCATTCGCTGCGCGCAAGCGCTCGATGGCTTTATCGTCGAGACCGAGTTCGCGCAAGACCGCAACGGTGTGCTGGCCGAGCGCGGGCACGGCGTCCATGCGCGGTTCATCGGCGCTGCCGAGTCCCGGCGGATAGAGCGCGGGAATCGCGCCGGCGGGCGTTTCGACGCGTGTCCAGCGATGCCGCGCTTCGAGTTGTTCGTGCTTCCACACGTCGTGCATGTCGTTCATGCGCGCATTGGCGATGCCCGCTTCCTCCAGCCGCTCGATGACTTGCGCGGCGGTCAGCGAAGCGAACGCTTCGACGATGATGTGCGTCAACGCTTCGCGATGCTGCGTGCGACGGCTGTTCGCGCAGAAGCGCTCGTCGTCCTGAAGCGCGGGCTGGCGAATCACGATCTCGCAGAACTTCTTCCATTCGCGCTCGTTTTGCAGGCCGAGCATGACGGTCTTGCCGTCTCCTGCCTGGAACGGGCCATAAGGAAAGATCGTCGCGTGCGATGCGCCCGCCTGACGCGGCGGCGTCTGCCCGTCGATCGCGTAGTAGAGCGGATAGCTCATCCATTCGACCATGCTTTCGAGCATGGAGATGTCGATGCGCTTGCCGCGCCCCGTCTGCCCGCGCTCGATGAGCGCCGCGAGGATGTTGGTGTAGCCGTACATGCCGGCGGCGATATCGGCGATCGAGCAGCCTGCCTTCGCGGGTTCTCCCTCCGAGCCCGTGATGCTCAGAAAGCCCGATTCGCTTTGAATCAGCAGGTCGTAGGCCTTCTTATCGCGCATCGGGCCATCCGAACCATAGCCCGAGATATCGCACACGATGAGGCGCGGATAACGCACCTTCAATGTGTCGTAGTCGAGCCCGAGCCGTTGCGTCGCGCCGGGTGCGAGGTTCTGCACGAATACATCCGCATCGGAGAGCAGCTTGTGCACGACATCGAGCGCTTCAGGATGCTTGACGTCGAGCGTCACGCTCTCCTTCGAACGGTTCGTCCACACGAAATGCGATGCGAGCCCGGACACGCGTTCGTCGTAGTTGCGAGCGAAATCGCCTGTTCCCGGACGCTCGATCTTGATCACGCGCGCGCCCAGATCGGCGAGCTGACGCGTGCAGAAGGGCGCGGCTATCGCATGCTCGAACGTGACGACCTTGATGCCTTGCAGTGGACGCATGATCGGCCTCCTTCAGAACGAGCGCGGCAGGCCGAGGATATGCTCGGCGACATACGAGAGAATCAGGTTGGTCGAGATCGGCGCGACCTGATAGAGACGCGTCTCGCGGAACTTGCGTTCGACATCGTATTCCGCCGCGAAGCCGAATCCGCCGTGGAATTGCAGACACGCGTTGGCCGCTTCCCATGAGGCATCGGCGGCGAGGAGCTTCGCCATATTGGCCTGCGCGCCGCAATGCTTGTGCGAATCGAAGAGTTCGCACGCCTTGAAGCGCATCAGGTTCGCCGCTTCGACATTGACATAGGCGCGCGCAATCGGAAACTGCACGCCCTGATTCTGGCCGATAGGCCGCCCGAACACGACGCGATCCTTCACATACTGCGAAACCTTGTCCATGAACCAGTAGCCATCACCGATGCACTCCGCCGCGATCAGCGTGCGCTCCGCGTTCAGCCCGTCGAGGATGTACTTGAAGCCTTTGCCTTCCTCGCCGATCAGATTCTCGGCGGGAATCTCCAGATTGTCGAAGAACAACTCGTTGGTCTCGTGATTCACCATGTTGAGGATCGGCTGCACCGTGAGGCCGTGGCCGATCGCTTCGCGCAGATCGACGATGAAGATCGACATGCCCTCGCTCTTCTTCTTCACATCCGCGACAGGCGTGGTGCGCGCGAGCAGGATCATGAGATCGGAATGCTGCACGCGCGAGATCCATACCTTCTGACCGTTGATCACATAACGATCGCCTTTCTTTTCTGCGGTCGTCTTGATTTTTGTCGTATCGGTGCCGGTGGTCGGCTCGGTCACGCCCATCGATTGCAGACGCAATTCGCCCGATGCGATCTTCGGCAGATAGCGCTTCTTCTGTTCCGCCGAGCCATGACGCAGCAGCGTGCCCATGTTGTACATCTGGCCGTGACACGCGCCCGAGTTGCCGCCCGAGCGATTGATCTCTTCCATGATGACCGACGCTTCGGTCAGCCCGAGACCCGAGCCGCCGTACTCTTGCGGAATCAGCGCGGCGAGCCAGCCCGCTTTCGTGAGCGCATCGACGAATGCTTCGGGATAGCCGCGCGCTTCGTCGATCTTGCGAAAGTATTCGCCGGAGAACTGACCGCAAAGATCACGCACGGCTTCGCGGATGTCCTGATAAGCGTCGGGAGTGGATTCGATCATGATGTGCTTGGCTATTGGGTTCGTATCGTCAAACGAGTCAAACGATTCAGGCGAGCGTCGCGCGGGCGGTCATACCGAGCCAGCCTTCGTGATCTTTCGACCACAGCTCGACGGTCTTGCCGTCCGCCGATGGCTGGCCGCACAGATGCAGCGTATTGCCGGCGAAACACGGACGCTGCGCCTTGAAAGAGAAGTCGATGACAGTCGCATCGGGCAACTGGCGGCGCAGCAGATCCATCAGCAGCGTCGCGATGAGCGGCCCATGCACGACGAGGCCCGGATAGCCTTCGACCTGCGTGACGTAAGGCTTGTCGTAGTGGATGCGATGCGCGTTGAAGGTCAGCGCCGAATAGCGCAGCAGCAGCGTTTCGTCGGGCACGATATTGCGTTGCCATTGCGCGTCGCGGGGCGCGGGAGTCGGGGCGGGCGCGGGTGCGCCGGGTACGGCCGGTTCGCGATACACGATGTCGTGCTCTTCCTCGATCGCGGTGACATCGCCGCAGCAAATGCGATGCCCGACCGTCACGAATCCGAGCTTGCCCGTGCGGCCTTGCTTTTCGCTGACATCGAGAATGGTAGATTCGCGCGTGATGCGTTCACCGACGATCACCGGCGCCGGAAAGCGCAGACGCCCGCCGGCCCACATGCGTCGCGGCAGGCCGAGGTCGGGCAGGAAACTGCCTTTCTGCGGATGCCCGTCTTCCGCGATGAGCGATTGCCTCGCGATCGGCCTGAAGAAAATCCAGTGCCACAAGGGCGGAAGCGCGTCGCCTTCGTTCGGCGCGGCATCGTAATCGAGCGTGGCGGCGAGCGCCGCGACGGAGGTGGGCGCGACGATATCGGCGGCGCTTTCCGTTTGCATGGTGTCGTCTCCGTTGCTGGACCGGCCAGCGAATCCTGGTTGGATAAGGAAGACTTTAAGGAAATGTTCCGTGGAGTGGAAATACCAGTTTCATGTGCCGGGCATAGGGCGAACCTATTGCGCCCCGTGCGACGCGATCAATGACGCCGGGTCATCAATCCGATAACCCGCGAGTCATTTGTCGCGGACAGTCCGCGCCCTAACATGCAATCCATCGCAGGCAGACGAATTGCACAAGGAGTCGGACCATGTATGTCATCACTGGAATCACAGGACAAGTCGGCGGGGCGCTCGCAAACGCGCTGTTGAACGCGGGGAAGCCCGTTCGCGCCGTCGTGCGTGACGGGAAGAAGGGCGCGGAGTGGGCGGCACGCGGTTGCGAGATCGCCCTCGCCACCATGACCGATGCCGATGCGCTCGCGCACGCTTTCGAAGGCGCCGAAGCCGTTTTCATTCTTCCGCCGCCGGAATTCGATCCCGCGCCTGGCTTTCCGGAGGCGCGCGAGGTCATCGATACGATCGTCGCGGCCGTGGCGCGTTCGAAGCCGCGCAGGATCGTGTGCCTGTCGACAATCGGCGCGCAGGCCACGCAGACCAATCTTCTGACGCAGCGCTCGCTGCTGGAGGAAGCGCTTCGCAAGCAAGCGATCCCGGTCACGTTTCTGCGTCCGGGCTGGTTCATGGAGAATTGCGCATGGGATGTCGATTCGGCGCGCAACGAAGGCATCGTGCGATCGTTTCTGCAACCGCTCGATCGCGCGATTCCGATGATCGCCACCGATGACATCGGTGAACTCGCGGCGAAGCTCATGCAGGAGCGCTGGCCGGGCGTGCGCATCGTCGAACTGGAAGGGCCACGGCGCACGAGCCCGGACGATATTGCCGCCGCATTCGCACAAGTGCTCGGCAAGCCGGTGCGTGCGCAGGCCGTCCCGCGCGACACATGGGAAGCGCTGTTCGTGAGTCAGGGCATGAAGCATCCGACGCCGCGCATTCAAATGCTCGACGGCTTCAACGAAGGCTGGATCGACTTCGAACGGCAGCGCGAACATATCGTCAAAGGCGCGACGCCGCTCGTCGATGTGATCCGCAAGCTCGTCGCGCGTTGAGCGGAATGCTTCAGGCTATGTTGCTGATGTGCGGAATCATCGCCGCTTGGCCGCGATAGACGCCGTCCCGATCGAACATTTGCCACACGGTCGCGCGTTCGATCCAGAAGCGCTCGCCCGATTTCGTGACACGAACGCCGCGATAGCCGTCCACATAACCATCGCGCGTCACCTGTTCGAGAAACGCCTGACGTTCGCTGCGCTCGGGCGCTTCGGCCGACAAACGCGACGGCAACGCGGTCAGCTCGTTCCATGTATAGCCGAAGAGACGTTGCGCGCGCAGGTTGCCGTAGACGAACACGGGATCAGCCTGGGTATCGTGCGCGAGGACGCCGAAGGGCGCGTCTTCGTAAAGCCAGCGCGCGGCTTCGGCGGGCGGTAGTTCTTCATCGGGAACCAGCGGCTTGCCCAGCAGGCGCGCATAACTTTCGCCAAGAAGCGTGAAGAAGTCGGGATCGGTTGGCTGCATCGTGCGGAGTGTATTCAATGAGCGGAAAACAGCACCTTACTCGTTCGCTTCCGTTTGCGCACGTTCGAGCTCGGCATGGGCTTCATCGACCTTGTGCTGGCGCTCCGCGATCTTCTTCGCGCTCTTGCCTTCGTCCTTTGCTTTCTGCAAGTCGTGCTCGCGTTCGGCCAGCTTCTTTTGCGCCGCCGTGACCTTACGCTGGCTCTCGCTTCGCAGCGACGCATCCGTGCAGTTCGCGTTCAGCCGGGCGAGCGCGGTTTCCAGTCCATCGACGCGATTTGCGTTGCCATGCGCGCGCGCATAAGCGATTTCCTGTTCGATCGAACTGCGCTTCGCATCGCATCCCTTCGATTGAGCCGCGCAATAGAGGGGACTTGCGATCGAAACGAGCAGCAGTGCCTTGAATGCGAGTTTCATCTGTGGCCTCACGAAAGTCCATGCAGGACGATCCATTCGATGGACACAGCATACTTTACAGCCACTGACTGCGCTCGCGGCAAGTCATATCGACTTGACTTCGCCTCCATCCATTCTCAGCGTGCTGCCCGTCATCCATTTCGCGGCGGGCGACACGAGGAACGCCATCAACTCGGCGATCTCTTCCGGCGTGCCGTAACGCGCGATGCCCGCTTCGACAGGGAAACGCGCGGTCGCTTCCTCCACGGTCATATCGTGCAACGGCGCCCAGTGCTCCAGATACGAGCGCCGTCGGCCCGTCATCACAGGACCGGGCAACACGCTGTTGACCTGCACGCCATCCGCGATGCCGCGATCGGAAAATGCCTTCGCCAGGGCGACAATCGCAGCGTTGATCGTGCCGACCGCCGCGTAGGGCGCTTTGGGGAACAGCGCCGAATTGCCCGACATCAGCACGACCGATCCCGATGTCGCTTTGAGCGAAGGCCACGCCGCGACCGTCAGGCGGCGCGCACCGTGAAGCTTCAGCGCGAGGCCCGCGTCCCATTGTTCGTCGGTCATGTCGAACAGATCGATTTGCGGCACCGCGCCCGCGATATTCAACAACGCGTCGATGCGGCCGAACGCTGCGAGCGCGCCATCGACGACCTCTTGCGCGGCGTCGGGTTGCGAGAGATCGACATCGAGCGTCAGCGGTTTTGCACCGGCTTGCTCGACCATCGACGCGGTTTCTTCGAGATTCGCGCGATTGCGTGCAACGAGCACGATCGAATCGAAATCGCGTGCGAGGCGGATTGCGGTGGAACGTCCGATGCCCTGGCTCGCGCCCGTGACGATCGCTACTTTCGTGGACATGTCATGTCTCCCGTTTCAATGAACGACGACCATCTTTCCGTTGGCTTCATTCGCTTCCATCACGCGATGCGCTTCGTGAATGTCGTCGAACGAAAACACGCGGGAAGGCTTCGCGTTGAAACGTCCCGCGGCGATATCGGCGGCGATTGCTTGCAGCGGCACATCGGAGAGCGGAAAGCCGGGCGTGCCGAAAACGAAGCTGCCGAAGAAGGTCAGATTCACGCCGCTTGGCATCTGCAACAGGGGATTGAAATCCGCGATCGGCGCGAGGCCGCCGAGCCAGCCCGCGAGACAGGCGCGGCCGCCGCGGCGCAGCATCGCGAGCGAATCGAGAATCGTGCTGTTGCCGACGAGATCGAGCACCGCATCGATCTCTTTCGTTTCCGCGATGCGCTTGCTCAAGTCCGGTCCTTCGACTTCGACACGCGACACGCCGAGCGCTTCGAGCTTCGCGAAGCGATCGCGATTGCGCGTCGTTGCGATGACCTTCGCGCCCGCGTTCACCGCGAGATTCACCGCTGCCTGCCCGAACGATGAAGTCGCGCCGCGAATCACGATCGTCTGTCCTGCTTCGATCTCGAGATTGCGGAAGAGGCACGTCCAGGCCGTCGCATAGGTTTCGGGAATGGCCGCCAGTTCGGCCCACGACAGATCAGATTCGATCAGCGCAACATTCGACACCGGCGCGCGCGTGAATTGCGCATAACTTCCGTTGATCGTGCGCCCGAGTCCGCCCATCAACGCAGCCACTTTCGCGCCCACGGGAAACTCGCCGCCCGGACACGACTTCACGATGCCCACGCATTCGATGCCGCTCACTCTCGCGGCTTCGGCCCATTCGCCGCGCCGCATATGCATCTCCGCATGATTGATGCCGAACGCCTTGATCTCGATGACGACATGTCCCGCGAGCGGTTCCGGCTCCGGAATCTCGGTATAGACGAGGCTGTCGATTCCGCCGAACTTGTCGAGCACGATTGCACGCATGATGTTTCTCCTGTGATGGATGAGCGCGGTGATGGTCCGCGTTTTATTGAGCGAGGAATTCGGTGATGGCCGCCGCGATCTGCGCCGCGTGCGTTTCGAGTGCGAAGTGGCCTGTATCGAAGAAGCGCACGTCCGCATGCGGGATATCGCGCTTGAATGCTTCCGCGCCCGGCGGCAGGAAGAACGGATCGTTCTTGCCCCACACGGCGAGGAACTTCGGCTGATGCTCGCGGAAGTACGCCTGAAACGCCGGGTACAGCGCGACATTGTTGCGGTAGTCGCCGAAGAGATCGAGCTGCACGTCATGCGCGCCGGGGCGATTCAGGTAGTAGTCGTCGAGCGTATAGCCATCGGGCGAGATCGCGGACGCGTCGGGCACGCCGTGCGTGTATTGCCATTTCGTCGTGTCCTTCGTGAGCATCGCGCGCAATGCATCGCGGTTCGCTTGCGTGGGCGCTTGCCAGTACGCGCGGATCGGATTCCAGCCGTCGCTCAATCCCTCTTCATACGCGTTGCCGTTTTGCGAAACGATCGCCGTGATGCGCTCGGGATGCTTGAGCGCAAGTCGAAAGCCGGTCGGCGCGCCGTAGTCGAAGACATAGACCGCATAGCGATCGAAGCCGATCACTTCGGTAAAGCGATCGATCACGTTCGCGATGTTCTCGAACGTGTACGAGAACGCATCGCGGCTCGGCATATCGGACAGGCCGAAGCCGGGAAGATCGGGCGCGACGATATGAAATCGCTCTGCGAGCAGCGGAATCAGATCGCGGAACATGTGGCTCGAACTCGGAAAGCCATGCAGCAACAGAAGCTTGGGGCCGTCCGCCGGACCGGCTTCGCGATAGAACACATTGAAGCCGTCGACGTCGATATGACGATGCGCAATGGTGGACATGGGCGTTTCTCCGCTGGTTGAGGGGGAAATTTGTGTAACCGTTAAAAGCATGTGAGACAGGTTACAAACGGGTCGTGTAACTTGTCAAGATGTTTTTTAGCGGTTACGATGAAGCCATCGTAGAAACACGTCTGGATTGCAAAATGGACTACCGCCCGATACCGGCGATCTTCGTGGCCGACGCGCCCGGCCTCGATTTCCTCAACTCGATCGCGACGCCGGTCGATGAACCCGTCGACTGGATCGGCGATGGCGAAGGCTTGCTGTCATGGCTGGAACAGGCGCAACTGGTGCCCGCCGACGTGCTGGCGCACATGCGTTCGCAAACCGCGCCTGCCGAACTGGACGAGGTCGCGGCGAAGGCGCGCGGACTGCGCGAATGGTTTCGTGCGTTCGTGCGGAAGAGGAAGGGGCGGCCGTTATCGGCGAAGGATCTGGCCGAGCTCGAACCGCTGAATGGCGTGTTGCAGCGCGACGAGCAACATGCGGTGATCGTCGCCGATGCGAATGCCGCGAGCGGTCTTGCGTTCGCCATGCAGCGACGCTGGCCGAACGCCGAATCGCTGTTGATGCCGATTGTCGAAGCGCTCGCGAAGCTCGTCTGCGAAGAGGACTTTACTTACGTGAAGGCGTGCGAAGGCCCGAAATGCACGCTGCTTTTCGCGGATCACACGCGCGGACATGCGCGGCGCTGGTGCAGCATGGCGATCTGCGGGAATCGCGCGAAGGTGGCCGCGCACCGGGCGCGGCTCAAGGAAGGAAAGTTGTAATCGCGTGGCGGCGCGTTATTCCGCGCTCTCGGCTCGCGATGCGCACATGCGCCACGATGAAGCCGGCTTCGGCGCATCGGCCACCTCGCGCCACCAGCGCTCGCCGCGTTGCGGCGCTTCAAGATCCAGCCGCTCACCCATCCGCGGTGTCGCGACGGCAACGCCGCGCGCGAGCGCGAGCCCCGTCACGCGCTCGAACGGCTCCTGCCACGGATGCATCGCGAGATCGAACGTGCCGTTGTGAATCGGCGCGAGCCAGCGTCCGCGCAGATCGATATGCGCCTGCACAGTTTCCTCTGGCTGCATGTGGACGTACGGCCATTGCGCATCGTAGGCGCCGGTTTCGATCAAGGTGACGTCGAATGGGCCGAGGCGTTCGCCGATCGTCCTGAAGCCGTCGAAATAACCCGTGTCGCCGCTGAAGAACACGCGCAGCTCATCGTCGACGATCACCCATGATGCCCACAACGTGCTGTTGCCATCGAAGAGGCTGCGGCCGGAGAAATGCTGTGCGGGCGTCGCGGTAAAGAGAAGCTCGCCGACTCGTGCGCTTTGCCACCAGTCGAGTTGACGCACCTTCGATGCATCGATGCCCCATTCGATCAGCCTGTCGCCGACGCCGAGCGGCGTGAGAAAGATTTCCGTCGTCGCGGCGAGCGCGAGCACGGTATCGCGGTCGAGATGATCGTAGTGATCGTGCGACAGGATCACGCCGCGCAATGGCGGAAGATCGGCGAGTGCGATGGGCGGCGCGTGAAAACGCTTCGGTCCCATGCGTCTGAACGGCGACGCGCGCTCGCCAAAGACCGGGTCCGTCAGCCAGTATTCGCCGCGCAGCTTGAAGAGGATCGTCGAGTGGCCGAGCCGGTAGAGACTGCGATCGGGCGCGGCATCGAGCTGCGCGCGCGTGAGCGTATCGACGATGGGCGGCTGCGTCGGCACGGTATTGCGCGGCTTGTTGAACAGCACGTTCCAGATGATGCGCAAGGTCTTGCCGAGTCCTTCTTCCGGACGCGGCTTCACATTGCGAAAACGCGCGCCGTCATGTTGCGGCGACGCGTTCGACAACGCGCGGCCGCGTTCCGCGGCGGCAAAACCCAGGGCACGGCTGATGCGATCGGTGAACGAAGTCATAGGGCGTGACGGGGCGCGAGCCCGAAGCGGAAAGTAGACTGTACAGTGTAGTTTAATTTTGAGAAAAAAGTAAACCGGACGGTGTAAAATATGGGGATGGATTCGAGCGATATGAACGACCTTCCCCAGCGGCTGACCGACCGCAAGCGCGCCGCGATCGTGGATGCAGCGGTGGCGGAGTTTATTGCGGCGGGCTACGACGCGACGAGCATGGACCGCATCGCCGCGCGCGCGGGCGTGTCCAAGCGCACGGTCTATAACCACTTCGAGGGCAAGGAAGCGCTTTTCGCCGCGATCCTGCATCGCTTGTGGGATGCGAGCGAAACCGGCGACGCACCGGTATATAGCGCCGATGAACCGCTGCGCGCGCAACTGCTCGCGCTACTCACGCGCAAGCTGCGGCTCATGACGGACGAGGCATTTCTATCGCTCGCGCGCGTGGCGATCGCGGCGGGCATTCATTCGCCGGATCGCGCGCGGGACATGGTGGCGCGCATCGGCGAGCGTGAGGAAGACGTGACGGCGTGGATCAGAAAAGCCGCCGCCGATGGCCGTCTCGCAGTCGCCGACCCGGTCTTCGCGGGGCAGCAACTGCACGGCATCGTGAAGGGTTTCGCGTTCTGGCCTCAGGTCACGATGGGCCAGCCGCCGCTTTCGAAGCACGAGCAAAAAAGAGTAGCGGAAGCGGCCGCCGACATGTTCCTCGCGCGCTATGAACGCGCCGCGCCGAAGCGCTCATAAAACGGCTTCCGCGACGAGTTGCAACGCCGGCGCGAGCTTCACGCAATCCTCCGGGCGCTCCAGCGCATAAGCCAGATTCCTCTGTGCGATCTGCACGTGCTCGGTCGCGAGCGCCTGCGCGCGCGTGCCTTCGCCGCGTTCCAGCGCATCCACGAGACTGTGATGCTGCTGATGCGCGATGAAGAGCCATTGCCGTCCTTCATCGATGGCCGATTGCATCGGCAGCATCGCGCTCGCGGCGGCGAACGGCAGCCGATTGTTCATGTCGATGGCGCGCATCAGTGCCGCATTGCCCGACCCGTCGACGATCAGCTTGTGGAAGCGATTGTTCATGTCGGTATAGGCGGCGTAGTCGTCGAGATCGAGCTCGGACTTCGCGAGCAGGCGGTCGCCCGCGCGCAGACACTCGGCGAGCGCATTCGACAACTGGCGCGGCACGCCATGCTCCGCGACGAGACGCGCGGCCATGCCTTCGAGATGACCGCGCACCGCGATGGCATCGGCGATTTCGGCGGCCGTGATGCGCCGCATCACGTATCCGCCCGCCGGCGACGGTTCGACGAGACCTTCCTGTTCGAGCGTCGTGAGCGCGAGCCGGACCGGCGTGCGCGACGCCTTTAGCCGCTCCGCGAGCGCAACTTCGCCCAGGCGCTCGCCTGGCGCGAATTCGCCTTTCAGGATCAGATCGCGTAGATAGACCAACACGCGTTCTTGCTGGGATTCCATGGTTTTTCTCCGCTTACCGTTGTGGGCGATTCTAGGCCAACGGCTGCTTGCTGTGCTCGAAAGTCGGACATCGTTTCATAGAATGTTTTTCGATGTATGCAACAAGGCTAAAAATAGCTGAGTAGGATCGATAAGGGGTAAATCCTTATAAATTCAGAAAAACGTATATATAACAGTAAGATAAATGAGCTTAGCAAATCGCAGGCGAGTGGATCCGCACAAGCATGCTGCATACATCGTTTGTACATTTGAGTTCGAAAAGCTATTCTCCGTCTCAAGAACACGTCGCGCTGCATGCAATCAGCCGACGTCTGAATTCAACGAACCGGAGACACCGCCATGATGAGTTCGCAGCAAAACAACACCATTACCCGCGTCGGCAAGGGCACGCCCGCCGGCCAGTTGCTGCGCCGTTACTGGCAGCCCGTCGCGCTCGTCGAGGAGTTGCCCGCCGAGCGCCCCGTCAAGGCGGTGCGCCTGATGGGGCAGGACTTCGTCGTGTTCAAGGACGAGCAAGGCCGCTACGGCATGCTGGATCGCGATTGCCCGCATCGTGGCGCCGATCTCGCGGCGGGGCGTCTCGAAGGCGGCGGACTGCGTTGCGCCTTTCACGGCTGGCTCTTCGATGCCAGCGGACGTTGCCTCTCGACGCCGGGCGAACCCGTCGGCAGCACGCTGTGCAACAAGGTGCGCCAGTCCGCGTATCCCATCATCGAGAAGGCCGGCGTGCTGTTCGGCTATATCGGCAAGGACGAGCCGCCCGCGTTCCCCAACTTCGATTGCTTCGCCGCGCCCGATGCCTACACGTTCGCATTCAAGGGGCTCTTCGAATGCAACTGGCTGCAGGCGCTCGAAGTCGGTATCGATCCGGCGCACGCGTCGTTTCTGCATCGCTTTTTCGAAGATGAGGACGTGAGCGAAAGCTATGGCAAGCAGTTTCGCGGCGCGTCGGCGGATTCGAACATGCCGATCACGAAAGTGCTGCGCGAATTCGAATCGCCGGAAATTCTCGTGAGCCCGGCGGATTACGGCCTGCGTCTCATCGCGAAACGCGCGCTCGACGAAGCGCATACGCATGTGCGCGTGACCAATGTCGTGTTCCCGCAAGCCTTCGTGATTCCGATGAGCTCGGAGATGACGATCACGCAATGGCACGTGCCCGTCGACGATGAAAACTGCTACTGGTATGCGATTTTCACGAGTTTCGGCGCGCCGACCGACAAGGCGCAGATGCGCGAGCAGCGGCTCGAACTGTATGAACTGCCCGATTACACGTCGCGCAAGAACAAGCGCAACAACTACGGCTTCGACCCGCGCGAGCAACTGAGCGAAACCTACACGGGCATGGGCTTCGACATCAACGTGCACGATCAATGGGCGGTCGAATCGCAGGGCGCGATACAGGACCGCACGCGCGAGCATCTGGGCACGACGGACAAGGGCATCATCGCGTATCGCCGCCTGCTCGTCGATGCGATCGAGAAGACGCAAGCTGGCGATAAGACGCTGATGCTGATCGATGAGAGCGAAGCCGCGAACTTCACAGGCCCCGCTTCGATCGACGGAATCGGACCGGCGGACCGCTGGGACGAGTACTGGAAAGAGTCCGACGTGAAGCGCCGCGTAAGCGCGCCGTGGCCCGCGCCCAAAGCCTGAAAACACCGACCCGCAACCTGAATGGAGCGCGCGGCGCCTGATGCTGCCGCGCGGAACGCACATGTCTTTTGTAGAGACTCATGGTTTGTGGACGGACGCGCAGCACGCTGCGTATGCCGAACTCGTCGAGCGGATGAAGCAAAGCGATGTGAAGGTCGTGCGCTTTTCGTTTCCCGATCAGCATGGCTTGCTGCGCGGCAAGACGCTCGTCGTCGATGAAGCGATCAAGGCGATGAAAAGCGGCGTCACGCTGACGACGACGCTCTTCGCCAAGGACACGTCGCATCGCACGGTGTTTCCCGTGTTCACGGCGGGCGGCGGCTTCGACATGCCCGAGATGCAGGGCGCATGCGACACGCTGATGATCGCCGATCCCGAAACGTTTCGCGTGCTGCCGTGGGCGCCGCATACGGGATGGGTGTTGTGCGATGTGTACTTCGCCAACGGCGCGCCGGTGCCGTTCGCCACGCGGCATCTGTTTCGCCGCGCGCTGAATCAACTGTCGAATCACGGTTATGAATTCGTATCGGGCCTCGAAGTGGAGTTTCATGTCTTCAAGGTGACGGACCCTCACATGAAGCCCGAGCATTCGGGACAACCCGGCTTGCCGCCCGATGTCGAGTTGCTGTCGCATGGCTATCAGTATCTGACGGAGTTGCGCTACGACGCCGTCGATGACGTGATGGAAATGCTTCGGCGCAATATCGAAGGGCTTAATCTCGACGTGCGTTCGCTCGAAGTCGAATACGGCCCGAGCCAGTTCGAGTTCACGTTCGCGCCGACGAAAGGCATCAAGAGCGCCGACGACATGATCCTCTTTCGCAGCGCGGTGAAGCAGATCTGTCAGCGCAATGGCTATCACGCGACCTTCATGTGCCGCCCGCGCATTCCGAATGTCGTGTCGAGCGGATGGCATCTGCATCAATCGCTCGTGCATGCGGGCGAGGGCACGAACGCCTTCATGCCCGTTGATGCATCCGAGCCTTTGTCGATCACCGGTCAACGCTATCTCGCCGGCCTGCTCGCGCACGCGAAGGGCGCGACTTCATTGTCGACGCCGACGATCAACGGTTATCGACGCTATCGGCCGTATTCGAACGCACCCGATCGCGCGATCTGGGGGCGCGACAATCGCGGCGTGATGCTGCGCGTGCTCGGCGGCGTGAACGATTCCGCGAGCCGCATCGAGAATCGCGTGGGCGAGCCGACTGCGAATCCGTATCTGTATTTCGGCTCGCAGGTGATCTCGGGTCTCGACGGCATCCGTCGCAAGCTCGAACTCCCGCCTTCCGCCGATACGCCTTATGAAACGCAGGCGGAAGCACTGCCGCGCAGCTTGAGCGATGCACTCGATGCGCTGCGCACCGACGAATGCCTGCGCGAAGGCTTCGGCAGCGCGTTCATCGATTACTTCTGCAAGCTGAAGCAGGCGGAGATCGACCGCTTCAATCTCGAAGTCACCGAGTGGGAACACCGCGAATATTTCGAAGCGTTCTGACGGCGCGCTCACAGAGGAGAAATGTCATGCCTATGGTTACCTATATCCTGCGCGACGGCGCGCGCCGCGACATCGACGTGCCCGACGGCACGAGCGTGATGGAAGCCGCGATCCACAACAACGTGCGCGGCATCGACGCCGAATGCGGCGGCTGCTTGTCATGCGCGACGTGTCATGTTTATATCGATGCATCGTCGACGGCGGATCTTCCATCGCCCGACGAATCGGAACTGGAATTGCTCGACGGCGTCGCGGCGGAGCGGCGTCCCGAAAGCCGGCTCAGTTGCCAGCTCGTGATGAGCGCCGCGATGAACGGCCTCGTCGTGCAGATTCCGCAAGCACAGGGATAAGACCATGCATAGCACGCTCGTGATCGTCGGCGCTTCGTATGCGGGTGTTCAACTCGCGGCGGCTGCGCGCGAAACCGGCTTCGAAGGACGCATCGTGCTCATCGGCGACGAAGCAGATGCGCCTTATCAGCGTCCGCCGCTGTCGAAGGGATTTCTCACCGGAAGCTTCAGCGAAGCGCGCCTGCCTTTGCGCTCGCAAGCCTTCTTCGACGAAGAGAAGATCGAATGGCTGCCCTCGATGCGCGCAACGCATATCGATCGCGGGCGTCGTGAAGTCGAGTTGCAGGACGGCTCGCGCATCGCATACGACCATCTCGCGCTGACGACGGGCGCGCGCGTGCGCAAACTCGACTGCCCCGGCGCGACGCTCGATGCCGTGCATTACCTGCGCGATCTGCGCGACGCGCGGCGTCTCGCGCAAACGGCGAGCACGGCGCGGCGCGCGGTCGTGATCGGCGGCGGTTATATCGGTCTCGAAGCGGCGGCTTCGCTGCGTCAGAAGGGCATCGATGTAACGGTTGTCGAAACGGAGCCGCGCCTGCTTGCGCGCGTCGCATCGCCGTGGATGTCGGCATTCATGCAGGATGCGCACGCACGGAACGGCGTCGCCTTCGAGTTCGGTCGCAAGGTGATCGAGTTGAAGCAAACCGGGGATGCGGTGTCCGTCGTGCTCGACGATGACACCCATCTGTCGTGCGATCTCGTCGTGGTCGGCATCGGCGTGATACCGAATACGGAGTTGGCGGCGGAATGCGGCCTGACGGTGGCGGGCGGCATCGTCGTCGATGAGTGCGCGCGCACGAGCGATCCGGCGATCGTCGCCGCGGGCGATTGCGCCGCGTTCGTGCCTCATTGGGCGCCGAGCGATTCACGCGCGTGCCGCATCGAGTCGGTGCAGAACGCGAACGATATGGCGAAAGTCGCGGCGCTCGCGATTGCGGGCCGGCCGCAGCCGTATCGGACGGTGCCGTGGTTCTGGTCCGATCAATACGATCTCAAGCTGCAGATGGCGGGCATTCATTCGGGATTCACGCATCACGCGTTGCGCGGTGCCGTGGAGGAAAGAAAGTTCTCCCTCTTCTACTTCCGGAACGAAGCATTGATCGCGGTCGATAGCATCAATCGTCCGCAAGAACACATGCTCGCGCGCAAGCTGCTCGCGAACGGCGTGCATCTGTCTGCGCGCGATGTGGAAGATCCCGCATTCGATCTGAAAGGAGCGGTGCAATGAGGCCGCTCGTCGGTGTCGTGTGCGACCGGTTTTTCGTCGGCGATCACGATCTGCATAGTGCGAAGCAAAGCTATGTCCGCGCGTTGATGACGTGCGCGCAGTTAAGCCCGGTGCTGATTCCGGCGTCGCGCGATGTCGAGTCGGTCACGGACTATCTCGATGGCGTGAGCGGGCTGTTGTTTCCCGGCGGCGCATCGAATGTCGAATCGCACCTGTACGGTGGTGCGAGCGATGCCGCGATGCTCGTCGATCCCGACCGCGATCATGTCGCGCTCGCGCTGATGCGCGGCGCGGCGGCGCGCGGCATGCCGTTTCTCGGCATTTGCCGCGGCTTTCAGGAGATGAACGTCGCGTTCGGCGGAACCCTGCACGCTGACATCCATGCGTCGGGGCATTCGGAAGATCATCTCGAAGACCTGAGCGAGGATTTGCTTGCGCGCTATCGCTATCGGCATGAAATCGCGCTGACCGACGGCGGCATGTTATCGACGCTCGCGGGCGGCGTGCAGCATGTGCGTGTGAACTCGCTGCATCGTCAGGGCGTGGCGCAGCTTGCATCGCGTCTTGCCGTCGAGGCGCGCGCGCCGGATGGTCTTGTCGAAGCGATTCGTCTCGATCAACATCCGTTCGCGCTCGGCGTGCAATGGCATCCCGAAGCGATGGTCACGAGCGACGCGCTTTCGCGTGCGCTGTTCGAATCGTTCGGCGCGAGCTGTAGGCGCTACGCGACGCGCGACGAGGCTTGATGTCATGTCGGCCGACCGCATCGACCTCAACCTGCTCCGCGTATTCGACGCGATTTTCGAGGACCGCAATCTTGCGCTCGCGGGCAAGCGTCTGAATCTCAGTCAATCGGCGATCAGCCATGCGCTCGGACGCATGCGCGACGTGCTCGGCGACGATCTCTTCGTGCGCACCGGGCGCGGCATGGAACCGACCGTGCGCGCGCTCGCGATGGCGACGCAGGTGCGCGGCGCGCTCGCGCAGATCAAGGCGGCGCTGGGCGTCGACAAGTTCGATCCGGCCATCGCGCGACGCACCTTCGTGCTGGCCGCGAACGATTACATCACGGCGCTGCTGCTCGGGCGGCTCAGTCAGCGCCTGCGCGCGGAAGCGCCGCTCGTGGATATCGTCGTGAGACCGTCGACGCGGCTCGATCTCGCGGGGCAGATCGATGTCGGCCGTATCGATGTCGCGATCGGCATTTTCGCGGATGTGCCGCGCCGTTTTCACTCGGTGAGTCTCTGGGAGCAAACGGACGTGTTGCTGTTGCATCGCGAGCATCCGCTCACGGACCGGCCGCTTGCGCGCGAGGATTTGCTGAACTATCCGCTCGTCGCGGTCTCGCAGGGCGGCGAGGAAGAGGGCGCGGTGAGCGGCTTCATCGTCGAACGCGGGCTCGCGCGGCAATCGGAGATGTTCGATCGCGAGGCGCTCGATCGCGGTTTCGCCGGCAGCGACGAGGCGCCGCGCGTACGCATGGCCGTGGCGCACTCGCTCGCGATTCCCGCGCTCTTGCGTCATAGCGACATGCTCGCGCTGGTGCCGTCGTCGCTCGGACGCGAACTCTCGCGCGACGGCGAACTGACGATGCGTCCGACGCCCTATGCATGTCCCGACGTCACCGTGCGCGCCGTCTGGCACGAACGCAACGATCTCGATCCTGGGCTGCATTGGCTCAGACAGCAACTCATCGATGTATCACGGCAGGTGCGTTGCCGCTGATGCGCTGCATTCAAGCTCGTCATGCAGAAGATTCACTGCGTTCGCAGCGCTGAAGGCGAATGCGTGAATATCGTCGAAAGTCCCTGAAACAAGGGCTTTTTCAATAGAAAAGGTGACATCGCGCGCGACGTCGAAAGACAGTCGCGGCCGATGCGCGCCTCGCGTTCGTAACTTACCCGGTTGTTTGCCCGCATGCGCGCTCTTAATCTGGGCGCCCGTCGATCAGAGAGGATGCAATGGAAGAGACAAAGGTTATCGATGTACAGGCGCTCGTCAACGCGCACCCGTTTTCGCGTTATCAATGGCTCGTGTTCGCGATGTGCTTCGTGATCGTACTGATGGATGGCTTCGACACGGCCGCGATCGGGTTCATCGCGCCATCGCTCGTCGGCGAATGGCACTTGAGCAGAGCGGCCCTCGCGCCGGTGTTGAGCGCCGCGCTCTTCGGGCTCGCATGCGGCGCGCTTTTGTCGGGGCCGCTGGCGGATCGCTGGGGCAGGCGCGGCGTGCTGATCGCGGCCGTGCTGATATTCGGCCTCGCGTGCCTGGCTTCGGGCTTCGCGAGCAACCTCACGGAGCTGACCGCGCTGCGCTTCGTCACCGGCGTCGGTCTGGGCGCGGCGATGCCCAACGCCGTCACGTTGATGAGCGAGTTCTGTCCGAACAGCCGCCGCGCGACCATCGTTAATCTGATGTTCTGCGGCTTTCCGCTGGGCGCCGCGTTCGGCGGATTCCTCGCGGCATGGATGATTCCGCAGTTCGGCTGGCGCGGCGTGCTGCACTTCGGCGGCGCGGTGCCGTTGGTGCTGACCGCAGTGCTCGTGATCGCGTTGCCGGAATCGGTCCAGTACATGGTGTCGAAGAAGAAGCCTGTCGAGCGCATTCGAAAGGTGATGGCGCGCATCGCGCCGGAAGCGGCATCGGCGGAATCGTTCGTGATGCGCGAAGCCACCGTGCGCGATACGGACGGCGGCGGCGCGCGCATCGTGCTGTCGCGCGGCTATGTCTTCGGTTCGCTGATGCTGTGGCTGTGCTACTTCATGGGCCTCGTCATCTTCTACGGCCTGATCAACTGGATGCCAGTGCTGCTGAAGGACGCGGGGCTGAGCCCGCAACGCGCGGCGCTGATTTCCGCGCTCTTTCCGCTCGGCGGCGCGGGCACGGTGCTGTGCGGCATGCTGATGGATCGCTTCAATCCGAACGGCGTCGTGGCGGCCGCGTATGCGCTCGGCGCGGTGAGCGTGATTGCGATCGGACAGGCGATCGGCAATGTCGGCCTGCTGGTGTGCACGGTCTTCGTCGCGGGCCTGCTCGTGAACACGGCGCAGGCGTCGATGCCCGCACTCGCCGCCGCGTTCTATCCGACAGCGGGACGCGGCACCGGTGTCGCGTGGATGCTCGGCGTCGGGCGCTTCGGCGGCATTGCGGGGTCGTTTCTCGTCGCGGAGTTGTCGCGGCAGCGGATGAGCTTGCCGGGCATTTTCACCGTGGTCGCGATGGCGGGCGCGGCATCGTGCGTCGCGTTGTTGCTCAAGCAGATGGCGAGCCCGCGTATCGTGGCGAACGTCGCCGATGGGCAGCCGGTCGCGCATTAGTGCGCGAATCAAGATTCGGCCGAACGTTCATGCGACGCGACGAGCATCGGATTTAACTTCGCGTCGGCTTCGGTATATGTTTGATATGTGCGCAGATTCTTGCGCACCTGGTTCACCTGGCGGTTGTTTCGTCAGGCAGCGGTAAGTCTTCGTTGAAGGAGAACATCATGAAGACCTTCCTCGTTACGACCACGCTAGTGGCCGCCTTTTCACTCGGAAACCTGACTCAGGCACAGGAACCCACCGATACCCTGCAGTCCATCCCCGCACCCCGTCAACAAGAGGCCCAAACTGCGCCACCTTCCGGCGACACCGCTTATGGCGGCGCGGCAATGGGCCAGAGCGCGAGCGGGAGAACGTCGAACTGGGCCGGGAGCATGTCGAACAACTGCGCTCCGCGACCCTTCTGCAACATCTATTCGGGCGGACAGTAAGCGCAACGCCGGCAAGGCGGTCTTTTCGGTTTTGGATGCCTGTCCGATGAGGCCGCCGCCGCCCGCAACGAGGTCGTCACCGGAGGCTGTTAAAATCCGGATACGTTTTCTACGGGCACGATGTGATGGGCTTCGAACAACTCGCCGGACTGAAAGAGCAACTCGCAAAACAGGCTGCAAGCAACGCAGCGAAGAAAAAGGCGCCGCGCGTGCGGCGTCCCGCGCCGGTGGCCGCGTCGAAGCCGGCTGAACCTGCTAAATCGGCCAAACCGGCCAAATCCGCCAAACCCGCGGTTCCATCGAAACCGGTGGATCCTGTCGTGCATACGATCGGAAAGCTGCAAAAGCGTTTTCCTCTCGCATTTCCGAAAAATCCCGCGCCCAAGGTTCCCTTGAAGGTCGGTATTTTCGAGGATCTGATGAAGCACGCGGAGGAGCTCAAGCTCAACGAGAAGGAACTGCGCAGCGCGATCAAGGTATGGTGCCGCGGCAACCGCTACTGGACCTGCCTCGTGCAGGGCGCGTCGCGAATCGATCTCGCGGGCGAAAAAGCAGGTGAAGTCTCGACGGCCGATGCGGAACGCGCCGTATATCTGGAGACGAATCGCCTGGCGCGATCGGCTCCGGCTCCGGCGCCGAAAGCGGCGGAAGCCGCCGAGTAACGCGACTCACCGCGCGCTTCGATGTCCAAGTGCTTCAATGCGCGGGCGGTTGGATGTCGTAAGCGATTCGCCCAGCAGGCAGAAAGAACAGCGCGATCACCGCGCCGCCCTTCGCTTCCGGATAGTGATGGCTGCCCGGCGCGGGCGCTGTCCATCCGCCATGACACCATCCGTTGGGACCAGCGAGGGCCGCGCCTTCGTCGAGCGGCACGACCATGTTGAACTCGCCGTACGGGTGCGCGTGATAGTCGCCACGGAAGCTGTCTTCCGGATTGTTCTGCTCGTTGCCGGTGCTGTCCATCAACACAGCCGTGATGCTGAAAAAGAACGTCTCCGGACAGGGCGCGACAAGACGTGCGCGTCGATATCGCGGTCCGGAGATTTCGACATCCGCCGCCCATCCTTCTTCGACGCCGAGCCTGATCAGCCGCGCCAGGTCCTTGTAGAGCGCGCTATCCACGCCGTATTTCGTATTGAGCCATTGCTCGACGTTCGGGTCCGTCGTCATGTTCCTGACCTCTTCGAGAAAGGGCAGGCATCGCGCGACGAGTTCTTCCTTGCTGGTTTGCTTCGGGGACATGGGTTCGTTTCCTTCGCTTGATTGAAGATCGATAGGTGAAGTCAAAGATGCCATATCGACTTGCGCGCCAGAAGCGAAGTAGTTGCAAGTGAAACATGAATGCCGTGCAACTCGCGCGCCGCCGATATGAACACGGCATCGATCCGTCTCGTTCAAGAAAGGCTTGAACATATTTCATCCCCATGAACGCAGCGCCATTCCTGCAATTTTTCTTGCGATTCGAGTCGCAGAAGAAAAGAGAATGCGTGCAGTCGAGCGCTTCATAGAAACAAAACGCTTCGCTTCACTTTTCGACGTCGGCACCTCCGTCGTCCGCCCCGTTGCCGATATCGGCCTCAATCCCTAAGCTCGCCGCGATGGTTTCATTCATCGGCATAAGATTCGTCATCCGAACGAATATATGGAGACATGGGAGAGTTCATGAGATTTGGCCGAATCGCGGTATCGATCGCAATGTTGTTCAGTGTGTCTGCGTTCGCGCAGAGCAGCGTCACGTTGTATGGCGTGATGGACACGGGCGTCGAGTACGTGTCGCACGCAAACGCCGCGGGCGATCATGTCGTGCGCATGCCGGGCATCACTGGCGAAGTGCCATCGCGCTGGGGCATGCGCGGCGTGGAAGATCTCGGCGCGGAGCTCAAGGCCGTATTCGTGCTCGAAAGCGGCTTCAACGTACGCGCGGGCGATTCAGGGCAGGGCGGGCGGCTCTTCGGCAGGCAGGCGTTCGTCGGGCTGGAAGGGCCGTGGGGCACGCTGTCGTTCGGGCGGCAATACACGATGACCTACTGGGCCATGCTCGACGCCGATATCCTCGGGCCGGACATCTACGGCATCGGCGCACTGGATGCGTTCATCCCGAACGGACGTAGCGACAGCACCGTCGCCTATAAGGGCAAGTTCCACGGCGTCACGGTGGGCGCGTCGTACTCGTTCGGTCGCGACAGCGCGGGCACGGGCAACTCGCCGGGGCAGGGCACATGCTTCGGACCCGTGCCGGGCGATGCGAGCCAATGCCGCGAATGGAGCGCGATGTTGAAGTACGACAGCACGTACTTCGGCGTCGCCACCGCTTACGACGAGCAGCATGGCGGCACGAATGCCGCGGCGAATTTCTTCGATGGCGTGGCGCCCTTTCCGATCGTATCGAGCGGCGACAAGGACGCGCGCCTGCAGGCGAACGGTTACGTGAACGTGATGGGCGTGAAGCTCGGCGGCGGCTGGGTCGGGCGTCGCGTGGAATCGGACGGGCCCGGTGGCAGCGTGCGTTCCAATCTCTTCTATCTCGGCGCGCAATACTTCGTGACGCCGGCGCTCGCGCTCGATGGCGAAGGCTACCGCGTGATCGTCCAGCAACACGACACGCGCGCGACGATGGCAAGCCTGCGCGCCACCTATTTCCTGTCGAAGCGAACGGCCGTATACGGCAACGTCGCTTACTTGTGGAACAGCGCGAAGGCGCGCTATTCGGTGAGCGCGGGCGGCGGCGGCACGACACCCGGCGCGGGCATGGGACAACTGGGCGCGATCGTCGGCGTGAGGCACTCCTTCTGACTGGCGCATGTCAGGCAATGCCGGCGCGCCTACGGTGCCTATCGAATGGATGAAAAAAAAGCGCGCTGCCGCTGCGGCATCGCGCTTTCATCGAACTAGCCTTCGATCAGAACTTGTGACGAAGACCGACGCGCGTCACGAGCTGCGTGTTCGCGCCCGCATTGCCGATGAACGACGACGACGAGCCGATCTCCGCCTGCACCGGCACGCCGCGGTTGCTGCCCGACGCCTTCTGATACGCGCCGATCACATAGACATCGGTACGCTTCGACAGCGCGTAGTCCACCACGCCGTTGATCTGATGCCACTTGCCGTCGAAGTTGCCGCTCAGGTCCGAGAACGTGTAGCCGACGCCCGCGCTCAATGCCGGCGTGAACGTGTACTTGCCGCCGATTTCATAGTTGTTCAGCGTCGACGATCCGGTCGTGATCTGATGGAACATCGTGTGCGTCCAGTTTGCCCAGATCACGGCGGCGGCGATCGAGTAACGCGCGCCCACGCCGTAGGTTTCGAGGTCGTGCAGACCGAGCGTGTTCACGTTGGCGATGCTCACGCTGAAGGCCGGCGTCGCGGCGTTCGGATAGCGCAGCTTGGTGTACGCCGCGCCGATGCCGAGCGGCCCTTGCGCGTAGTTCAAACCGAAGCTATACGCGCTCGACGAGCCTTGCACCGCGGTCGCGCCGGTTCCGGTCGTGGGCGAGCCCGCGAAGTTCGTCGAGTTCGAGAAGCCGTACATCGCGCCGAACGTCAGGCCGTCGAAATTGGCGCTGCTGAACTTGACCGCGTTGTTGATGCGGCTCGACGTCAACTGGTCCAGATCGTTGATGTGATACGCGTAGTTGCCGGCGGGCGTCTGGCTGCCCATCGTGTAGCTGCCGCCGAGATAATCGGTGGAGAACGAGTATTGACGACCGAAGGTCAGCGAGCCGTATTCGTTCTTCGCGAGACCGACATACGCCTGACGGCCGAACAGCGCGCCGCCCTGGCCGAGCGTGCCGTCGCCGCTGTTGAAGCCGCTCTCGAGCACGAAGATCGCCTTGAGACCGCCGCCCAGATCTTCCGTGCCGCGCAGGCCCCAGCGGCTGCCTTGCGCGACGCCGTCGCCGTACTTCACGAGGCTGTCGTGGCCGCCGGGCACCGCGACCTTGTTCGCGTACGTGATGCCGGCGTCGATGATCCCGTACAGCGTGACGCTGCTTTGCGCGTGCGCCGCGATGCCGAACATGCCGAGTGCCGCAGCCGCTACGATGTGCTTCTTCATTTTTCTTTTCCCAGGTGTTGTCCGCATGACGCGGATGCCGCTCGACGCGGCCCGATCGAGGGACGGCGCAGCGCTTTTAAAGGCGCGAACGCGGCCATCCCGGCTTCGCGAGTAATCGCGCGAAGGTCGAGTCGTGCGTGATGTCATTGAAGCCACTTCTTGCGAGAGAAGTGACAAGAGGTCCCACCGCGATGAAGCCGACGGAGCGCCGCTTCACGTTATAGCGATGGGAATATAGCGTGTCGTCAGGGATTGGTAAATTTCCGTTACGTTATTTGTAGCATTTCTCCCACATTACGGTCACATGCCGCGCAACTAACTGTCGATCCCCGGCCCGTACTTTGATCGGGCGCAGTCATTGCATATAAAGAAAAAACGCAAAGGAGATGCCATGCCGGAAAACCGCCATCCAGACGCTTGCAGAATCGGCGTCGCTTTCATCGAAGCGCAACTGACGACGCTCCATGCCTATGCGAGCCTGCTGTCCGACTGGATCGAGCGCGGCGCGCCGCCGCCCGATTTCGCGAAAGCGCAGCCGTTACTCGCGCGCAAGCATTCGCACCCTGAAGCGCATACGCATAGCGAAGACGGCACGCCGATGAAAAGCTCGCCGCCGGAGAACGCGCCGTCGTGGCCGTCGTTCGACACTGCCGAGAAGCGCATCGCTTTCGCGCTGACCGTGCCGTGCACGAATGCGATTCTCGCGGTCGCCGAATACTTCGATATTCACCGACTTTCCGCATCGCGCGCGCCGGAAGTGCAATTCCTCATGCGTCTGCGCGATGCCGTCGCGACCGGCAACACGTTCAGCCTCGCCGCCGACGAATACAGGCCGCACGCCGCGTACGCCGGCCTGATCGTCGATCACGCGCTGGACGGCACGCTGCTCTTCAGCGATGGCGTCAAGCCGGGTTTTATCGAATTCGGCGATACGGTCGGCTTGCTTCGCTATCTCGCGAAGCTATTGAAGAGCATGCAATCGGCGATCAGCGCAGGCGATGCCGGATAACGTCGCGATAACTTTCATCGCGTCTAGCTGGCGGCGCGTTCCTGTCCTGGCGTCTTTGCAAAGCATTGCTTGTAGCAGCGCCCGAGATGCGACGCGCTCGCGAAGCCGCACTGCATCGCAACATCGAGCAGAGAAAGCGACGATTCGCGAATCAGCTTTTGCGCGGCCTTGAGCCGAAGCTCCAGATAAAACTGCGACGGCCGTACGTTGAAATGCTTGATCCACATGCGCTCGAACGTGCGCGGCGAAATGCCCGCGAGCGATGCGATCGTCTTCATCGGAATGGGACGCTCGATGTTCTGCTCCATCAGCGTGACCGCATGCACGATGCGGCGATCTTCCACGCCGTAGCGCCATTGAATCGCCATCTTCTGGCTTTCCTGCGCGGTGCGCATGCGCGTGTGGATGAACTGATCGGCGACTTCCGCGGCGAGTTGATGCCCATGCTGACGCGCGATCAGATCGAGCATCATGTCGATGGCGGCGGTCCCGCCGCTGCATGTCATGCGATCGCCTTCGATGCAATAGAGATCGCGGCTCACGTCGAGCGTGGGAAATTCGTCGGCGAGTTCCTTCAGTGCTTCCCAGTGAATCGTGCAACGGCGCTTGTCGAGCAATCCCGCGCGCGCGAGGATCATCGTGCCGAGACTGATGCCGCCGAGCGTCGATCCCTTTGCCGCATAGCGCCGCAAGAAATCGAAGACCTGTGCGTTGCGATAGTTCGACACGCCGATACTCGCGACGACGAACACATGACTCAATTCCGGCGACGACGTGATCGCGAAGTCGGGCAACAGCGCGAAGCCCGAGCTCGATGAGACCGGCTCGCCGTCCGCGCTGATCAGGTGCCAGCTATAGAGCGCCTTGCCGCTCACGCGATTGGCCGCGCGCAATGGCTCGGTGACGGAGCTGAGCGCCATCATCGAGAAGTGCGGAACGAGAAAGAAGCCCATGCGCTGGGTTTTCGTCTCTCCATCGGCGATGGACGCAGGCGCGCGCACGGCCCTGATCGAGCGTGTGGTCGGCGGGATGTCGTTCGCGTTCATGCGCTAGACGCGAATCGATCCGAGCACGAGATCGAGCAGGGGCGTCACATCGTCTGAGTCCAGCGAGTCAACGGTGCGTTTCAGTTCGCGCGCGATGTTCGCGCCGCACGCGGGCTCGGCGAACGCGCGGAACTTGGCGCGGATCGCGTTGGCGTCGAGCGGCAAGTCGGGATCGCCCAGCGCTTGCGTCGCACCGGAATCGAAACGCCTGCCATCGAATAGTTCGATGCTCACTTCGGCGAAGCGCTCGCCCGGAAAACGCGACGTGTACTCCGCGCCTTCCTCGACGCGAATGAGATGGCTCAGACGAAGGACTTGCTGATCGCGAAGGGCATCGCCGTGAAGCGCGTCGAAGCGCACTGCGCCATGTTTCAGCGCGACCGCGACGGGAAAGAGCAGACTGTACTGCGCCTCTTCAGTCGATGCCGGCGCGGCGTGCGCGAGGCGCGTCGCATGATGGAACGTGCGCACGTTCACCGCGCGAATCTGCTCGCTCGTGAAGCCGTGTTCCGACTTGAGCGCGAGCGCTGCATCGATAGCGGGATGCGCCCATCGGCAGACGGGTTGCGGTTTGAAATATTGCTCCATGATGCGCCAGCGTTCGCCCAGATCGCTCCAGATACCGCGGGTTTCGTCCTGCTCAATGGTGATCGCCGGCGCGCCGGTAAAGCCGCGTTGCGCGAGAAACGCGGCGGAGAGACCCGCCATGCAGCCCCAGCCGGAACCGTCCTTCACCATCGTCGGGTGATCGATGCAGCGCATCATCTGACTGCGCGGCCCGTGATACTCCGCGATGCCGAGCGCCTCGCGCGTTTGCCGCATGTCGAGCGGCAGCACGCGCGCGGCGAGCGCCGCCGCAGCCAGGGCATTCCGTGCACCCGACGTATGATAATCGCAGGCGCTCGCGTGCAGCGCAATGCCCGCGCGCGTGCCGAGCTCATAGCCGAGCACGACGCATGCGAGAAACTCGCGGCCGCTCATGCCGGGCCGCATGTCCGCGAGCGCGAGCAGCGCGGGCAGCACGGTCACGCCGACATGCCCTTTCGTCTGCGCGTGGCCGTCGTGGCCGTCGCAGCTATCGATGGTCATCGCGCCTGCGAGGCCCGCGCCGATCGGGCTGGCGGCGCGGCCATCGAACAACATGCGCGAGCGCAGCGCGCCAGGCGCGAAGAACTCGAAGGCGTGATCGCTCGCGATACGCGACGACTCGGTTTTTCTTCCGGCAAGCGCGACGCCGAGCAAATCGAGCACGCATAGTTTTGCCTGTTCGATGACGCGCCCAGGCAAGACATCGAACGTCAGTTCATGAATGAACGCGATGGCGGATGTGCCCATCCATCAGTCTCCGGTATAGGAGGGCGCGCGGCGCTCGAACGTGGCGGCGATCGCCTCGCGATGATCCGCCGTGCGATGCGCGATGCCCTGAAACGCCGCCGACATTTCCAGCAGGCTCGGCAGGTCCATGCGTTGACCTTCGCGCACGAGGCGCTTCGACATGCGCAGGATATCGGGCGCGTTGCTCGCGATCTCGCGTGCGAGCGTGAGCGCCGTTTCCATCAGTTCCGCATCGGGCACGACGCGCGACACGAGTCCCCATGCCTCGGCGCATTTCGCGTCGATCGCCTTGCCGGTGAAGATCATTTCGTTGGCGCGCGACAGGCCGACTGCACGCGGCAGCAGCCACGCGCCGCCATCGCCGGGAATGATGCCAACCTTCGCGAAGCTCTCGGCGAACAACGCGCTTTCGCCCGCGATGCGGATATCGCACATCAGCGCGAGATCGCAGCCCGCGCCGTGCGCGGGACCGTTCACGGCGGCGATGCACGGCACGTCGAGTTCATGAAACGCACGCGGAATGCGCTGAATGCCGCGCCGATAGTTCTCGCGAATATGCGCCGACGTTCCCGAAAACGTGCCGACTTCATCGCGCATATGCTTGATGTTGCCGCCCGACGAGAACGCCGGACCCGAACCCGTCAGCACGATCACGCGCACGGACATGTCGCCCTGCGCGCGCTCCAGACACGCGATGATCGCATCGACGACTTCTTTTTCGGTAATGGCGTTGCGCGTTTCGGGGCGGTTCAGCGTCATCGTGACGACGTGGCCGTCCTGTTCGTACAGTACGGGTTCGCTCATTGCGAGGCTCCTGAAAGCATGCTTTGATAAACGGGTCCGGCGAGTTCGTGACGCAGCACCTTGCCGCTCGGATTCAGCGGCAGCTTATCGACGAAGAACACCTTCTTCGGCCGCTTGTAGGGCGCGAGATCGTCGCCGGTTTTGCAGAAGGCGACGACATCGTCTTCGGTCAGCGTCGATACGCTGCGCACGATAAAGGCGGTCACCGCTTGCCCCCACTTTTCGTCGGGCACGCCGATCACCGCGGCTTCCTGCACGCCGGGACAGTGATACAGCACTTCCTCGATCTCGCGCGGATAAATGTTCTCGCCACCCGACACGATCATGTCGTCGGCGCGGCCCTGAAAGTGAAAGTAACCTGCTTCGTCGATGCTGAAAAGATCGCCCGTATAGAGCCAGCCCGACTTGAATTTCTTGTCGGTCTCGACCGGGTTGTTCCAGTAGCCCGACGCGAGCTGCGGTCCCTTGACGATCAACTGGCCGACTTCGCCCGCCTCGACGGTTTCGCTCGGCGTGACGACGCGCTCCGGATCATTGCGGATCACGCGACAGGTGCTGATGAGCGTGGGCTTGCCGCACGAGCCGAGATACGTGAGCGCATCGCGCGGATGCAGCAGCAGCGTGAGGCTTGCTTCGGTCATGCCATAGCCGTTGAAGATGCTCGGGCAGAACTCGTCGATCACGCGCTGCATCGTTTTCGCGGGAATCGCCGCGCCGCCGGTCGTGATCATGCGCAGGCTATGCGTATCGATCGATGCGAAGTCCGGATGGAACAGCATGTCCTGTATCTGCGTCGGCACGGCGAATAGCGTCGTGATGCCGTAATGCGCGATAGCTTGCAGCGTCGCGAGCGGCTCGTAACGCGGCAGGATCACGTTATGCGCGCCGACCATCAGATGCGGCACGAAATACGCCTGCATGCCGCCGACGTGATAGAGCGGCGCGATATGCAAGGCCGCATCCGTGCTCGTGAGGCTGTACTCCATCACGCAGTTCGTCGCGATGGAAACGTCGTTGCCGTGCGTGTGGATCGCGCCCTTCGGACGCCCCGTGGTGCCGGACGTATAGACGAGCGCGGAGATATCGTCGGGCTCAAGGCGCGGCAGCGGCGCATCGAATTGCTCCACGCGCGCGATCAACGCTTCGAACGCGTGATGATGCGCGGGCATGTCGGAGCCATTGTTCACGCAAACGTACGTGCGCAGATCAGGCAGCGACTGCTCGATCTTCGCGACCACCGGCAACATCGAGTCGTCATAGATCAAAGCCCGCGCGCCCGCGTCGCGCAGAATGAACGCGGCCTCGTTGGCGGAGAGACGGAAGTTCATCGGTACCGCGATCGCGCCGAGCAACTGGCACGCCATGTACGCAGTGGGCGTCGCGTCGGAGGTCTTTTGCAGAATCGCGACGCGGTCCATCTGGCGCACGCCAAGATCGAAGAGCGCCTGCGCGAGACGGCGCACACGCGCATTCCATTGCGCATACGTGAGTGAAACGGCGCCGCAGGTCAGCGCGGGACGGTCCGGATATTTAGCGACCGTGTTTTCGAAAAGCGACGTGATCGTGAGCATGATGCGTGTTGCTCTCTAGAGAGTGATCCGGATATCGGGAAGATCGCGACCCGCGATCAGATACTTGGCGACTTCTGACGTGCCGCCGACGATGGTGAGCGCCCGCGCATCGCGATAGAGCTGCTCGGCGCGGCCGTATTCCTTCGTGAGGCCGTCGCCGCCGAGAATCTGCACGGTCTCGTCGGCGCAATAGTTCGCGGTTTCGGTCGCGACGAGCTTGGCCATCGCGGCTTCCTTCATCAGCGCCTTGCCGTCGGCGCCCGCGTCGTACATCTTGGTCGCGCGATAGGTGATGAGTTCCGATGCGTCGATGCGCCAGCTCATCTGCGCGATCTTGTCCCAGATGAGTTGCTTGCAGCCGAGCGCCTGACCGAACGATTTGCGCGTCTGCGCGTGCGCCGTCGCGATATCGAATGCGCTGCGTGCGACGCCGAGCCCCGAGCCGCCGAGAATCGCGCGTTCGAAGTTGAACATGCCGCGCATGATGCGAAAGCCGCCGCCTTTGTCGCCGAGCAGATGATCGGCAGGCACGCGGCAATTCTCGAACCTCACCTCACCGACGATGCAGCCGCGCCGCCCCATGAACGTATAGTTGCGAGGAAAACTGATGCCCTTCGCGTTCTTCGGCACCGCAACCGCGGTCATGCCGTCGCCGGTCAGTCCATAGACGATGTAGACATCCGCGACGGATGCATTCGAGATATAGCGCTTGAAACCATTGATGACCCACTCGTTGCGCGTTTCATCGAACTCGATGCGCGTCTCCATGCCCGCCGAATCGCTGCCGACATTCGGTTCGGTCACACAGATTGCGCCGATGGCCGTGCCTTCGAGTATCGGCGTGAGATAGGTATCGCGCAGACGCTCGCTCGCATGACGATGCAGCGGATACGCACATGACAGGGCGGTCGCGATGGTCGTCTCGAACGCATAGTTGATGTACGACGCTTCTTCGGAAAGAATCGTCGCGTGCGTGAGGCCGGGGTGTTCGAGCTTGCCTTTGTACAGGTCGGGGAACATCAGCTTCAGATAGCCCGCCGCACCGAGTGCGCGGACTACATGCCTGACCGCATCCCAGCTCTGACGGTCTTCGATATCTGCTGTGCGCGGCGCAAGCTCGCGTTGCAGGAAGTCGCGGACTTCGGCGCGAAAGGCCCGGTCCGCATCGTCTAAAAGAAAATCGCGCATGATCGTGGTGTAGGTTCGTTCAGATTCGCTGCGCATAGACGCGTGCGTCGCGCACGGTCGGCAGAAGAAAGCGGGCGCGGCGGATCGCTTCGTAATCGATCTCGCCGACGACGAGGCACTCCGCTTCGCCTTCTGCCTGCGCGATGGTTTTGCCGAAAGGATCGAGGATGCGCGAGCCGCCCCAGAAGGTCATCATGCCCTCCGTGCCGACGCGATTCGCCATGACGATCGGCACGCCGTACGTGAGCGCGTAGAAGCGCAGATTGAGGTCCCATCCCGATGGATTGTCGAAGCCTTCGCCCACGGCCTCGCGCGCGGAGCTGATCGGTGCCGCCAGCAGCGTGACGCCGTCGCACATGAGTCCGTGCACCACCGCCGGATTCCATAGATCGTTGCAGATGGGCGTCGCGACGCGCCATGCGTCATCGATCGAATAGCTTTCCGGCTTCGGGCCGGCGGCGAAGTAAAGGCCGTCGCGCAGCTTGCCGTACGTCGCCAGCATCGTCTTGCGATGCACGTGAATCAGCTTGCCGTTCGCGACCGTCGCCTGGCTGTTGTAGAACTGCCCGCCGGGCGCCTCCTCGATGAAGCCGAAGACCACATGCATGCCCGCGCTCGCTTCGGCGAGTTGGCGGATCGCGGGATCGTCGCGCGTCATCGCGAGACGCAGCGCATCCTTGCCGCCGCTATGGCCGTGCAGCGAAAGCTCGGGGAAGACGAGCAGACGCACGCCGCGCTTCTTCGCATCGCCGATATGATCGAGATGACGAGCGAGGTTCGCGTGCACGTCGCCGTATGCCGTATCGGTTTGCGCAGCGGCCACTTTGATCGTGGTCATGAGGTCGATCCTTTGCATTTGCGCGGCTGGCGTTCAGATCAGCCCGGACTCTTTGAGGAACTGATTCGCGACATCGGAGAAGGACTTCTTCTGTACGTCAACGCTCGCGTTGAGGCGGGCCATCGTGGGCGCATCCAGCTTCGCCGACAGCGCGTTGAGCAGCGGCCCGAGTGTGGGGTTCGCATCGAGCGTCGCCTTGCGGACGACCGGCGTCAGCGCATACGACGGGAAGTAGCCCTTGTCGTCCTTCAGCAAGACGAAGTTGAATGCGGGCACGCGGCCATCGGTGGCGAAGACGAGCGCGACATCCACCTGATGATCCTTCAGCGCCTGATACGTGAGGCCCGTATCCATGCGCTTGACATCGCCCTGGCTGAACTCGAAACCGTATTGCTTTTGCAGCGGACGCAGACCGTCAGGGCGCGCGTAGAACTCCGAGTTGCAGGCGAACGTGAGTTCCTTGCCGCCCTTGATCGCCTTCGCGAGATCGCTCATCGTGACGATGCCGAGCTTCTTCGCTTCGTCCTGATTCATCGCGAACGCATACGTGTTGTTCGCCTTCGACGGGTTCAGCCACACGAGACCCTTCGCCGCATCCAGTTCTTTGACCTTCTTGTAGGTGTCGTCGGGCGAGAGGCGGTCGTTGACCTTGTTGTAGGTGATGAGCGACGTGCCCGTGTATTCCCAGTACACATCGACCTGACCGTTTTCCTGCGCCTGACGCAGCACGGCGCTGCCCATGCCGTCCTTCTTCGTCACGGTGAAGCCCTTCGCTTCGAGATAGCGCGAGGTCATCTCGGCCATCAACTGCTGCTCGGTGAAGTTCTTGCCGCCGACCACCACCGATGCGGCGCTCGCGGTGAAGCTTGCAAACATCGAAATAAGGATGCCGAACGATACGGAGAATAACTTTTTCATGGTCTCTCTCACTGTTGCGAAATGCGGATCAAGGAGTCAGGTTTGCGGATTCACGCCGCGCGATACCATCAGTCGTTGCATCTGGCCGATGAACGCGTCGGTGAAAATGGCGAGCAGCGCGGTCGGGACGGCGCCCGCGAGCAGCATGCCGAAGTCGTTCAGATCGATGCCGGTGAAGATCAGTTCGCCGAGGCCGCCGCCGCCGATCAGAAACGCGAGCGGGGCCGTGCCGACCGTGATCGCCAATGCCGTGCGAATGCCCGCGAAGATCACGTATAGCGCGTTGGGAAGCTCGACGCGCCAGAGAATCTGCCACGGCGTCATGCCCATGCCGGTCGCGGCTTCGATCAGCGTGGGCGGCACCGCGCGCAGGCCTTCGTATGTGTTCAGCGCAATGGGCAGCAGCGTAGCGACCCACAAGCCGAAGATCGCGGGCATCGCACCGATGCCCATCACGCTCATGGCGAGTGCGAGCAGGGCGAGCTTCGGCACGGCCTGTCCCGCGTTGAGCGACTGCATCACGACGGCCGCGCCGCGTTTTTGCGACGGACGGCTCAGATAGACGCCGGCCGGAATCGCGACGATGATCGCGAGCACGCCCGCCACGGCGACCATCATCATCATGTGCAGCCCTTGATACACGATGTCGCTGCGGTACTGATCGATGCTCGCCCACCAGCTATCGGCGTGCGCCTGCGTGCTCAGCGCAGCAAGGAGCGCGGCTGACAATACGCGTTTCATGCGTGTTCTCCGGCAGGCAGCTTCAACATGTCGACGATGCGCTCCTGGCTCACATAGCCGACGAAGCGGCCGTCGTCATCGACGGTGGGCAGCCACGAAGCGCCGTTCGCGAACATCGTCGATACGACGGTGCGCAGATCGTCCTTCTGGCTCGCGGTGGCCTGAACGGGAAGCGCGTGCGCCGCGGTGACCGGGCCTTCGACATTCAGCAAGCGATCGATCGTGAGACAGCCGTGCGGCTTGTCGGCGGCATCGACGAGCACGATGCGGTCGACGCCGTGCTTCTCCATCATCGCTCTGGCGCGCGCACTGTCTTCGCCGACGCGTACGATGCAATCGCATGCGGAAAGCGCATCGCGGGCGCGCAACAGACGCAGACGCTTCAACGCGCGATCCGTGCCGACGAAGCCCGCGATGAACGGCGTGGCGGGACGCGCGAGAATGTTGTCCGGCGAATCGAATTGTTCGAGATGACCGTTGCGGAAGATAGCGATCTTGTCGGCCATCTTCACGGCTTCGTCGATGTCGTGGCTCACGAACATGATCGTCTTCTTCACCTGCTTCTGAATGCGCAGGAATTCGTCCTGAATCAGCTCGCGATTGATCGGATCGATCGCGCCGAACGGCTCGTCCATCAGCATGACGGGCGGATCGGTGGCGAGCGCGCGCGCCACGCCGACACGTTGCGCCTGGCCGCCCGACAAGTCCTTCGGATAGCGCGTGAGATAGGTTGCGGGATCGAGCGCGACGATCTCGAGCAGTTCCGCCGCGCGGCGGCGCGTCTTCGCCTTGTCCCAGCCGAGCAGCGTCGGCACGACGCTGATGTTTTCCTCGACCGTCATGTTCGGAAAGAGCCCGATCTGCTGAATCACATAACCGATGCGGCGGCGCAATTCGACGACTTCGAACTCGTCCGTATCGCGCCCTTCGAGATAGATCTTGCCCGAGGTGGGACGCACGAGACGGTTGATCATCTTGAGCGTTGTGGTCTTGCCGCATCCCGACGGCCCGAGCAGCACGCAGATCTCGCCCGCGCCCACTTCCATGTTGATGCCGTCGACGACCGGGCTCGCCGCGCCGTCATATCGCTTGGTAAGGTTGGAGAGCTTGATCATGATTTATTGCGCGTGTCCGGTTTGTTTGCGAAAGCCCGTCATGGCGGTGAGGCGCAGCGCGAGGCTGGCTGCGCGCGAAGGAGCGCGAAGTCCCTTCGGCGTGAGCCAGCGCTGCACCCACGAGAGACCGATATCGGCGGCGATGGCGAGCACGCTCACGAGGATCGCGCCCGCGATCAACTGGCGCGGGTCCGACTGCGAAATGCCGCGGCTGATGAGCTTGCCGAGACCGCCCGCGCCGATATACGCCGCGATCGCCGCGATGCCTACGTTGATCACGACCGCCATGCGCACGCCGGCCATGATGATCGGCAGCGCAATGGGAATCTCGACCTTGCGCAGACGCTCGCCGGTGGTCATGCCCATGCCGCGTGCTGCTTCGCGCAAGGCCGGATCGATGTTGGTGATCGCGGTATAGGTGTTGCGTACGATCGGCAACTGCGAATAGAGAAAGAGCGCGATGACCGTCGGCAGAAAGCCGATGCCCTGGCCGATCACGGAGAGGACGGGAATCATCAGGCCGAACAGCGCGACCGAGGGAATCGTCATGATGATCGCCGCGACATACAGCACGATCTTCGCGAGGCGTTCGTTGATCGTGATCGCGATGCCGAGCGGCACGCCAGTCAGGATCGCGAGCCCGACGCCCACGCCGACGATCTCGATGTGCTCGCCGGTCATCCTGGCGATGCTCGCCAGGTTGTCCCAGATGAAGGCAAGGGTTTCCACTATGTCTCCTGAGCTCCTTCGTTGAAGAGCCGTGTCTATGTTTGAGTCCTGCTATGGCCTAAACGATAGAGCGGAGTGGGGACATAGGGCTACCATCGACCCGACATTGTTTGTCACGAAAACGCCATGACGTGCGCGTGACCTAGTTTTTTCGTTTTAAATCAGTTGCATACGGAAGTACGTCGGCTGTACGGTCTGGTCATTGCGATGCTGCATTGCGGCGAGCACCGATACTGCGCCATGCGAGTGCCGCAAGCGAAGCGGTGACGAACAGCGCAAACAGATAGATGCCCGCAGGGCCGACGCGACCCATCACGAACGAAGCCGCAATCGGGCCGATGCTTCCGCCCAGCGCGAAGGTCAGCAGCAGTCCGGCGCTGACGGCTACGCGCTGACGCGGCGCGATCCAGTCGTTCGCATGCGCGACCGATACGCCATAGATCGTGAAGATGAGACTCACGTAGAGATACGCGACGGGCTGAACGAAGGCCGCGCCATGAAAGACGAAGAGCGTCGCGCTCGCGAGCGTCAGCGCCGAAGCAATCGCGCAGATCACGCGCTTGCGGTCGAACCTGTCCGACAGATGCGCAAGCGGCCACTGCGGCAGCAGCGCCGCAATCAGCGCGAGGCCCATGAAGCTCGATACTTCTTCGACGGCATATCCCGCGCCCCGCATGTAGACCGGATAGAGCGCATAGAACGTGCTGTTGAGCAGGCCCGATGCGAAGCATCCCCATAACGCGAGAGGGGCATCGCGCCAGAGCGTCGGCAATGCCTTGAGCTTTGTTTTCGGCGGCGCTTCGAGCGGACCGGCCGGCTCGGGACGTTCATCGATATCCGCGACGGACACGCGCGCGAGACTCGCCGGCACGAGCGACAACGCGAACAGCGCGGCCACGAGACTGAACAGTTCGAAGCCGTTCGAATTCGCCACGCCGATCAGAAACTGCCCCGCGCCGACACACAGATACGTGGTGATGGAATAGACGGAGAACACGCGTCCGCGAAAGGCATTGGGCGCAACGCCGTTGAGCCAGCTTTCCATCACGGCGAAGATGCCGACGAGCGAGAAGCCCGTCAAGAAGCGCAGCGCCATCCAGACGGCCGCTTGGGACGTGACCGCATAGCCGAGCGCGCTCGCCGCAGCGAGCGCCGCGAAAACCGCGAACGCGCGATGATGCCCGACGCGCGCGATGATCGCCGAGCCGCGCCATGCGCCAAGCATGAAGCCGGTGTAATAGGCGGCCTGCACGAAGCCGATCGTCGCCGACGGGAAATTCGCATGCACCATGCGCAACGCGACGAGCGTGCCCAGCAGGCCGTTGCCCATGACGAGCAGGGCGAAGCCGAGCAAAAGACTGGCAATGGACGAAACGATGCGGCCAAAAGGAAGCCCGGCGCCGATGCGTTTATCGCATTCATCCGGCGGACTCATGCTGCCCAGTTCTTCAGTGCTCACGCTTTCGCCTCGAATGAATGCGCGCCGGATCGACGGATCACTATAAGGACGGAGCGGGGCAGGCGTGTAGCACGGCAGCGACATCGGTTTGCACGAAGGCGGCATTGTGCGGCGTTCGCGGTCAGGCGCGCGGTTTGCTCAGGGATCGGTGACATCATCCTGTCATACGGAAATGGACCAATCACTGAAATGCCTGAGGGACAGAATCGCGAAGCAGATCGCGGAGCGTGAGGCGGCGCTCGTGCCGTTGCGCGAAAGCGCGCAAGAGGCCCGCGGGAAACACGATCGCGAGCGCATTCTTCTGACGCTCGCGGTGCTCGAAGACGAGCTCGCCGGGTGGAAGAAAATCGCGACGCGCATCGAACAAGCGGTTTTGTTCGAGCCGCGGAATCATCGCGCGATCCGTATGCCCGCGTTGCGATAGCTTCACGAATTAGCTTCACGAATTCGTCTTTCGAACCCTCCGACACACGCGTGCGCATTCCGGTCAAAATGATCGGGTGCGCGCGTTTTCCATGGAGAACCACATGTCCGCATCCAACGGCAACAACGACACGCCCGTCTGGTTCATCACCGGCTGCTCGACCGGCTTCGGCCGCGAACTCGCCTGCGCCGTGATCGACAAGGGCTGGCGCGCTGTCGTCGCCGCGCGAGATCCCGCGAGCGTCACCGATATCGTCGAACGCGCCGAAGGCCGCGCAATCGCGGTGCGTCTGGATGTCACGCACGCCGATGAGATCAAGTCCGCCATCGACGATGCCCACGCCGCGTTCGGTCGTATCGACGTGCTCGTAAACAACGCGGGTTTCGGCTATCTCTCGGCCGTCGAAGAGGGCGAAGACGATGAAGTGCGCGCGATGTTCGAAGCGAACTTCTTCGGCGCAGCCGCGATGATCCGGGCTGTGCTGCCCCGCATGCGCGAACGCCGTGCGGGGCATGTCGTCAACATCACGTCGGTGGGCGGTCTCGTCGGCAATCCGGGCAGCGGCTACTACGCGGCGACGAAGTTCGCGCTGGAGGGCCTCGGCGAAGCGCTCGCGCGCGAAACCGAAGGGCTCGGCATCAAGGTCACGGCGGTCGAGCCGGGCCCGTTCCGCACGGACTGGGCGGGCCGGTCCCTCAAGCAAACGCGCAAGCCGATCGACGATTACGCGCAGACGTCGGGCACCCGGCGCGCGGCCATCGCGGAACGCAGCGGCAGGCAGCCGGGCGATCCGGCGCGCGCCGCGCAGGTCATAATCGAAGCGGTCACGTCGCCCGAGCCGCCGGGACATCTCGTGCTCGGCGGCCCCGGGCTGGAACTCGTGCGCGCCAAACTGGCGAAGCTGACCGCCGAGATCGATGCGTGGCAGACGCGCAGCGAATGGACCGATCATCCGGGACAATGATCATGAAGCGGCTTCGCGTGGAGGAACAACATATCCTTTCGCTCGTCGCCGCCGATGCCGCTGCGCTGCACGTCACGCCGCCGCATGTGCGCTTCGTGACCGGCTGCGCCGGGCCTTGCTACGAGGCCTTGTTCAATCGCATCGAAGTCGATCGCGCCACGCTGGCGCTGCCGGAGCCGTTGCTTCGAATCGTCGTCGCGCATGAAGTCGGGCACGCGACGCAACGCAGAACGATGCTGCTCGATTTCGCATGGACGGTGCTGTCGGTGATGGCGCTTCTGTCGATACCCTGCGTCGTTTTCGCGACTTCATCGGATGAAGACTTCTGGCGCGTGAGCGTCCCTGGATTCGGGTTCGTGGTGGCGTTTTTCGCGTGCGGGAAAATCTGGCGAATGCGTAGCGCCAAACGTTCGGCCGCCTTCGAACTCGATGCGGACGCGAAAGCCGCGTCGCTTTGTGGCGCGGCATCCGCGCTGGCAGCGCTCGAAGTCATGGCGGCGCGCGGCCATATCGACGCCGCGCGTCTCGACGCCATGCGGGCGCGTCTCGAAGCGGCCTGATTTCGCGCCGGGCGGCGCCAAAAGAAATGCACGGGCGTCCGTAACCGGATGCCCGTGCATTTTTATGAGCAGTGTCGCGTGATTGCCGCGTTATTGCGTTTGCGAGGCGGGCGGCGTCGTAGTCGACTTCTTGTGATGCTTCTGGCCTTTCTTGTGATACGCGGGGCGCGGCTTGTTGTTCGGGTAGTCCGCCGCCGCGAACGACAGCGTCGGGGCCGCGAAAGCCGCCAGCACCAGAAGCACGAGGGATTTCTTCAAAGACTTTTTCATCGGAGACTCGCTTGGAGGAGATGGCCTTAAAAAGGGCAAAGCAACGCGTGGGCGGCCGCTTCGCACCGAAAGAAATATAAAGACTCGATATTCCGGTGCAACTAGGGGAAAACCGGCTCGATCGCGCTCATGCGTTTGTGATTCAGGCCGCGGCCGCGCGGTTCCTCCGCGCCGGGCGCTGCTGAGGCAACAGTATATTGCACAAAAAAGTGCAATTCACTGATACGCGCGCATAAGACGTTGACGCAACGGGATTTTTGTCGATTTGCACTGCTTCGACAGATGTGCATCTGCTGCCTGTGGTCCGCGACAAATGTCATCGACTGCATCTACTATCGTGCCTGCTCTCAACTCAGGGACGATCCAGTGAAAGAAGACGACATCCGCAGGAATGCCTTCGCCATGCCTGTGCACAATCCCGCTTACCCGCGTCCGCCGTTCCGCTTTCTCAATCGCGAGTACTTCATCATCTCTTACGAGACCGATCTCGACGCGTTGCGCGCCGTGGTCCCCGAGCCGCTCGAAGTCGACAGCGGCCTCGTGCATTACGAATTCATTCGCATGCCGGATTCGTCCGGCTTCGGCGACTACACCGAAAGCGGCCAGGTGATCTCGGTCATCGATCCGGATGGCAGGAAGGGCAGCTATACCCATGCGATGTATCTCGACGACGAAGGCCCGATCGCGGGCGGTCGCGAGATCTGGGGCTTTCCGAAGAAGCTGGCGTCGCCGCGCTTGGCCGTCGACGGCAAGGACACGCTGCTCGGCACGCTCGACTACGGCTCGCAGCGTATCGCGACGGGCACGATGGGCTACAAGTATCGTCCGCTCGATCTCGAAGCGGAGCGCAAGAAGCTCGCCGATACGCCGAACTATCTGCTGAAGGTGCTGCCGCATGTCGATGGCACCGCGCGCGTGTGCGAACTCGTGCGTTTCTTTCTGCGCGACGTGAGCGTTCTCGGCGCGTGGGAAGGCCCCGCCGCGCTGGAATTGCATGCGCACGCGCTCGCGCCCGTCGCGGATCTGCCGGTGCGCAAGGTGGTCGGCGCGCGGCACGTCATCGCGAACCTCACGCTCGATATCGGCGAAGTCGCGTATGACTATCTCGCGCCGCCGGACGAACTCAGGCTCGCCGTCAATCAATAACTTCGCATCACTTCGACAAGGGAACAACACATGGCACTGCAAGGAAAAGTCGCGCTCGTCACGGGCGCAGCAAGCGGCATCGGTGAAGAGACGGCGCGCAAGCTCGCGGCCGATGGCGCGGCGGTCGTCATCGCCGATCTGAATCTCGCGAATGCGCAGAAGGTTGCGGACAGCATCGTCGCGGCGGGCGGCAAGGCGATCGCCGTATCGATGGACGTGACGAGCGAAGACGCGGTGAACGCCGGCATCGAAGAGGCGGTGGCGAAGTTAGGCGGCATCGACGTGCTGGTGTCGAACGCGGGCATTCAGATCGTCGCGCCGATCGAAGAGTATGCGTATGCCGACTGGAAGAAGATGCTCGCGATCCATCTCGACGGCGCGTTCCTCACGACGAAGGCCGCGATCAAGCACATGTACGCGTCGGGCAAGGGCGGCTCGATCATCTACATGGGATCGGTGCACTCGCATGAGGCATCGAAACTGAAGTCGGCCTATGTCACGGCGAAGCATGGCTTGCTGGGACTCGCGCGCGTCGTCGCGAAGGAAGGCGGACCGCGCGGCGTGCGCGCCAATGTGGTGTGCCCGGGTTTCGTGCGCACGCCGCTCGTCGAGAAGCAGATTCCCGAGCAGGCGAAGGCGCTCGGCATTTCGGAAGAAGAAGTCGTGAAGAACGTGATGTTGAAGGAAACGGTCGATGGCGAATTCACGACCGTCGCCGATGTCGCGAACACGGTCGCATTCCTCGCGGGCTTCGAATCGAATGCGCTGACGGGGCAGTCGGTCGTCGTGAGCCACGGCTGGTTCATGCAATAAGGAGAATCCATGCGCCGCAGTCAACGCAACACACTCATGCAGGCGAACCACGTCGCGCTGCCGGACTACGATGACGTTTGCCTCGTGCTGCAAGGCGGCGGCGCGCTCGGCTCCTATCAGGCCGGCGTGTTCGAAGGGCTCGCGGAAGTCGGCGTCGATCCGACCTGGACGTCGGGCATTTCCATCGGCGCGCTGAATACCGCGATCATCGCGGGCAATGCGCCCGAGCACCGCGTGGCCGCACTGCGCGGATTCTGGAACACGATCTGCCAGCCCGCCGATCTGATCGGGCATGTCGGCGCGTTCGTGCCCGCGGCGTTCGGCTTCGCCAACATCGGCCGCAAGTTTTCGAGCATGTGGGCGGCGGCGCGCGCGCTGACCGAAGGGCAGAGGGGCTTCTTTTCGCCGCGCGTGCATGTGCCTGAACTCGGTCCGGGCACGAAGAGCAAGCGCCCGAACGAGGTGAGCTACTACGACACGTCCGCGTTACGCGCGACGCTGCTGCAATTCGCCGATTTCGACCGTATCAACGACGGCGCCATGCGTGTGTCGGTCGGAGCCGTCAATGTGCGCACGGGCAACCTCGTCTACTTCGACAATACGAAGATGCGTCTCGCGCCCGAGCACTTCATGGCGTCGGGCGCGTTGCCGCCGGGGTTTCCCGCTGTCGAGATCGATGGCGAGTTCTACTGGGACGGCGGTCTCGTATCGAATACGCCGTTGACGGAGATCATCCGCGAAAGCCAGCACAAGGACACGCTCGTGTTTCAGGTGGATTTGTGGAGCGCGCGCGGCACGTTGCCGGGCGATTTTCTCGACGTGAGCGAGCGCACGAAGGACATTCAGTATTCGAGCCGGACGCGCGCCATCACCGATTTCGTTTCGCATAACCAGAAGCATGCGCGGCTCATCAAGGAATTGCTGGAGCATATTCCCGAGAAGACGCGGCGCTCGCATCCGCTGTTGCGCGAGGCGCAGAAAGTCGCGGATGGCGGCGCGGTGAACGTCGTGCATCTCATCTACAAGAACAAGTTCTTCGAAGGTCATTACAAGGACTACGAGTTCAGTAACGACACGATGGACGAGCACTGGGCGAGCGGGCTGGAAGATATTCGCCGCTCGTTCGCGCATCCGGAGTGGTTCGAGGTGCCGAGTCATGATCTGGGCTTCGTCACGCATGACGTGCATCGATATGAGCCCGCGCCGCAGGCGACGGCGGAGATGCCGAAAGCGGTGGCGAAGAAGCTGGTCGATGTGGATGAAGTGGAAGGCGTTTGAAGCCGACGCGGGTTTCCATTAACCTGATCAGCCTCGTCACGATGAATCGAGGCATCTCATGACCGACTGGAAACCCGCAACCTACCCCTCCATCAGCCCGTATCTCATCTGCGAAAACGCTGACGCGATCATCACCTTCCTGCAAAGCGTCTTCGAAGCCGAACTGGTCCGCCGCTTCGACCGTCCCGATGGCTCGCTGATGCACGCCGAAGTGCGCATCGACGACAGCATCGTGATGATCGGCGGCGGCGCGACGGATCAGCAAGCGCCGGGGCCGCATATCCACGTCTATGTGCGTGACGCTCAAGCCATCTACGACCGCGCGATGCAAAACGGCGCGCAAAGCGTGCAAGCGCCCACGCGCAAACGCACCGACGACGACTTCAGAGGCGGTTTTCGCGATGCCGCCGGCACGACCTGGTGGGTCGCCACGCAATGACCGGTCAACGCTTTTTCCTCTTCGCACGCGCCGCGGATGCGCCCAGACTGTCGCGCAACGCGTTCGTCAGCGTTTTCAGGAACTGATCGACCGCGGGCGGAAGGCGGCGCTCGCGCATCACCGTGACCTGCAACAGGCGCTCGTTGAGCAAGGGCTCGTCGATAGGCGTGGCGACGAGCGTCGGCGGGCCGGGATCGCCTTCGAGCGCGACCGCGCTGCCGAGCGTGATCGCGCCCGTGAGCGCGGCGAAATGATGCATCGCGCTCGAATTGTTGCTCGTCAGGACCGGCTCCAGATGCACGCCGCGCGCCGAGCAGCACCAGTCGATCAACTGGCGCACGGTGGTGCCGCGATCGAGCACCGCAGTGGGGTACTGAAGCACGTCGTCGAGCGTGATGCTCGTTTTGCCCGCCAATGGATGCGTCGGCGGCAACAGCGCGCAGACCGGCGCCTTCACGCTGTATTCGATGCTCAACGCCGTCGATGTCGATGTCGAGAACGCGAGCCCCACATCGACTTCTCCGCTCGTCACCCAATGCTCGACCTGCCCGGGCGTACCTGAACGCATCACGAAGCGCGTGCGCGGATGCTCGCGATAATGCGTCGCCATCACGCTCGGCAGAAAGCAGCGCGTGAAACCCTCCGTGCAGCCGATGCGCACGATCCCGAGCCCGAGCGCATGCATCTCCGATATCTCGGCGAGCACCGCGTCGCCATCCATCAACGCGCGGCGCGCGTGCTGCACGAGCAATTCGCCCGCTTCGGTCAGGATCATGCCGCGCGCCATGCGCTCGAATAGCGGCGTGCCCGCCTGTTCCTCCAGCTTCGCGATCTGCCGGCTGATCGCCGACACCGCGACGTGAAGCTGTTCCGACGCCGCCGCGAGCGAGCCCGCGCGCGCGACTTCCACGAAGTATTTGAGTGCGATGCCATGCAGCACGGCGTTCCCCGAGCGTTGCCTTTTTGGCAATGCTAGTCGCAAATATTGAAATTGTCGCGAATTTTTGATGTTCCTAGACTGGCCGGAATCGCAATGAACACTTTTCCGGAGACGTCGTGAAAGAACCTCAGAACATGCGCGAAAACGCGATCGCCATCGCTTGCAGGACATTCGATTCGGGCGCGTTTTTCGCGGATTTGCAACGCCGCGTCGCGTTCCGCACCGAGAGTCAGAACGGGCGCAATCCCGCGCTGAACGCCTATTTGACCGATGAAATCAGCGACACGCTCGCGCGCCTCGGCTTCACGGCGCAGGTCGTCGGGAATCCCGTCGCGGGTGGGCCGCCGTTCCTGATCGCGGAGCGCCATGAATCCGATGACCTGCCGACCGTGCTGACCTATGGCCACGGCGACGTCGTGCGCGGCTACGACGAGCAGTGGCGCGCGGGCCTGAAGCCGTGGGAGATCGTCGTCGATGAAGACCGCTGGTACGGCCGCGGCACCGCCGACAACAAAGGCCAGCATTCGGTCAACTTCGCGGCGCTCGCTGCGGTCCTTGAGGCGCGCGAGGGCAAGCTCGGCTACAACGTGAAGGTGATCTTCGAGACCGGCGAGGAGATCGGCTCGCCGGGCCTCGATGAAGTCTGCGCCGCGCACAAGGACGCGCTCGCGGCGGATGTGTTCATCGCTTCCGACGGGCCGCGCGTGTCGGCAGAGCGTCCGACGCTCTTTCTCGGCTCGCGCGGCGGCGTGCCGTTCGAACTGACGGTCGATCTGCGCGAAGGCGGCCATCACTCGGGCAACTGGGGCGGCGTGCTGCGCAATCCGGCCGTCGTGCTGTCGCATGCGATCGCGAGTCTCGTCGATCGCAACGGGCGCATCGCCGTCGAAGGATTGCGTCCGCCGCCGATTTCCGATGCGGTGCGCGAAGCGCTCGCCGATATCGAACTGGGCCGCGACGAAAGCTCGCCCGATATCGATCCGACCTGGGGCGAGCCGGGCCTTACGCCGACCGAACGCGTGATCGGCTGGAACGCGCTCGAAGTGCTCGCGATGAAATCCGGCAACGCCGATGCTCCCGTCAACGCAATTCCGCCGTTCGCGAAAGCGGTGTGCCAGTTGCGCTTCGTCGTCGGCACGGACTGGCAGAACCTGCAAACGCATCTCGAACGCCACTTCGCGGAGCATGGCTTCACCGACGTCAAAGTGAACGCGACGCGCGGCACGCCCGCGACGCGTCTCGATCTCGACGATCCCTGGGTGCACTGGGCGCTCGATTCGATGCGCGCGACGACCGGCAAGAAGCCCGCGCTGCTGCCGAACCTCGGCGGCACCGTGCCCAACGACGTCTTCGCGACCACGCTCGGCCTGCCGACGCTGTGGGTGCCGCACTCGTATCCCGCGTGCAATCAGCACGCGCCGAACGAACACGTGCTCGCGCCCGTGATGCGCGAATCGCTCGGGCTGATGGCGGGCCTTTGGTGGGATCTCGGCGAGATGGGCGCGGCGATCGTCGCCGCGCGCAACGCCCGTTGACAAGCCACTTCACAACCACGCGGACATCATGAAGAAAAAGCCTCTGAGCCTGACACAGATCGTGCTCGCGACTTCGGTCGGCAATGCGCTCGAATGGTTCGATATCGCGATCTATGCGTTCTTCGCGGTGTATATCGCGAAGAACTTCTTCCCGGCCGCGAACGAGACGGCGTCGATGCTGCTCACCTTCGGTTCGTTCGGCGCGTCCTATCTGGTTCGGCCCATCGGCGGCATGGTGCTCGGCGCGTATGCGGACAAGCGCGGACGCAAGGCGGCGCTGATGATGTCGGTCGGGCTGATGATGATCGGCACGGCGATCATCGCGGTGATTCCGCCTTACGCATCGATCGGGCTGATCGCGCCTGCGGGCGTGTTCATCGCGCGACTGATTCAGGGCTTCTCGGCGGGCGGCGAGTTCGGCGCGTCGACGGCGATGCTGATCGAGCACGCACCCGAGCGGCGCGGCCTGCTCGCGAGCTGGCAGTTCGCGACGCAAGGGCTTGCAACCTTGCTCGCGTCGATCTTCGGTTTCGCGCTCGCCAAGCTGATGCCCGCCACGGAACTCGCCGCGTGGGGCTGGCGCATTCCGTTCTTCTTCGGCTTGCTGATCGGGCCGGCGGGCTTGTACCTGCGACGCTATCTGGAAGACGCGACCGATTACACCGAGGCCGAGCACACGGCCACGCCTGTCCGCGATGTCTTCACGCAGCAGAAGTCGTTGCTGCTCGTGTCGATCGGCGCGCTGACGGTATCGACGGCCGTGAACTATCTGCTGCAGTACGTGCCGACGTTCGCGATCCGCGAGTTGCATCTCGATGCCTCGACGGGTTTCGCGGCGAGCACCGTCGCGGGCCTGATGCTGACCGTCGTCACGCCGTTCGCGGGGCATCTGTCGGACAGGATCGGCCGCGTGAAGCAGATGTCGACGGCGGCGCTGTTGCTCTTCGTGACGGGCTATCCGGCGTTCGCGTATGTCGTGTCGCATGTGTCGGTGCCGGCGCTGTTCGTGCTCGTCGCGTGGCTGGCGTTGCTCAAGGCGATCTATTTCGGCGCGCTGCCTGCGCTGATGTCGGAGATCTTTCCGGTATCGACGCGCGCGACGGGCATGTCTATCGGCTACAACATCGGCGTCACGGTGTTCGGCGGATTCACGCCCGCGATCATCATCTGGCTGCTGAGCGCGACGGGCAGCAAGGCTGCGCCGAGTTTCTACATGATGTTCACGGCGGTGATCAGTCTCGCGGCGCTGGCGGCGGTGAGCCGGGGGAAAGGGGGATGCGGGCGCTGCGCGCCGTGGCGTGAGGGCCGGCCGATTGGCTTTCGATCCGTAGATGTGAGTTTTTCGCAATCAAAACCGTCGAATGTCTCGACGAAGGAGTGAATTTATCGCGCCCTGATGTGAGAAAAAATCGACCCGTTTCGGCGTTTCCACCTATGTCTCGCGTCCCTCCGGCGATGGTCTACTCATCACACCAGTTGACCACACCCGTGCGCTACGTCTGGAGGAGACATGAACGTTGCAGAAACGCAGTCTGTCGAGCGATCGGCGATCAGAAAAGTGTCGTGGCGGCTTGTGCCGTTCGTCGCGCTGATGTTCTTCATCAACTTTCTCGACCGGACCGCGATCTCGTTCGCCGGCCCGAACGGCTTGACCAAGGATCTCGGTCTCACCGCCGCGCAGTTCGGTTTTGCGGCGGGCGTGTTCTTCATCGGCTATATCGTGCTGGAGATTCCCAGCAATCTCGCGCTGCATAAATTCGGCGCGCGCCGCTGGCTCGCGCGCATCATGGTGACGTGGGGCATCGTCGCGCTGCTCTTCACCTGGGTCAGCAGCGTGAACGGGCTCTATACGCTGCGCTTCCTGCTGGGCGTCGCCGAAGCGGGTTTCTTTCCCGGCGCGATTCTGTTCCTCAGCATGTGGGTGCCGGCGAAGCATCGCAGCCACATCCTCGCGCTCTTCTATCTCGCGCAGCCGCTCACGGTCGTCATCGGCGCGCCGCTCGCCGCGCTGCTGATCGAGGCGCACGGGCTCTTCGGTCTCGCCGGCTGGCGCATCATGTTCTTCGGCGTCGCGATTCCGGCGATTCTCGTCGGCGTGATCGCGTGGTTCTATCTCGCCGACAAACCCGCCGACGCCAAATGGCTCACGACCGCCGAGCGCGACTGGCTCACGACGAGCCTCGACGAGGAAGACCGCGCGAAAGGCGCATCGGCGAGCAAGGGTCACGGCAGCCCCGTCGCCGCGCTGATGAGCGGCCGCGTCTGGCTCTTCGCGCTGATGTACTTCGGCCTGATCTACGGTCTCTACGCACTCGCATTCTTCCTGCCGACGATCATCGGCGGTTTCGAGGCGCGCTTCGGCACGCACTTCAATGTGTTCCAGAAAGGTTTGATCACCGCGATTCCGTATCTGCCCGCCGCCTTTGCGCTGTTCCTCTGGAGCCGCGACGCGACGAAGCGCGGCGTGCGCTCGTGGCATATCGGCGTGCCGGCGCTGATCGGCGCACTGAGCGTGCCGCTCGCGATGCAGATGGGCTCGCCCGCCGCGACCATCGCCGTGATCACCGTGACGGCCTGCGCGATCTTCTCCGCGCTGCCGAACTTCTGGGCGCTGCCGGCGCGCTTCCTGTCGGGTGCGGCGGCGGCGGCGGGCATCGCGCTCATCAACACGGTTGGCAATCTCGCGGGCTTCGTCGCGCCGTACATCACCGGCATGGCGAAGGACGCGACGGGTTCGTATCAACTGCCGATGCTGATCGTCGGCGCAATGATGCTGATGTCGGCCGCGCTCGCGTTCGCCATCGGCCGCACGAGCCAGGAACGCGCGCCCGACGCCGTCACGGCGAACGCACATTGAACACTCACCTCACACTGGAGTCATCGAAATGAAGGAAAAGATCGCGTTGTTCGGAGCAGGTGGAAAGATGGGCGTGCGCCTCTCCAGCAATCTGCTGAAGTCGGACTATCGTGTCGCGCATGTCGAGCCGGGCGCGGCCGGACAGAAGCGGCTGAAGGATGAACTCGGCATCGAATGCGTTTCCGCCGATGCCGCGCTCGACGGCGCGCAAGTCGTGATTCTCGCCGTGCCCGATACGCTGATCGGCAAGCTCTCGCACGACATCGCGCCGAAGCTGTCGCCGGGAACGATGATCATGACGCTCGATGCCGCCGCGCCTTTCGCCGGCCATCTTCCGGACCGCAAGGACCTGACGTACTTCGTCGCGCATCCGTGCCATCCGATCATCTTCAACTACGACCTCGACGAGAAGTCGCTGCACGATCACTTCGGCGGCGCGCACGCGAAACAGTCGATCGTCAGCGCGCTGATGCAGGGGCCGGAGGAAGCGTTCGATCTCGGCGAAGCCGTCGCGAAGGTGATCTACGCGCCGATCCTGCGTTCGTATCGCCTGAGCGTCGATCAGATGGCGATCCTGGAGCCGGGTCTCTCGGAAACCATCTGCGCGACGCTGCTCTACGTGATGCGCGAGGCGATGGACGAGACCATCGCGCGCGGCGTGCCCGCACAGGCGGCGCGCGATTTCCTGCTCGGCCACATGAACATTCTCGGCGCGGTGATCTTCAACGAGATTCCCGGCGCGTTCTCCGATGCGTGCAACAAGGCGATCGAGTTCGGCAAGCCGCGCCTGATGCGCGACGACTGGAAGAAGGTGTTCGACCGCGAGGAAATCGCGGAGAGCATTCGGCGTATCACCTGAAGCGAGGAACTGACCGTGAGCGAACGCATCCACGCAACTTACTGGCTCGAAACCGGCGTCGATCCGCGCATTGCCGCCGAGACCATCGCGGGCGAGCAGTCGAGCGGCACCTTCATCGCGCTGCCCAACGAGACGCCCGAACTCAAGGCGCGCTCGGGCGCGCGCGTCGAACGGCTCGACGTGCTGGGCTACAGCGAGACGCCGAGCCTGCCGGGCGGCGCGGCTTCGAAGTGCTACACGCAATGCGTGCTCGAACTTTCATGGCCGATCGAAAATTTCGGGCCGTCGCTGCCGAATCTGATGTCGACGATCGCGGGCAATCTTTTCGAATTGCGGCAGGTGTCGGGCTTGCGTCTGACCGGCCTGCGCCTGCCCGCGTCGTTCGCGGCGGCGTATCCGGGGCCGGCGTTCGGCATCGAAGGTACGCGCAAGCTGTCGGGCGTGACGCACGGGCCGCTCATCGGCACGATCATCAAGCCGAGCGTCGGGCTCTCGCCGGAGGAAACCGCCGGCCAGGTGAAGGAGCTGGTCGCGGGCGGCATCGACTTCATCAAGGACGACGAACTGCAAGGCGACGGCTCGCATTGCCCGTTCGACGAACGCGTGCGCGCGGTGATGCGCGTCGTGAACGATCACGCCGAGCGCACCGGCAAGAAGGTGATGGTCGCGTTCAACGTGACGGGCGATCTCGATCAGATGAAGCGCCGCCACGATCTCGTGCTCGAACAAGGCGGCACGTGCGTGATGGCGGTGCTCAATTCGATCGGTCTCGTCGGCATGACCGAGTTGCGCAAGCACAGTCAGTTGCCGATTCACGCGCATCGCGCGGGCTGGGGCTATCTGACGCGCGCCGAAGCGCTCGGCTGGGACTATGCGCCGTGGCAGATGCTGTGGCGTCTCGCGGGCGCGGATCATCTGCACGTGAACGGCCTGCGCAACAAGTTCAGCGAATCCGACGAAAGCGTGATCGCGGCGGCGCGCGCGGTTTTGTCGCCGGTGATGGACGAAGCGCCGTTGACCGCGATGCCCGTCTTCAGCTCGGGACAGACCGGCTTGCAGGCGGCGGACACGTATGCCGCGATCGGCTGCGCGGATCTGATTCACACGGCGGGCGGCGGCATCTTCGGGCATCCGGGCGGCGTGGCGGCGGGCGTCGAGGCGTTGCGCGAGGCGTGGGTCGCGGCGATGGAAGGCGTGCCGCTCGCGCGTCATGCCGAACGCAATCTCGCATTGAAGCGCGCACTGGAGTTCTGGAAATGAGCACGCAATGGCCCGACGGCCTGCTGCTCGCGTACTACGGCGACGACTTCACCGGTTCCACCGACGCGATGGAAGCGATGACCGCCGCCGGCGTGCCGACGCTCCTCTGCTTGCAGGCGCCCACGCCCGAACTGCTCGCGCGCTTTCCCGACGTGCGTTGCGTCGGGCTCGCGGGATCGTCGCGCGGGCGCAGTCCGCAGTGGATGGACGACGAGTTGCCGCACGCCTTCGCGAGCCTCGCCGCACTGGGCGCGCCGATCCTGCAATACAAGGTCTGCTCGACCTTCGATTCGTCGCCGCACACGGGTTCGATCGGCCGTGCGATCGATATCGGCGTGAGACACATGCGCGGCCGCTGGTCGCCGATGATCGTCGGCGCGCCGCGTCTGAAGCGCTATCAGGCGTTCGGCAATCTGTTCGCTTCCGTGGACGGCGAGGGTCATCGGCTCGATCGTCATCCGACGATGTCGCGTCATCCCGTCACGCCGATGAGCGAAGCGGATTTGCGCGTGCATCTGCGCGGGCAGACCGAGCGGCGCATCGGACTGATCGATTTCGTGCAGTTGCGTTCGCCGGATGTTCACGAACGCCTGAACGCGTTGACGAGCGACGATGCGCCCGTCGTCATGATCGACGTGCTCGATGAAGAGACGCTCGCCGCCGCCGGAAAGCTCGTCTGGGAAGGGCGCGGCGAAGGCGTGTTCACGGCGTCGTCGTCGGGATTGCAATATGCGCTCGCGGCGCACTGGCGCGCGAACGGCCTCGTGCCGCAGATGCCGGGCCTGCCGGTTGCATCGCCCGTCGATGTGATCGCGGCCGTCAGCGGAAGCTGCTCGCCGGTGACGGCGGGGCAGATCCGCTGGGCGCGCGACAACGGCTTTCGCGTCGAGCGCCTGGACTTGCTTCGCGCACTCGATGCGCAGTCGCGCGAAGCCGAAATCGAACGTGTGGTCGGCGTCGCCATCCGCGCCGTGAGCGATGGCCGAAGCCCGCTCGTCTTCAGCGCCGAAGGCCCCGACGATCCCGCCGTGCTCGCGTTCGACGACATCGCGTCGCAAGCCGGACTGAGCCGCGCGGAAGCGGCGCGCCGCGTGGGCGAAACGCTCGCCGATGTGATGCGCCGGCTGCTCGATCGCGCGCCGTTGCGCCGCGTCGTCGTCGCGGGCGGCGACAGTTCGGGCGAAGTGGCGGGCAAGCTCGGCATCACGGCATTGAGCGTCGCGGCGGGCATGGCGCCGGGCGCGCCGCTGTGCCGCGCGTGGTCCGGCGATGCCGCCCGCGACGGGCTCGAAATCGTGCTGAAAGGCGGGCAGATCGGCGGCGTGTCGTTCTTCGGGAACGTGCGCGACGGCGCTTCGTGAGCTTGGGCTTCGTGATAAGGTCGTCGGCGGGATTCATCGAAGACAGGCATTTCCGATGGCTGACATCATTCAGCGGCGCAAGCTGTATCAGGACGTACTCGACCGGTTGATGGCGCGCATCCGCTCGGGCGAGATCGCGCCCGGCGCGCAGTTGCCTTCCGAGCGCGAGCTGATGGAAGCGTATGGCGTCGGGCGGCCCGCGATCCGCGAGGCGTTGCAGACGCTGGAGCGCTCCGGCATCGTCGAGATCGCGCACGGCGAACGCGCGCGCGTGGTCGTGCCGACGGCGCAGAGCCTCATCGCGCAAATCGCGATCGGGACCATGCATCTGCTGCGCACGCAGCCCGACATGCTGGAGCATCTGAAGGCGGCGCGGCTCTTTCTCGAAACGGGCACGGCGCGCATGGCGGCCGAAAACGCATCGGAAGAAGACATCGCGCGGCTCGTCGAGTGCGTCGAGGCGCAGCGCGCGGCAGTCGATGACCGCGATGCATTTCTCGCCTGCGACATGGCGTTTCATCGCGAGATCGCGCGGATCACGGGCAATCCGATCTATCCGTCGATCGTCGAATCGATCTTCAACTGGGCCGCCGAATACTATCGGCCGATGGTGCGCGCGCCCGGCGCCGAATCGTTGACGCTCGCGGAACACGAACGCATCGTCGAGGCGATCGCCGCGCACGACGGCGACGCCGCCGCCAACGCGATGCACGCTCATCTCTCGCGGGCGAGCGCGCTCTACGGCACGCTCATCAAGTCCTGAGCGCTTCGTCGTCGCGCGTGCGCAGGAACGCGGTCATCTCCTTCAGGCTTTCGTTCATCTCTTCGATCAGCCAGCGTTCCAGTTGCGCGACGTCGGCATGCGCGCGCAGATGCGGCGCGACCCACAGCACGAGCTGGCGCGGACCCGGCGCGAAGCCGAACGGCGCGACGAGCTTGCCGGACATGAGATCGTTCATCACGAGCAATTGCGGCACGAGTGCCACGCCCAGGCCGCACACGGCCGCCTGGATCAGCAGATAGAAGTGATCGTAGGCATCCGCGCCCGCGCCGGCGAGCGGCGCTAAGTCTGTCGCGCGATACCAGTCGGTCCACGCTTCGGGGCGCGTGCGAGTGGACAGCAGCTTCGCGCGCGCGAGATCGGCGGAGCTTGTCAGTCCGATCGACTGCGCGTACTCCGGAGAGCACACCGGCCCGATCCATTCGTCGATGAGCGTGCGTGTGATCGCGTCCCTCGGCGGTTCGATCGTGTTCGCGCGAATCGCGACGCTGATCTTGTCGCGCACGAAATCGATCTGATCGTAGTTCATGTTGAACTTGAGCTCGGTCTGCGGATAGCGCCGATGGAACCCCGCGATCCGCGGAATCAGCCAGTTCATCATGATGGTCGCTGAGCACGACAGCGTGAGCGGCTCCGGCTTCAACTGCTCGATGCTCGCGTCGATGAGATTGAACGCCGTCGTAAGGCCTTCGGCGAGGCGTCTGCCTTCGGGCGTCGGATCCGAGGACTGCGCCGAGCGCACGAGCAGCGTGAGGCCGAGCGTATCCTCCAGCGCCTTCACCTGCCGGCTGATCGCGCCATGCGTGACGCACAGCTCCTGCGCGGCGAGCGTCATGCTGCGCAGGCGCGCCACGGCTTCGAACGCGCGCAAGGCGTTCAGCGAAGGGCGCGGGGTCTGCATGGTCTCCTCCCGGTATGGTGCCGATTATTTCCCGTTGCGATACGGGCAAGCCGATTGTAGACGGCACGGCGTCTTTGTATCGCACTGTATCCGCACTGAACGCCGACACACGGCGTTTCATAATCCGCTTTTTGCGAAACAAGCCAGATACGTCCGCCGGTTTAAATACCTCCAAGCCCGAACGATTCGCAACACACGGCGGATCGACAAGACGGACTTCCATTACATTCTCTGGAGGTAAATCATGAAAGTCATTCAATCGCTCATCGTCGCTGCCGCTGTCGCGCTTCCGGCTTTCTCGTTTGCGCAGTCGAACCAGCCGATCACCCGTGCGGAAGTGCGCGCGCAACTCGTCGAATTGCAAAAGGCCGGCTACGATCCGGCGAGCGACCAGACCCAGTATCCGCAAAACATCCAGGCCGCCGAGGCGCGCATCGCCGCCGCGAAGGGCCTGAGCGCATACGGCGCGCCGGCGAGCGGCAATGCCGACTCGGGCGCGCGTTCGGATACGACCGTCGTCGGTCTCGGTCCGGTTTTCGCGAAGCCGTAAGCGCGCGGATTTAGCCGGTTTTCAGGAGCCCGGACGGAGCGCCCGTCCGGGCTCGATGCGTTTCCGTGAATAACGCATCACGTCTCGAAATTACCGCCTCGCAGGCGATACACTCTCGCTTCAAAATCCCGATTTCGCCGGCATGTGACGTGCTGCGGAATGGCGGACGCGGAAAATGGGTATCATCCCTTTCCGCCCCGACGCGGATTAAGCCGAATGTAACAACGTATCGCAATTTTTCGAGTGCGACGCCATTGATTTTCGAGGCGCATATGCCCACAGACGTAGACATCATCACCGACGAACAGATCGCGTCGATCGCCGATCGCCTGACGCAAGAAGGCCGCAAGGTCACCCCCGTGTCCGTTTGGACGGAGGCCGGGCGCGGCTCGGTCGTCGCCATCGCGGCGGGCCTGCAGCGCTGGCGCGACGCGCATTCCCCGGACATGCCGCAGCAGGCGCCCACCGGCCTCCCCGACGACCTCGCCGAGACGCTCGTGAACGTCGCGCGGCGGCTCTGGACCGTCTCGCGCGACGAAACCGAACGGATGTCCGGTCAGCGCCTGTCCGTGGTGAGCCAGCGGCTTTCGACGGCGCTCGCGGAGCGCGACGAGGCGCTCGCCGAGTTCCAGAAGACCGGCGACGAGGCCGCGAAAAACCGCCAGCAAACGACCGAGACGCTGAGCGCGTTGCGGGCATCGGAAGACTCGGTGGCGCGGTTGCGCCAGGAGTTCGAGGCTGCCACGGCGCGCGCGCAGACGGCCGAGTCGCGCGTCGAGGAAGCGCTGCAGCGCGCATCGGCGGAACAGGCCCGACTGGAAGCGCTGAATGCGTCGCTCGACGAAGAGCGGCGCGCGAAGGACGCGCTGAACGAAGACATCGCGCGCATTGCACAAGAGCGCGATCAGGCGCGGCAGGACCATACGGAACTGCATGCGTCGATGTCGGGCAAGGACGAAGCGCTCGCGCGTATCGCCGAAGAACTCGATCAGGCGCGCCAGCAGCACGGCAATCTGCACGCATCGCTCGCGGGCAAGGATGAGGAACTCGCGCGCATCGCCGAGGAGCGCAATCAGGCCCGGCAGCAGCACGAACAATTGAGCGCATCGCTCGCGGACAAGGACGAAACGCTCGCGCGTATCGCGCAGGAACGCGACCAGGCGCGCCAGGATCACGCGGAACTGCACGCGCTGATCGCAGGCAAGGACGACGAGCTCGCGCGCATCGCACAAGAGCGCGATCAGGTGCGGCAGCAGCATGAAGCGTTGAGCGTCGCAGCGCAGGAAAAATCGGTTGAAGCCGAACGCTGGTCGCAGGATGCGAACGCCGCGCATGCGCGCGCGCAGACCGCCGAGGCGCAGGCGAGCGAAAGCCTCGCGCGCGTCGCCGCACTGGAAGCGGAGTTGAACGAAGTACGCGGTGCGCTCGCGGCCGAGCGTGAGAACGCGGCTACGCTGAAGACGGAAATTTCGGCGCATCGCGATCACGCGGGCCGTGTCGGCGGCGAACTGGACGAAGCCCGCAAGCAGATCAGCGTGCTGATGGAACAGAAGGCCGAGCAGGGCGCGGAACTCGCGCGCGTGTCGAACGATGTCAACGCGTTGCGCGAGCGCGCCGAGACCGCCGAGAAGAACGCGACCGATCTCGCGAAGCGCCTGGTCGAGAAGGAGCAGGGCGAGGAGTCGGAGCTTGCGTCGCTGCAGCGTCAGATTTCGGCGCAGGCGAAGGCGCATTCGAAGGCCTACGACGATCTTCGCGCCAACGCCGAGCAATGGGTCACCTACGCGAAGGACTTGCGCCAGCGTCTCGATGTGGCCAACGAAAAGATTCTTTTCATCGATGCCCGCAGCACCGGCGAAGTCGCGCTGATGCGCAGGCTTGCGGTCGAGCTGGAGCGTATGAAGCCGGATCACGAACTCGTGCTGCGCGAGGCGCAGCAGAAACTGATCGGAGACAAGATGACGCAGCAGCTCGCGCAAAAGGGCTATCGCTACGATCCGGCCACGGCGGTGATGTCGAAGATCGAAACGTGATCCTCGTGTGACGATGGAAACGCAGACCCTCACCGTTACGATCGATCGCGACTGGCGCGAGCTCTACGACGCGATCTGGCGTCCGGAAGTCTTTCCGACGTGGGCGTCGGGACTCGCACAATCGACGCTCGACGACATGGGCGATCACTGGCGCGCCCGCGGTCCAGAAGGCGAGGTGACGATCCGCTTCACCGGTCACAATGCGCTCGGCGTGATGGATCATCGCGTCGGCCTGCCGAACGGTGACGAGGTCTACGTGCCGTTGCGCGTCTATCAGAACGGCGCGGGCGCCGAAGTGGCGCTCACGCTGTTTCGCCAGCCGGGCATGTCCGACGAGCAATTCGCCGCCGATGCCGACTGGGTCCGCCGCGACCTCGCCGCGCTCGCGGCGCGTTACGGCTAACATCCGATATCGCCTTCAACGAAATGCCGGGAGCGGCAGTCGAGATGAACGAGCGCAAGAAGGGAACCGCGTCGGACTGGGTGAAACGCGCCGAGCCGACCGAAGGCATCGAGCGCATCGAAGCCTGGTTCGGCGGCAAGGCATACGGCCTGCACCGGCACGACACCTATGCGATCGGCCGCACGCTCGCGGGCGTGCAAAGCTTCAACTACCGTCGCACGCTTCGCCATAGCGTGCCAGGCCAGACGATGGTCCTGCATCCCGACGAACTTCATGATGGGCAAGCGGGCACCGGCGAAGGTTTCCGCTATCGCATGCTGTATGTCGAACCCGCGCTGATTCAGGCGATTCTCGGTGGCCGCGCGCTGCCTTTCGTCGAAGGCGGCGTGACGACCGATGTGCGCGTCTGCCGCGCGACGGAAGCGCTGCTGCAGCGCACGGAAGGCGCGCTGCCGCCGCTCGAAACACTCGAACAACACGACGCGCTGACCGAACTGGCGCTCGCGCTTGCGCAAGCGTCCGGCGCGCACATGGCCGCCGATAGCGGCGACTATGCGAGCGCCGCGCGCGCCCAGGAATTTCTCCACGCGAACTGCGACCGCATCATCACGCTGGACGAGCTTGAACGCGTGACGGGCCGGGACCGGTTCGCCCTGTCGCGCGATTTCCGCAAGTTTTACGGCACGAGCCCGTATCGCTATCTGACGATGCGCCGGCTCGATCTCGTGCGCCGTCTGATGCTGACGGGCGCATCGCTCGCGGATATCGCGGCCCATGCGGGTTTCGCCGATCAGAGTCACATGACGCGCCAGTTCACGCGCGCGTTCGGCATGCCGCCCGCGCGCTGGCGGGCGATCGCACGCGGCGCGGAGCCGCGCTGAGTCGCGCTGAACCACGCACGATCGTTCAAGACGTGCGCGATGTGCGGGCGTTAGCCTCGGGCTGATTCATCGTCCAGGTCAAGGAGCTTCGCCATGACATCCACACCCGTTTCACGCGGTCAGCGTATCGCGATCGATCCGCTCGACAAGGCGCGCAAGATCGAAGGCTTCTGGCAGCAGCGCGTGATCGCCGAAATGAACGACTACCAGTTCAAGGTTGCGCGTCTCGAAGGCGATTTCGTCTGGCATCGTCACGCGGACACCGACGAGACGTTCATCGTCCTCGAAGGCGAATTGCGCATCGACTTTCGCGACGGCGCGATGCATCTGCGTGCGGGCGAAATCGGCATCGTGCCGAAGGGCGTCGAGCACAAACCCTATGCGGCGCGCGAAGTGAAGATCATGCTCATCGAGCCGCGCGGCGTCGTGAATACGGGCGAAGAGCACAACGAGCGCACCGCGCCGAACGATCTCTGGATCTGACGCCGGGAAGCGGCAATGAGCATGCTTGAAAGCGAGTCCCGTCGGGACTAGGCTTGGGCGATGGTCCGTCACTCGCATTCGGACCGTTCACTCGCGCGAGGCCTGTATGACCGCGAACGCTGCGCCATTCGATACCGAGTTGACCCGTGTGCTCGGCTGCCGTTATCCGATCGTCTCCGCGGGCATGGGCGGCCCCGCGCGCGCGGAACTCGCGTCGGCGGTGTCGAATGCCGGTGGCTTCGGACTGCTCGGCATGGTGCGCGAATCGCCCGAGACGATCGCGAGCGAAGTCGCCGCCGTGCGCGCCGCGACGGATCGGCCATTCGGCGTCAATCTCATTCCGGCGGGCACGAAGCCCGGCCTGCTGGCCGCCGAACTCGACGCATGCCTCGAATTGCGCGTCCCGGCGATGTGCTTTTTCTGGGACGTGTACCCCGATATCGTCGCGCGTGCGAAGGACGGCGGCGCGCTCGTGCTGTATCAGGTCGGCTCGCTCGAAGACGCGTTGCGCGCGGAAAAGGCGGGCGCGGACGTGATCGTGGCGCAAGGCGTCGAGGCCGGCGGGCACGTGCGCGGCTCGACCGGCATCATGACGCTGCTGCCCGAAATCGCCGCGCATATCGGCGTGCCGGTGATCGCATCGGGCGGCATCGCGACGGGCGCGGGGCTCGTCGCGGCGCTGGCGCTCGGTGCGAGCGGCGTGCATTGCGGCACCGTCTTTCTGCCGACGCACGAATCCTACGCGCACGACTATCACAAGCAACGCGTGATCGATGCGCGCGCGGGCGACACGGTCCACACCGACATCTACGCGATCAACTGGCCCGCCGGCTCGCCGGTGCGCGTGCTCGCGAACAGCGTGACGGATGCGGCGCGCGATCATCTCTTCGGCAACGATCCCTATGCGCTGCCGCGCGAGGTCATCGCGCATGACGAATGGGGGCCGGTCGAAAAATACAGCACGATTTCCCCGCTGCGCTCGACCACCGGCGACATGGAAAAGATGGCGCTCTTCGCGGGGGAGTCGTCGGCGCTGGTGAACGAGCGGACATCGGCGGGCGAAGTCATCGAACGTCTGATGCGCGAGGCGAACGAGGCGCTCGACGATCTGCTCGCGCGGCGCGACAAGAGCCTGAACATCGGCGGCGGCGAGTGACGAACGGCCATCGGCCCGACAAGCTATCATGTGCGCATTCCAAAACATGCCGCACGGGCTGGAGAATCATATGGCTGGACCTCAGGAAAGCGTCAGCATGGCGTTGTTCTGCGACTTCGAAAATGTCGCGCTCGGCGTTCGCGATGCGAAGTACGAGAAATTCGATATCCGGCCGGTGCTCGAACGCCTGCTGCTGAAGGGAAGCATCGTCGTCAAGAAGGCCTATTGCGACTGGGATCGCTACAAAGGCTTCAAGTCGGCGATGCACGAGGCCAGCTTCGAGATGATCGAGATTCCGCACGTGCGCCAGTCGGGCAAGAACTCGGCCGACATTCGCCTCGTCGTCGATGCGCTCGATCTCTGCTACACGAAATCGCATGTCGATACGTTCGTCATCATCAGCGGCGACTCCGACTTCTCGCCGCTCGTGTCGAAGCTGCGCGAGAACGCGAAGAAGGTGATCGGCGTGGGCGTGAAGCAATCGACGTCCGACCTGCTCGTCGCGAACTGCGACGAGTTCATCTTCTACGACGACCTCGTGCGCGAGCAGCAACGCGCGATCGCCAAGCGCGAGCAGCGCGAATCGAAGCGCACGCCCGACGAGGAACGGCATCCGAAGCAGGAGACGGAATCGCGCAAGTCGCAGGCAATCGCGATCACCGTCGAGACTTTCGAGGCGCTCGCATCGGAGCGCGGCGAGAGCGGCAAGATCTGGGCGTCGGTGTTGAAGAGCGCGATCAAGCGCCGCAAGCCGGGCTTCAGCGAAACGCAATACGGCTTTCGCGCGTTCGGCAATCTGCTCGACGAAGCGCAGTCGCGCGGTCTGCTCGAAGTCGGCCGCGACGATAAATCCGGCGCGTTCGTGTTTCGCTCCGCGCAGTCCGCTCAAGTCGTGGCCGTGGATGTGAGGCAGGCCGAAGCGCAGGCCGCACCGAAAGAACACGAAAGCGCGGGAAACAGCCGGCGACGCGAGAAACGCGGTGCGCGGAAAGCCGAGTTCGTGGCCGCGCCGGAGCCGGTCGTGTTCGAGGAAGAAGTATCGACGCCGGTCGTTCCGAAAGAGCACGAAGGTTCGGCCAACAGCCGGCGCAGAGAGAGACGAGGCGCACGGAAAGCGGCTCAGGCAGCCGCGCAGGAAGACGCCGTGTTCGTGGAAGAAGCGCCGGCGCCGGTCGAACGCGAGATTTTCGAACCGCAGGCCGAATCTGCGCCCGAGCCCGCACCTGCACCCGCGCCGAAAAAACCCGCCGCGCCGCGTCGCGCGCGCAAGACCGCGGCGAAGCAGAGCGACGCCGATGCATCGAACGAGGGCGCCGCGACGGTTTCCGAAGCGCAGAAGCCGCCGCGCAAATCGTCGTCGCGCGGCAGCCGTTCGCGCAAGGCCGTCGTCGAGTAACCCGATATCGCTTCAACCGGTACGCTGCTCCGCCGACACCGACGCCTCTCCTTGCTCACGCGCCGCCGCATGTTCTTCGGCGCGCCAGCGCTGCCGCGAGCGATACATCGTCGCGACCGCGATGCGCGCCATCTTCACCCAGCCCGAATGGCGCGGGTCGGCGAGCATGCTGAGCGCGCGTGCGTAATCGAGCGTGAGGCCCGGCGTCCAGGCCATCGTCGCGGCGCGCTTTCGCACTTGCGCCGCGACCCATAGCTCGGGCGTCGCCATGATGCGCACGAGCGGCTTCCATCCGCCGCCCTTGCCCCATACGCGCGCCGACGCGCCCTCGATCGCCGCTTCCAGCGCCCGCGCCACGGAGCTCGAACAATTGCGATACGTGAGGTTGTAGGTCGTGTCGCGCTGATATGTCTGCCAGAAACGCGCGAGCCTCACCGGATCGTAATTGCGGATGCGCACCTGCTGCGTTGACGGACACCACGCTTTCGATTCGGTCTCGTAGTCGGGCTGAAAGAGGCCGGGCACGTCGTTCTCGCGCGTCGCGCGCAGCGTGCGGGTAAATTCGTTCGGCGAGCGGTCGATCTCGACCGCGGGATAAAGGCTGATGTACACGCCTTCGGGCGTCTCCAGCGCCGCGTGGCCGGTCGAGATGGTGCCGTTCCTGTCGATGGCGGCGATATATCGATCGACGATCAACTGCCGCTTCGTCTGCGATTTCGCCGTGCCGACCGGCGTCCACACGTGTACGGTCAGCGCGGCTTCATCGGGTGCGGGCGGGCCGTCCCAGACCGCGCCGGCGAACGAGGGCGCGGCGGACGCCGGTTCTTCCTGCGCACTCGCACTCGCTTCGCCATCGACGGCGGGATTCGCCGCCATGCGCCGGACGCGCGCCGCGAGCAGGATCATGTTCCAGCCGCCGAAGAAGAGGCCGAACGCGACGCAATAGGCGACCGTTCCCGCATAGTGATCGGGGTAAGGCTGATAGAAAAAGATTGCGATGGCGATTTCGAGCACGCCACCCGCCATCGCGAGGCGCCACTTTCGAAAGCGGACCACGCGCGCGGAGACGATCTGCAAGGCGCCATCGACGAGAAAGAGCGTGCCGAAGATGAGCGACAGCACGAAGTTGCCGTGCTCGCCGCCGAACAGCACGAGCAGCGCCGACAGGCAGAACGTCGTGCCTTTCACATAACGCAGCTTGCGCTGGCCGCCCATGCCGGTCCATGCGACGGCGAGCGTGGCGAGGCCCTCGAACAGCATCATCAGCGCGAAGGGCACGATGGGAAAGTAGAGCGAACCGTCGAGCGCATCGGTGAAGATGACGCCGCCGAGCGCGATGCTGAGCAGCCCGAGCGTCAGCACCGTGCGCCATCGCGTGCGCAGATAGTCGACGCCGAGGAGAATCATCACGAGCCGAACCATCGATTCCTCCGTCTGATCATTCGATGCCTTGTGCGGGACATGCGCAGCCACACACTATATAAGGCATTGACGGCGAAAGCGGCAAGAACGGGAAAACCACAGACGAAAGTGCGCGGCTGCCGTGCAGAAACACGACAGCCGCGCGCGGTCACATCATTTATTGCACCGCATGCTTCGCGGCTTCTTCGATCACCGCCGCGACCTGCTGCGGCTTCGATTCGTACACGGAATGGCTCGCGCCCGGAATGACCGTCACGTGACTATGCGCGCGCTCGTAGTACCAGCGTTCGAGATCCGGATTGATGATCTTGTCGCCGCCGGCCACGATGCCCCAGCTCGGCTTCGACGTCCACGCCGCGGCCGTCAGCGGCGTCGTGAAGACTTGCGCCGCCGTCAGAATCTGCGAGTGCGATTCGAACCGGGCTTGCCTGAGCGGCAGATCCGCGGCGAAGTCTTTCGGGAACACGGCGGGATTCAGGTACGTGTAGCCATCCGCTGTCTTTTCTACGGCGTCCGTCTGCTTCGCGAGGAAGCTGGGCGTCTTTTTACCGAGCGCGCCTTCATCCTCGCCGACGTTCGGCGCATGCGCCGCGACATAGACGAGCCCCGCGACCTTCGGATGCACGCCCGCTTCCGTGATGACCGATCCGCCATAACTATGGCCGACAAGGATCGCCGGACCGTTCTGCAGGTCGAGCACGCGTTTGGTCGCGGCGACGTCGCCTTCGAGCGATGTCAGCGGCTCCTGCACCATCGTGACGTGATAGCCGTCGCGGGTGAGGATGTCGTAGACCGGCTTCCAACCCGAGCCGTCGACCCACGCGCCGTGAACGAGAACGATGTTTTTGACGGGCGCATGGGCATCGGCGGCCGGGGTGGCATCCTGAGCCATTGCGCCGGTCGATGCGAACATACCGGCCGACAGCGCCAGCATCGACGCTGCTTGAAAGAATCGCTTCATGAAAGACTCCGCTTGTGCGAATGAGAGATCGTCGATCCGGACGTGCGGATCAGCTACCGAAGAACGGCTGGCAGAAGTCGATCGGCCCGACGCACGTGTTGTTCATCGATACATGCTTCGGCGCGCTCGATGCGCTCGTGCCGGTTTGCACGCCGCCGTAGGCCTGCACTGCATCGGCATGTTGCGCGGAGACTTTCGCTTCCGCTGCCTGAATGTCCGACGGGTAGTACGGATCGCTCGCGAGCGCCGGGTTATAGCCTGCCTTTTCGACGGCGACGAGATCGGCGCGAACCTGTGCGCGCGTGACGGGGGCGTTCGATTGCGCGAATGCGAGAGCGGGCGCAGCGAGCGTGGCGGCAACAAGGGTGAAGCTGACGAGATACTTTTTCATGTTCGACTCCTGGTGGATGATGATGTAGTTAATCGGGTATCCGAAATAAATATTGGTTTCGGTTTCCCTTGATAAGGCCGTTGGTCCGTGTTTATGCCGCGACCTTGACGACACTTTATCCACCGGATCGCACCTCGACTACACCTACGAAGGAGCGTGCCTGCAGCCGTTATCGGTGCATCGGCTAAACGTTCGGATGGCGCGCGTAGCAGCGCTTCAATCGTGCGGCTGCATACGTGCGACGTCCGGATGAGCCGTCTCATCCACGCGTGTTACGCGCTCATACGAAGGTGTTATCGCTTCGCCGATATCAAACCTTGATATAGGTTGACTCAACCATCAGGCGATGTCGTCAACCGTATGTACGGCTAGGCGCGTGGTTTCCGTTTGATTAACTTGGAGTCGTCGCGATGCCGGTCATCGATCGGCCGCACAGGCTTCAGTCAAGCAACGGACCTATCATGAATCTCAATCTCCTTTCGCATTCCGCGACGCCCGCGCGAGCGGCATTGATCGAACTGGAAGACCGATGGCGCAGCCCGGCCGCCGTCCAGCCCGCGCGGCGAATCACGATGGCGCGCTGGCTGCATCATGGCGAATCGCCGCTCGAAGTCTCCAGCGACGGCAACGGCGCGTTTCATTGCGTCAGCCTGAACCTGAAGTGCGCGTCGCTGATCTTTCACCATGCGGGCCGCAAGCTGCTGCACGGGCGCGTGCCCGCGGGCGTCGTGCAGGTCACCGCGCCCGCGACACGCGTGAGCGCGGTGTTCCAGTCGGCGATGGATGTCCTGCATCTCTTCGTGCCGCAGGAGGCTTTGGCGGAGTGCCATGACGATCTCTTTCATCGTCCCCACGCGGGCGATATCGTTCTCGACGATCCGAAGCTGATTCGCGATCCCGCGCTCGAACGGCTCGGCCAGACGCTCGCCGTGTGCAAGACCGAAGGCGCGGCGCTCGGCAGCATGTTCATCGAAAGCATTGGTCTCGCGATCGTGTCGCGGCTCGTCGCGCGTCATTTCGCTACGCCCGTTGCGCGCGGACGCGAGCCTTCGGCGTTGCCGCAATGGCGCATCAATCGCGTATCCGAATTCGTCGATGCGCATCTTGCCGAGAACATCAGCCTCGCGGATATCGCGTCGAGCACCGGTCTCACGCGCATGCACTTCGCCGCGCAGTTCCGCCGCGCGACAGGCATGCGTCCGCACGAGTACCTGCTGCAAAAGCGCATCGAGCGCGCGCAGCAACTGCTGCGCACGTCCAGGCACAGCATGCTCGATGTCGCGCTCTGCTGCGGCTTTCGTTCGCAGGCGCATTTCACGACGGTCTTCAAGCGACTTGTCGGCGCCACGCCGAAGCACTGGCAGACGAACACGCTCGACGCCGCGTGAGCGGATCGATCAACGACATTCTTCGATAAGGAGCCGGACATGGCTGAAGCTGCAATCGCGCTCGATCCGTGGGCGCAAACGATCTTTCAACTCACGTCGCTGAATGACGGCGTGAACTTCGGGACGCCTTCGGCAAGGCGTCCCTTCACGCAAACGGGCGAGCGCCGCGTGACCGTGAAGCTGATCGAACGTCCATCGACCACGACGGCGACGATCGAATGGCGCGACTCGACGCGCTGCTGCTACGGCGATCAGGTGTGGCGTGCGATGCGCGCGCGCACTGCTGGCGTGTGCGCGATGAGTGGTCGCGAGATTCGTCCGGGCGACCAGGTCTACGGGCCGAATCCGCGGCCGGTCCCGAGCAATGCGGGCGCGATGATTCTGGCGTCGGTGCTGGATCAGGCGACGTCGTTATGAATCGCTCGCGCTGCATGGAAAAACACCGCCTGCGAGGCGGTGTTTTCTTATGCGCGCTGCCGCGAACGACCGGTCATTCACCCGCGTGCGCGCTGCCCGCAAGTTTGCCGCGAAAGACGTGGTACTGATAAAGGTTGTAGCCGATCATCACCGGGAACACGAGACCGATACCGATCAGCATGAACGCGAGCGTCGGTGCATCGGACGCGGCTTCGAGAATGCCGAGCTTGCCCGGAATGAAATCGGGGAAGAGACTGATCGCGAGCCCTGTGAACGAGAACACGAACAGCGCCACCGATGCGCGAAACGGCACACGCGAACTGCCGAGATACAGCGACGCCATGATGAACGCGAACGCAAGCACCGACGCGAGGCCGAGCGCGATCAGCACATGCATCACGGCCGGATGCGTCCAGCGCGCGTGACCGATATCGCTGGAGAACCACGTCGCGAGCGTCAGCAACGCCGCGGCAACGACGGTGAACATCGCGCTCAGCAGTGAAATTCGCCGCGCCCATTGCTCGACCATGCCCGAGGTCTTCCTGACGAGATACGTCGCGCCGAGCAGGCAATATCCCGCGACGACGCCGATCGCCGCAACGACGATGAACGCGAAGGCCGCCTTGCCCGGCGCGAGACCCGTGAGCACCTTTCCGAGCACGACGCCTTGCGAGAGCGCCGCAACGAGGCTGCCGATGCCGAACACCTTGTCCCACACCGGCCCGTGATCGACGCTATGGCGAAACTCGATCGCCGCGCCGCGCATGATCAATCCCGCGATGAGCGCCATCACGGGTAGATAGAGATGTTCCAACAGGAGCGCGTAAGCCGGCGGAAACGCGCCGAAGAGCGCGCCGCCCATCACGACGAGCCACGTTTCGTTCGCGTCCCATACATGACCGATCGATTGAACCATCACGTCGCGATCCGACGACTTGCGGCGAAAGAGCGTGAGGATGCCGACGCCGAGATCGAAGCCGTCGGTGACGACATAGAAGACCAGCATCAGGCCGATGAGGCCGAACCATGTATCGGCGAGCATCGTGTGGACAGCGCTATTCATGAGTCGAGCTCCAAAGGCCGGTAACCTGCGATGTTCGCGGGCGGCATGCTGGTGAGGTCGGGGCCGGCGTTCAGCCAGCGACGCGCGAGCACGAAGAATGTGACGAGCAGCACGACATGGAACGCGAAGAACATCGCGATGCTCAAGGACACCGATGAAGCGGGGATCGTCGACACGGCATCGCGCGTGCGCAACAAACCGTAGACGACCCACGGCTGACGGCCCACTTCGCGCACGATCCATCCCGCTTCCACGGCGACATACGGCAACGGAATGGAGAGCACCCACGCGAGCAGAAGCTTGCGTCGTGCGAGCAGCGCTTCGAGACGGCCGCGTGTTTTGCGCAACGCATACGCGGTCCAGAACGCGAGCAACATGAACGCGAAGCCGATGCCCGCCATCACGCGAAACGCGTAATAGAGCAGCCCGATTGCGGGTGGCTGATCGTCGCGTGGGAAATCGGTGAGGCCCTTCACTTGTCCATGCAGCGTGTGCGTGCCGAGCACGCTCAACATGCCGGGCACGTCGATCGACCAGTCGTTGCGCTGCGCCTTCTGATCGGGCCAAGCGAGCAAGGACCACGATGCGCCCGTGCCCGGTGCGTTCGTCGTCCAGTGGCCTTCGATTGCGGCGCCCTTGGCGGGCTGCGTTTCGAACACGCTTACGCCGCTCGAATCGCCGAGCCAGATCTGCAAGGGCGCGACGAACACGAGCACCACGAGCGCAAGGCGGAAAGAACGCGCGAAGAACTCGGGATGACGCCGGCGATACAGATTCCACGCGGAAATGCCCGCGATCACGAACATGCCGGTTTCGATCGCGGCGACCCACATGTGCGAGACGCCCCACACCATGTCGGGGTTGAAGATCGCGGCGAAATAGTTCGTCACGACGATCCTGCCATCGACGACGGCATAGCCCGCGGGCGTCTGCATCCACGAGTTCGCGACCATGATCCAGAACGCGGAGAGGCTGGAGCCGAGCGCGACCATCGATGTGGCGAACAGATGCACGCCGCGCGACACGCGTCCCCAGCCGAACAGCATCACGCCGACGAAGCCCGCTTCGAGCATGAAGGCCATCGCGCCTTCGAAGCCCAGAATGTTGCCGATGAACTGGCCGCTGTACCGTGAAAAGGCGGCCCAGTTGGTGCCGAACTGAAACTCCATCGGAATGCCGCTCACGACGCCGACCGCGAAGTTCAGCACCAGCAGCTTGCTCCAGAAGCGCGCATGCCGGTAGTACGCGACGTCGCCGGTGCGTATCCACAGCGCTTCCACGAGCACGAGAAACGCGGACAGGCTGATGGTCAGGATAGGCCAGAGAATATGAAAGATCGCGGTCATCGCAAACTGCGCGCGCGACAGGTCGAGTACGTGATCAGGCATATTGGACGTCTTCGCGTTGAGGTTCGGCGACCGTGCGCACGACTCTCACGGGCACGGACTTGTACGACGGCGTGCGGCTCTGCGGATCGAATGCGTAGAGCGGCACGAGCGGATTCACTTCCGGGTAGTACGCGCCGCAGCAGCCATCGGGCAGCGAGTATTCGACGGCCTTGAAGTTGCGGATCACGCGCTCGATGCCGTCATCGGCTATCGCGAAGATATCGACGCGATCGCCCGCATTCAGTCCACGCTTCTTCAGCTCGCGCGGATTCATGAAGATCACGTCGCGCTGGCCGAACACGCCGCGATAGCGGTCCGAATGCGAATAGAGCGTGGTGTTGTACTGATCGTGGCTGCGCATCGTCGTGAGCGAGAGCGCGTCGGGATCGTTCGGCGCGGGGTCTTCGTCGAGGCCGTCGAAGACGAGAAAGTTCGCGCGGCCGGTGTCCGTGTTCCACACGCGTTCGCGCGCGGACGACGTCAGATGAAAGCCGCCCGGCACGCGAATGCGCGCGTTATACGCCTGAAAGATCGGGAACACGATCTCGATTGCATCGCGGATGCGGTCGTAGCTCGCGACGAGATGTTCCCACGGCACGCGCGACTTTGCGCCGAGCGTCGCGCGCGCGATGCCCGCGACGATGGCCGGCTCGCTCAGCAGATGTGGCGACGCGGGCTCGTTGCGCCCGGCGGACGCATGCACCATCGACATCGAATCCTCGACGGTGATCGATTGCGGTCCATCCGCCTGAATATCGATTTCGGTGCGGCCGAGGCACGGCAGAATCAGCGCGTCGCGGCCATGCACGAGATGACTTCTGTTGAGCTTCGTCGCGATATGCACGGTGAGGTCGAGCTTGCGCAGCGCATCCTGCATGCGCGCCCAGTCGGGAATCGCGGCCGCGAAGTTGCCGCCGAGCGCCACGAATACTTTCGCTTCGCCGCGCATCATCGATTCGAGCGTCGCGACCACATCGTTGCCATGCTTCGTTGGCGGCGTGAAACCGAACGCGCGCTCGATGCCTGCGATGAGCTGCGCATTCGGCTTCTCCGTGATGCCGACCGTGCGATTGCCCTGCACGTTCGAATGCCCGCGCACCGGACAGATGCCCGCGCCCGGCCGTCCGACGTTGCCGCGCAAGAGCGCGAGATTCGCGATCTGTTGCACGGCTTCGGTGCCGCGACGATGCTGCGTGATGCCCATGCCGTACACGAGAATCGCATTGTCGGCGCGCATGTAGATGTTCGCGGCATTCGTGAGCGCGTCGCGCGTGAGGCCGGAATGCCGCTCGATCGCGTCCCAGGGTGTAGCGCGCAAATCCGCGAGCAATGCGTCGATGCCGTGCGTATGGCCTTCGATGAACGCGATGTCCAGCACGCGCGGCGCGTCGGCGAGCATGGCTTTATCGTCCGCTTCGACGATCGCCTTCATCATGCCCTTCAGCGCGGCCACGTCGCCGCCCACGCGCACCTGATAGAGAAACGAGCTGATGTTCGTGAAGCCGAGCGTCGCCATCTCCACGGGGTTTTGCGGCGATGCGAAGCGTTCCAGCGCGCGTTCGCGAAACGGATTGAACGATACGATCTTCGCACCGCGCCGCGACGCCGAATGCAGATCGCTCATCATGCGCGGGCTGTTCGTGCCGGGATTCTGGCCGAAGATGAAGATCGCGTCTGCATGTTCGAAGTCTTCGAGCAGCACGGTGCCCTTGCCGACGCCGATCGATTGCGGCAAGCCCACGCTCGTCGCTTCGTGACACATGTTCGAGCAGTCGGGAAAGTTGTTGGTGCCGAACTCGCGCACGAAGAGCTGATACAGAAACGCCGCTTCGTTCGATGCGCGCCCGGACGTATAAAAGTCCGCTTGATCGGGATGATCGAGTGCATTCAGATGACGCCCGACGAGCGCGAATGCCTCGTTCCATTCGATCGGCACGTATCGGTCGGAAGCGGCTTCGTAGACCATCGGATGCGTGAGACGGCCCGCCATTTCGAGGTCGTAGTCGTTCCATGCGGCAAGCTCGGACACGCTATGTTGCGCGAAGAACTCGGGCGTGCAGCGCATCGCGGTCGCTTCCCATGCGACGGCCTTCGCGCCGTTCTCGCAGAATTCGAACGACGACGTATGTTTCGGATCGGGCCACGCGCAGCCGGGACAATCGAAGCCTTGCGGCTGATTCATGTGCAGGAGCGTTTTCGCGCCGGACACGGGAATGCCCTGAATCTTCAGTGCTTCGCCCGTGGCCTTCAGCGCGCCCCAGCCGCCGGCGGGTTCGCTATAGATGCGGATAACTTTGTTTTCGCTCATGTCCTTCGCCTCGCAAACGATGCAATTCGTTGATTGCGATGATCGCCGTTCGGCGCGAGGCGGCTTTGCGTAATCGCGCGCCTCATTTGCGAAGCGCACGGGCGGGAGAGGGGCGTCGGCGCGGTTCCGTACGAACGTGCCGACGGCCGCGCTGGCATAAAGTTTCCCGCCCCCAGGCCGATAGCGCATAAGGAACCAGGAGCCGCGCACCGTCGCGGCACGGGCCACAGCCGAGTCGGGGCGCACGAAAAAGCAGTCGCAAAAGACTGATACGAAACGAGAGAGAGCCGATGACTGGTGTCTACAATCCGCTGCTGGTCTGTCTGTCGCTCGTGGTCGCGTTTCTCGCGTCCTACACGGCGATGGAGCTGTCCGGCGGCCTGAATGCGCTCGCGAGCGCGAAACGCCGCCCGGCATGGCTCGCTGGCGGCGCGGTGTCGATGGGCGTCGGCATCTGGTCGATGCACTTCATCGGCATGCTCGCGTTCTCCCTGCCGATCGCCGTCGGCTACGATTTTTCGATCACCGCGGCGTCGCTCGTCCTCGCAATCGGCGTGTCGTTCATCGCGCTCGCCACCGCGAGCCGGGGCGCGCTATCGAGTGCGCGCCTCGTCGTGGCCGGCACGATCATGGGCGTGGGCGTCGCCGCGATGCACTTCACCGGCATGCACGCGATGCAGATGTCGCCCGGCATCGACTACACCGTCTGGAAGCTCGTGCTCTCCGTGGCGGTCGCGATCGTCGCGTCGATGGCGGCGCTCTGGCTCGCGTTCACGCTGCGCGCATCGGATGTCGAGAACCTCGTCGTCAAGCGGCTCGGCGCGGCGGTCATCATGGCCATTGCGATAACGGGCATGCACTATCTCGGCATGGACGCGGCCAACTTCGCCTCGGGCAGCCTTTGCCTCGCCGACGCCAAGCTCGACGCGAACTGGCTCGCGCTCGTCGTCACGGCGATGTCGTTCACGGTGCTCGTCGGCACGCTCGCCTTGCTCGGCTTTCATACGAGCAGCCTGTCGATTTCGCTGAAGCGCGCGAACCGGCAGCTGCATTATCTCGGCACGCACGATGCCCTGACGAACCTGCCGAATCGTCAGCAACTTTCGTTGCGCATCGCGCAGGCGATCGCCGACAGCGCGCGCCGCGCGTCGCCGTTCGCGGTGCTGTTCATCGATCTCGACGGATTCAAGTCGATCAACGATTCGCTCGGTCACGGCGTGGGCGACGACCTGCTGCAGGTGTGCGCCGAACGCTTGCGCCAGGACCTGCGCCACACCGATATGGTCGCGCGGCTCGGCGGCGACGAATTCGTGATCGTCGTGGAGAACGCGGCGGAGATATCGTCCGCCGTCGCGGTCGCCAATGGCGTGTTGCGGCGGCTGTCGCAGGAGATCGTCGTCAACGGCTTGCCGCTGCGCGTGAGCGCGAGCATCGGCATCGCGTTTCATCCGCGCGACGGCGCCAATGCCGAAGAAGTGCTGCATAGCGCGGACGCCGCCATGTATGCCGCCAAGCAGAGCGGACGCAACACCTACCGCGTGTTCGAGCCGCAGATGAATCACACTGCGCTCAGGTCGCTGATCCTGCAGCGCGACCTGCATCGCGCGTTGAGCGACGACGAATTGAGCCTGTCGTTCCAGCCTAAGTTCAGCGTCGCATCGCAATCGGTGACGGGCGTCGAGGCGCTGATTCGCTGGCGCCATCCGGAGTTGGGCGAGATCGCGCCGCTCGAATTCATACCGATCGCGGAGCGCTCGGGCCTCATCGTCGAGATCGGCGACTGGGTGTTGCGCGAAGTGTGCCGCAACATCGCGCGATGGGATGCCGATGGACTGCCCGCGATTCCCGTATCGGTGAATCTGTCGCCGATCCAGTTCAACGTGCCGGATCTCGTCGCGCGCATCGACGCTCTGATCGGCGCGGCGGGTGTCGAACCGTCGCGCCTGATGTTCGAGATCACCGAAACGACGGCGATGCAGAACGTCGAAAAGACGAGTCATACGATCGAGGCGCTGCAGGCGCGCGGCTATGCGGTGGCCGTCGACGATTTCGGCACCGGCTATTCGAGCCTCGGTTATCTGCAGCGCTTTCGCTTCGACCAGATCAAGATCGACGGCTCGTTCGTGCGCGATCTCGATGCCGCGGGCAAGCGCGGCAGCGCGTTGCTGTCGGCGGTCGTGACGCTCGCGCGCGCATTGCAGATCGAGGTCGTCGCGGAAGGCGTGGAGACGGAGTCGCAATTCCGCACGCTCGGTGAGCTCGAATGCGATCAGATGCAAGGCTTCTTGCTGAGCCGGCCGCTGCCCGCGGCGGAACTTCCGGGGTTCTTGAGCGGGATGGCGGGACGTATCGTCGGGGCGGGGCGCGTGTGCATCGCGCCTGCCGTGTAAGCCGCGATCTCCTCGGCCAGTTCGCGTGTCAGCGCGGTGAGTTCCGTGTTCTGTCGCAGCAACGTCTCGATCTGCGCCGCCTGATGCGCGAGCGCCTTGTCGCGCCGCTCGGCCGCGAGCGCGAGCGCTTCCCGGTGCCGCGCATCGGCATCGGAAAATGCCTTGTCGCGATCCGCCTGACGCGTCTGCGCGAGGAGAATCATCGGCGCGGCATAAGCGGACTGAAGACTGAACGCCAGATTCAGCAACACGAACGGATACGGATCGAAGTGCATCAGGTGCGCCACGTTCAACGCGATCCATGCGAGGACGATCAACGTCTGCGCCACCAGAAACGTCGGCGTGCCGAAGAAGCGCGCGAAAGCCTCCGCCTTCAGCGCGAACCAGTCGTTGCCGAACGCGCTCGCCAGATGCAGATGCGGCAACTGAAAGCGCAGATGATCGGTCGCTGAATCACGTTGGTCCTGTTCGATCTTCATGATGGTGATGAAAAGAGTGGGCGTGTGCGCATCGCACTCTACGTTCTCGCGCGCGGGAAGCGTTTGAAAAACGCACGCCGCCATACGGTGCAGCACGGCGCAAGTCCGTGAATCAGTCCGCCGTGCGTACGCTAAAACACCGGTCGCATCGACAAGACCCGCATTCGATCGCCATGAATACTCCTTCCATACGCGACACATCCGCCGCGTTATGCGCCGCGCCGTGCATGAACGGCGCCGCCTGATCCAGCATCTCGAAGGAGTCAAAGCAATGGCCACATTCACACTGAAAGACGGAACCGAACTGTTTTACAAGGACTGGGGCTCGGGCCAGCCCGTCGTCTTCTCTCACGGCTGGCCGCTCAACGCGGACGCGTGGGATTCGCAAATGATGTATCTCGCGGAACGCGGCTATCGCGTGATCGCGCATGACCGGCGCGGCCACGGCCGTTCCAGCCAGCCGTGGGACGGCAACGACATGAGCCGCTATGCGGATGATCTCGCCGAACTCGTCGATCATCTCGACGTCAAGGATGCCGTGTTCGTCGGCCATTCGACGGGCGGCGGCGAAGTCGCGCGCTATATCGGCCGTCACGGCACGAAGCGCGTGAAGAAGGCGGTGCTGATCTCGGCGGTGCCGCCGCTGATGCTCAAGACCGAAGCCAACCCCGGCGGCCTGCCGCTCTCCGTGTTCGACGATATCCGCAAGGGCGTCATCGGCAATCGCTCGCAGTTCTTCAATGATCTTGCGACGCCGTTCTTCGGCTTCAATCGCGAAGGCGCGAAGGTGTCGCAAGGCACGATCGACTGGTTCTGGCTCGCCGGCATGCAATGCTCGATCAAGAGCGCGTACGACTGCATCAAGGCTTTCTCGGAAACGGACTTTACCGACGACCTGAAGAAGATGACGATCCCGACGCTCGTGCTGCAGGGAGACGCCGACCAGATCGTGCCGATCGACGATTCCGGCAAGCTCTCCGCGAAGATCGTCCCCGATGGCTCGCTCACGATCATTCCCGGCGCGCCGCACGGCATGTGCACGACCCACGCCGATACGGTCAACGAGCATCTTCTCGCGTTCATCCGCAAGTGAAGGAGCGCGTCATGGTCAATACTTCGGAGTCTCGTCCGCCGTTTCCTCCGTTCTCGCGCGAGACGGCGATCGAGAAAGTGCGTCAGGCCGAGGACGGCTGGAATTCGCGCGATCCCGAGCGCGTGTCGCATGTCTATTCGCGCGATACGCAATGGCGCAATCGTGCGGAGTTCGTCCACGGACGCGAGGACGTGCGCGCGTTTCTGGATCGAAAGTGGCGCAATGAACTCGACTATCGGCTCATCAAGGAGCTATGGGCTTTCGGCGGAAACCGCATCGCGGTTCGCTTCGCCTATGAGTGGCGCGATGATGCGGGCAACTGGTTCCGTTCCTACGGCAACGAGAACTGGGAGTTCGGTCTCGATGGCCTGATGAATCATCGACACGCGAGCATCAACGATGTGCCGATCAAGGAAAGCGAGCGCAAGTTTCATTGGCCGCTCGGGCGAAGGCCGGACGATCATCCGGGCCTGAGCGAGCTCGGACTTTGATATCGCGAAGGACACGCTGCACGTATCGGCGCGCAGCGTGTCATTGCATCGCGTCTTCCACCAGTTCGATCCAGTGACGCACGCCGGTGCGTCCCGCTCCCGCGAGATGCGTCTGACAGCCGATGTTCGCCGTGACGATCATCTCGGGCGCGCCGCTTTCGAGCGCATCCAGCTTGCGGTCGCGCAGTTGCATCGATAGTTCGGGCTGCGTGATCGAGTAAGTGCCCGCCGAGCCGCAGCACAGATGCGCATCGGGGACGGCGGTCAGATCGTAGCCGAGACGCGTGAGAATTGCTTCCACCGCGCCGCCGAGCTTTTGCGCATGTTGCAGCGTGCAGGGACAATGAAACGCGATGCGGCGTCGCTCCGCGGACCTGAGCGCATCGAGCGGCTCCGCGCCCAGCACTTCGACGAGATCGCGCGCCAGTTCGCTCACGCGCGCAGCCTTCGCCGCGTATTGCGGATCGTCGCGCAGCAAGTGACCGTATTCCTTGATGAACGCGCCGCATCCGCTCGCAGTCTGCACGATGGCTTCCGCGCCCGCTTCGATCGCGGGCCACCAGGCGTCGATATTGCGCCGCGCGCGCATCAGTCCCGCTTCCTGCGCGTTGAGGTGATAGTCGGTTGCGCCGCAACAGCCCGCGCGTGGCGCATCGATCACGCTGATGCCGATACGGTCGAGCACACGTGCGGTCGCCGCGTTGGTGTTCGGCGACAGGGAAGGCTGCACGCAGCCTTCGAGCATCAGCACGCGACGCGTGTGACGAGCGGCCGGCCGTGACTTGGCCGCGATGGTCTTCGCGGGAATCTTCTGGCGCAGCGTGGCCGGCATCAGCGGACGCGCGATACGGCCCGCCTTCAGCAGCGCATCGAACACGGCGGGGCGCGGTATCACATGACGCAGGCCGTGACGCAACATGCGCTCGCGTGCGGGACGCGGCACGCGACGTTCGAGTTCAGCGCGGCCGATATCGAGCAGCGCGTGATACGTGACGCCCGAAGGACAGGTCGTTTCGCAGTTGCGGCACGTGAGGCAGCGGTCGAGATGCAACTGCGTTTTGTCGGTGACGGGCTCGCCTTCGAGCATCTGCTTGATGAGGTAGATGCGCCCGCGCGGGCCGTCCAGTTCGTTGCCCAGCAACTGATACGTCGGGCACGTCGCGTTGCAGAAGCCGCAATGCACGCACGAACGAAGTATGTCTTCCGCTTCCTTCGCGCGCGCGAGTGTCTTTGCTTCGTCGCTGAGATTCGTTTGCATATCGATGCCTGTCGATAACGTCAGTAGTCGGCGTACATCCGGCCGGGATTGAACACGCCGTGCGGGTCGAGGCGTTGCTTCACTTGCCGGTGAAAGCGCATGAGCGGCGCGGCGAGCGGATGAAACGGATCGGCTGCGGCGCCGGGCGTGAAGCACGTCGCGTGTCCGCCCGCCGCGCTCGCGACGCCGCGAATGACATCGGCGTTCGCGTCGCTCTTGAGCCAGCGTTGCGCGCCGCCCCAGTCGAGCATCACGGCGCCGGGCAACTCGATGAGCGGCGTATCGTTCGGCAAGGACAAGCGCCAGAGCGGGCGTCCGTCGCTGAAGAAGGACAGACGCTGATCGCGCAGAGCGGACCAGAACTGCGCGTCTAGATGTTCTCCGCCGATGCGATCCGCCGCCGCGCGCACCGAGCCCGCGCCGCCCTCCAGGCGCACATGCAGACGGCCATCGACATGACATGCGCCGCTCACGGGCAACGCCGCCTTGCGCCATGAAGCAAGCTCGCGCATCGCCTCGGCCGCGTCGAGCGCGAGCGACAGACACCGCGTTTCACGCGGCTTCGGCAGCACTTTCAACGACACTTCCGTGATGAGACCGAGACAGCCGAAGCTGCCGCTCATCAAACGCGAAACGTCGTAACCGGCGACGTTCTTCATCACCTGTCCGCCGAAACGCAGATGCTTGCCTTCGCCCGTGACGATGCGGCAGCCGAGCATGAAGTCGCGCACCGAACCGGCCCACGGCCGGCGCGGGCCCGACAATCCCGCAGCGACAGCACCGCCGATGGTCGCCGCTTCATCGAAGGCGGGCGGCTCGCACGGCAGCATCTGGCCGGCTTCGTCGAGTATCGCGTTCAATTCGGCGAGCGTCGTCCCCGCGCGTGCGGTGACGACGAGTTCGCTCGGGTCATAGCTGACGATGCCGCGATGCGAGCGCGTGTCGATCTCGTCGCCGTGCACGGGCCTGCCGAGGTGCGCCTTGCTGTCGCCGCCGCGAATACGCAGTGGCCGCTTTCGTGCAATCGCGTCTTGCACTTGATCGACGAGCCGCGCGCTGTCGTCGATGGAGATGAGGTCGCGTCGCATCAGAAGCGCTCCAGTTCGGGATGAGGCAGTGCGCCGTGATGCACGTGCATCGTGCCGAACTCCGCGCAGCGATGCAGCGTCGGCACGTTCTTGCCGGGATTCAGAAGCCCCGAAGGATCGAATGCGGCTTTCACGGCATGGAAGAACGTGAGTTCGTCGCTGTTGAACTGGGCGCACATCTGATTGATCTTCTCGCGGCCGACGCCATGCTCGCCCGTGATGCTGCCGCCGACTTCGACGCACAGTTCCAGAATGCGCGCGCCGATCGCTTCGGCTCTGTCCATTTCGCCGGGCGCGTTGGCATCGAAGAGAATGAGCGGATGCATGTTGCCGTCGCCCGCATGGAACACGTTGGCGACGCGCAGTCCGTATTGCGCCGACAGATCCGCGATGCCGCGCAGCACGCGCGATAACTCGCGGCGCGGGATCGTGCCGTCCATGCAGTAGTAATCGGGCGAGATGCGGCCCACTGCCGGGAATGCGTTCTTGCGGCCCGCCCAGAAGCGCTGGCGTTCGGCCTCGTTCGCGGCGAGGCGGATCTCCGTCGCGCCCGCCGTGCGCAGCAATGCTTCGACACGCGCGCAATCTTCGGCGACATCGGATTCCGCGCCATCGACTTCGCATAAGAGCAGCGCTTCTGCATCCACGGGATAGCCTGCGTGGATGAAGTCCTCGGCGGCGCGGATCGCGAGGTTGTCCATCATTTCGAGCCCGCCGGGAATCACGCCTGCCGCGATGATCTGCGCGACGGCATCGCCCGCTTTCTCGATGTCGTCGAAGCTGGCGAGCAGTACCTTCGCGCTCTGCGGCTTCGTCAATAGCTTGACGGTCACTTCGACCACGACGCCCAGCATGCCTTCCGAACCGGTGATGAGCGCGAGCAGATCGAAGCCGGGCGCATCGAGCGCTTCGGAGCCGAGCGTGAGACGTTCGCCGTCGATCGTCACGATCTCCACGCGCAGGATGTTATGGACCGTCAGCCCGTACTTGAGGCAATGCACGCCGCCGGCGTTCTCCGCGACGTTGCCGCCGATCGAGCATGCAATCTGCGACGACGGATCGGGCGCGTAATAGAGGCCGTGCGGCGCGGCGGCCTGCGAGATCGCGAGATTGCGCACGCCGGGTTGCACGCGTGCGATGCAGGCTTGCGCGTCGACTTCGAGGATGCGGTTGAATCGCGACATCACGAGCAGGATGCCTTTTTCGAGCGGCAACGCGCCGCCCGAGAGACCCGTGCCCGCGCCGCGCGCGACCACCGGCACGCCGTGCGCGTTCGCATACTTGAGCAGCGTCTGAACTTCGTCGATGGTGCCGGGCAGCGCGACGAGCATCGGCGTGATGCGATAGGCGGAGAGACCGTCGCATTCGAAAGGACGCAGGTCTTCCTTCGCGTGCAGCAGTTGAAGATCGGGGAGCAGGGCTTGCAGATCGCGCACGATCGCGGCTTTGTCGTGATCGGCGAGCGGCCCGTCGAGCCTTTCGTCGTAGGCGTAGGTCATGCGGTGTCTCCTGTGGGACGCGGGTTCGTGCCCACGTGTGCTTTGTGGCGATTCTTCCGGGTCTGCGACATGATGTCGATGGATTTTCCACTGGTATTACCAGTTTTTGTAGTGGACGGCTTTTACGCGGATCGCTGAAACGTAGGCGATGAAACGGCGTAAGGCAGGCAGATAACCGAGCGCCGTGCTACGATTTCGCAGTGGTAATACCAGTGGTGAGTGCGATGAAAGAAGCGGAAGAAAGCAAGCGAAAGCTGGCGGACGTGGTGGTCGAACGCATCGAGGCCCTGATCGTCGATGGCGTGCTGAAGGTCGGGCAGACGTTGCCGTCCGAGCGGCGGCTGACCGAAAAGCTCGGCGTTTCGCGCACCGCGCTACGCGAAGGGCTGAAGATTCTGCGGGCGAGGGGATTGATCGAAACCTCGCAGGGCAAGGGCTCGTTCGTCGCGAAGCTCACAGCCGAGCCCGGACAGTCGCCGATGATGCATCTGCTCGGATCGCAACCGCGCACGCTCTACGATCTGCTGGAAGTGCGCGAAATGCTGGAAGCGGAGGCGGCGCGGCTCGCCGCATTGCGAGGTACGCAGGCCGATCACATCATGATCCGGCGGCGCTACGAAGAACTCGTCGCCGCCGATACGCACGACACCGACGCCTCCACGCATGCGCGGCTCGATCACGCGTTTCATCTCGCGATTTGCGAGGCGTCGCATAACGCGGTGCTCGTGCATACGCTCGGCATGCTGAACGATCTGATGCTGAGCGCGGTGTTCGCGTCGGTGAACAATCTCTATCATCGCGAGCCGCAGAAGCGTCAGATCGATCGCCAGCATGCGCGTTTGTACAACGCCGTTACCGGCAAGCTGCCGGAGCAGGCGCGCCGTGCGGCGAGTCTGCATGTCAAGAGCGTGCGTGAGAGCCTCGCCGAGATCGAGCAGGAGGAAGAGCGGCTGGTGCGCTCGACGTTGCGGCTGGAGGGATGGGCGTGATGGCGTCGGGGATCGTAGCGGGCGAACCTTATATGAGACGTAGTTGAGCGGGATACTCGTCTCAACGCTCCGCCTCATCATGCTCCACCCCCACGAGCCGCGCCCCGAGCCGCCTCGCAAGCGCCTCGCCGCCCCGCTGCATCACGTAATCGTGATTCCACTTGAAGACCGGCCGCGCAATAGGCGCAAGCAGATTCATCCATCCGCGCCCGGTACGCACGCGCCATTCATATCGCACGATGGTGACATCATCGCGCGATGAAAACCGCCATTGCCCCGAACCTTCGACATCGCCGCTCGCTTCTCCTTCGAGCGACACGAGCGGCTCGACGCGCGTGACACGCATGTCGAAGCGCACGCGATACGGCAAGCGCCCCTTCCATGTATAACGATGCAACGCACCGACGCCGTCGTGCGCGCCTTTCTCCACTTCGATCACCCGTTCGACACACGCCCACCATTGCGGCCACGCCGCCGGATCGTGGATGGCGTCCCATACGGACTGAAGCGGCGCCGCGATCTTCCAGACGGTAACGAATCGATATTCGCTCGCGCGCACGATCGCCTCATTTTCCCTTCGAGTTCTGCGCGATCGCTTCGTCGGTTTCCCAGCCGCCGCCGAGCGCGCGGAACAGGTTCACCTGATCGATCGCGACCTGTCCTTCGGCGGCCGCGACCTGTGCCGCGACGCCGGTCAACGTGCGCGTCGCGTCGAGATCGTTGAGAAAGGACTCGCGGCCCGCGCGATACAACTGGTTGGTTTCATCGGCCGACTGGATCGCGGATTTATACGCGGTGCGCAATGCATCGGCACGTGTGGTGTCGGATGCGTAGGTCGCGAGGCTGCTCTGCGTTTCCTCCAGCGCCTTCAGCACGACGCCGTCGAAACGTGCGAGCGCACCGCTCGTCGCCGCTTCGGCCTGATGCACGCGGGCGCGCTGGCCGTTGATCGGAAAGCTCCAGCTGATGAGCGGACCGAACGCCCAGCGATTCGTATTCGCGCCGAACAGGTCTTCCACGACGCCGACCGAACCCACCGACGCACCCAGACTCACCGACGGATACAAGGCCGCCGTCGCAACGCCGATGCGCGCCGTGGATGACGCAAGCTGCCGCTCGGCCTGCCGCACATCGGGGCGACGCTTGAGCAGCGCCGCGCCATCGCCGACAGGAATCGGCGCGCGCAGTTTCGGCAGCTTCTTGCAGGCGAGGGCGGCCTTCGGCAAGTCGGAAGGCGCACGCGCGAGCAGCATCGCCAGCCGATATTGCGCGACACGGCGGCGCGCGACGAAGCGCGGAATGTCGGCGGCGAGCGTATCGGCCTGAGTCTGTCCGCGTGTGACTTCGGACTGATTGCCACGGCCCGCGTCGCGCAGACGCTGCGTGAGCTTCACGCGCTGCTTCTGCAAGTCGAGCGACTTTCGTGCGATGTCCAGCTCTTCGGCCGCCGAGCACGATTCGACATACGCGCGCACGACATCCGCGACCACCGTGACGCGCGCAAGATCCTGCGCGGCTTCGACGGCTTCATCGTCCGCGTTCGCCGCCTCGACGCCGCGCCTGAGCTTGCCGAACAGATCGATCTCGTAGGAAATGGAAAGATCGAGCGCGCCTTCGTTGACGACCGGAATCTTCTCCGTCAACAGATACTGCTCCGCCGATTCCTGCGCACGCTGAAACGCCGCCGATGTCTTGCCCGAGAATCCGCCCTGCTGATTCGCGAATTCGACTTCGGCGCGCGAGCGTGCGAGATTCGCGGCGGCCACGCGCAGATCGGTGTTCGATGCGAGCGCGGCGGTCACGAGTTGATCGACGACGGGATCGTCATAGAGACGCCACCACTTGGCCGGCACTTCGCCTTGCGTGACGGGCGCCTGATTCGCGCCATCGATGGCCTCGTTCGCATAGGGCGCGTTGACCGCGGCGTTCCCGGGCAGCGTGTAGTTCGGTCCGACCGTCGTGCAGCCGACGAGCACGATGGCCGACGAAGCGGCGAGGGCGATCGCTTTCATTGCGACGCGCCCGACACGCTCGAAGTCGGCGCAGGCGCGGAAGCAGGCGACGTTTCCGACGCCGCGCGCTTGCCGATCTTCGGCCCGATGCCGCGCACCGACACCGTCGCGGTGCGGCCCGCGATCATGCGAAAGTCCGCGGGAATTTCATCGAGCGTCACGCGCACCGGAATGCGCTGCGCGAGACGCACCCAGCTGAACGCGGGATTCACGTTCGGCAGAAGACTGGAGCTTTGCTGACGGTCGCGATCCTCGATCGCCGCGACGATGCTCTGCACATGTCCGCGCAGGATGCCGGCCTCGCCCATCACCTTGATATCGACAGGCTGGCCGATATCGATGCCGCCCAGCTTCGTTTCCTCGAAGTAGCCATCGACGCGGAACGAATGCATATCGACCACCGACAGCACCGCGCGTCCCGACGCCACGTATTCGCCCACGCGCGGCGCGCGATCGTTGAGATAACCGTCGACGGGACTGAGAATCTCCGTGCGCTGCAGATTGAGGCGCGCCGTATCGATCGCGACTTCGGCATCGGCGAGCGCGGCGGTTGCCTGCTCGACGCGCGAATGCGTCTCCTCGACCACTTCCCGCGCGACGAGATTGCCGAGTGCGCGATTGCGCGTATCTTCGCGGCGCGCCTGATCGAGCGTCGCGCGCCGTTGCTGCGCGGTCGCCTGCGCATTGCGCAGCGCGAGCGTGTAACGCGCCTGATCGATCACGAAGAGGACATCGCCTTTCCTGACCTGCTGATTGTCCACGACCTTGACGTCGGTGATGAGGCCGGATACGTCGGGCGCGACCTGGATCACGTCGGCGCGCACGTGACCGTCGCGCGTCCACGGCGCGAACATGTAGTAATCGACGAGCTTCCACAACACGACGCACGCAATCGCGACGACGATGAGCGTAAGCAGAATCTGCCCGAGAGAGAACCAGGTTTTTTTCACGAGATGAGCCGCTGCGAAACGATGACGACAAAGCCCAGCACCAGAACATAGATGCCGAGATCGAAAATGGAACGGTGCCACACGAAGCGATAGAAGCCGACGCGCGCAAGCACGGTGCGGATCGCCAGATTCAAAAGATAGGCGATGAACATCAGCACGAGCACGGCGGGCACGAACACGCCGAGAATGTCGATTTCGCCGATCATGTGTGGCGTTCCGATGAAAGTGGAAGGGCGAAGATCATGCCGGCTCCTCGCGCGGCGGCACGCCGGTCGCGGCGTCGGGCTGCGTCTGCGTCGCGGGCGGATGCAGCGAAAGGCGCATGCCGACCAGCGCGTGCAACGTTTCGCGCAGCCATTTCTCCGCGGCGACATCCTGCGACTGCGTGATCGCGTGTGACGTGACCTGAGCGCTCGTCGCATCGATGCCGCGAATGAGTTCGGCAGGCACCGGCTGACGCGCGCGGCGTGCGATGCAAAGCTCGAAGTAATGGCGCAATGCATCCAGCACCGAGTCTACCGACGTCTGCAATTCGGCCGGCAGCTTGCGGCGCGTGCGACGCAGATCGAGCGCATTCAGCGCGACGCGGAAATCGCGAAAGCTCTCGATCGACGGGTGACGATGCGAGTCCGTCGCGGCATGACGCGGCAGGAGTTGCATCAGCCTGTCGAGCATGCGCGCGTAGAGATCGCGCTGATCCGCGATGACTACCGTCGGCGACGCGCTCACCACGATATCCGCCCACGCCGATCGCGTGAGCCGCGCGGCGGCGAGTTCCGCGCCGAAAGGGCGCGTCATGCGCGTCCAGATGAACGCGAAGAGCAGGCCCGCGACACCCGCGAGATTGCTGTTGATGAACACGAAGAAGTTCGCTTCGTAGGCGCTCTGAATGCTGATGAACGTCGCGGTATTCACGGCGGTGAGCATCGTCACGAGCGTGAAGCGCGGCCGCGGAATGAGCGTGCCGATGATGAGAAAAGGCACCGCGAAGATCAGCACGAGCATCGGGAAATCGTGTACTTTCGGCAGCACGGCGAACACATAGAGGCCGGCGAGCACGACGCTCAGGCAGGTCGCGAGAAAGAACGTGAACACTTGCGGCGCGGGCTCGTCGAGCGCGGCGAAGAAGCAGCACGCGACGGCGGCGAGCGTCACTGCGCCGGCGCCATCGTTCCAGCCCGATTCGATCCACAGTCCGCACGCGACGATGATCGCGCTCACCGCGACGCCCGTCGAAAAGAGCATCATGCCGCGATCGAAAAAGCGCGCCGTGCCGCCGAGCCGCCAGTGACGAAAGTGCGGACGCCATTCGCTCGTCTCGTTGAGAATCGCCGCACGCAGCGCGCGAATGTCCTGCCACACGTCGATGACCTGACCGAGACGCCACAGCGCATTCGAGAGCAGCGCGCCGTCCGCGCTCGCCAGCGCTTCGACGGATGGCCGCATCGCCTGGATGCGTTCGCGCAGGGCATCGGGCTCGCGCTCGTCTTCGACATCCTGTTCAGCGCGCGGCATGGGCTTCCCGACCCATGCGGCCACATCCTTCAGGAGTTGTTCGAGGCCTTCGGGATGCGCGCCGTGCTTGTCGATCAGTTCGATGAGCGGATCGGCCATCGACGAAATCAGCGGCAGAAAGATTTGCATGCGGCCCTGCAACGCGCGCGCGCGGCGGATGATATCGGGCCGCGTGTGATCGTAGGTCAGCTGGTTCAGCAGGAGTTCGAGGCCGTTGACGGTTGCCGCGAGCCGCTGGCGCGCCGCCGATATCGATGCGCCCGCGATATGTCCCGAGAGCGTCTCGCAGGCATAGAACGCGGCATCGCGGAACCATGCGTCCGTTCGTTCGATGAGCGTCGGCGCGAGCCGGCTCGGAAACACCGCGCTGCCCACGATGCTCGCCGTCACGATGCCGAGCAGAATCTCTTCGGTGCGGGTGATCGCGAGATCGAAGACGGTCGTCGGGTTGGTGACGGCGGGCAGCGCGATCAGCGGCAGCGTGTAGCCCGCGAGCAGGAAGACATAGCTGCGCGCGCTGCGGTCGAACATGGAGAGATAGAGCAGCGTGCCCGTCCATAACGCGACGATCACGCTGAAAAGAAATGGCGACTCGACGAAAGGCGGCACGATCAGCACCGCGCCCGCCGCGCCGATCATCGTGCCGAGCGCGCGATAGAGCGCCTTCGAGCGCGTCGCGCCGACGAACGGATTCGACACGATATAGACGGTCGCCATCGCCCAGTACGGACGCGGCAATTCGAGCGCGAGGCCGATGTACAGCGCGATCATCGCGGCGGCGAAGGTCTTGGCGGAAAAGAGCCACTCGCGCGCGGAAGGAAAGGCCATGACGCTATGCTCCGCGCTTCGCCGCCGGGCGGGCCGGCCTGGTGGTGTCGTCGAGCGCTTCGAGCGCGGCGAGCAGCTTCGCATCCGGCGACGTGCTGAACGCGTTGAGCACACGCAGCGTCGTTTCGAGATCCTCGCGGCTCACGCCCTTCAGCAGCCGCGCGCGCAGCGTGACGAGGCGCTCTTCCATGCGCGCGGTGACCACGCGGCCTTCATCGGTGAGCGTGATGGTATTCGCGCGCTTGTCTTCCGGATCTTCGTCGCGTCGCACGAGGCCTGCCGCGCAAAGCTGATCGAGCAGCCGCACGAGCGACGGCCCCTCGATGCCGACATGCTCCGCGAGCGTCACCTGCCGCACCGCCTCGCCGAGCCGGTTGGCCGTGAGCAGCGGCACGGCGCATGCTTCGGACACGCCGTACGAGGCGAGCACGCCGTGGCTCGTGCGGCGCCAGCGTCGCGCGGCAAGCACGAGCGTGCTGCTCACGGAGCGGCGCAGAATGTCGAGTTGGGTCATGCGGCCGGATTATAGCGAGAAGTATATTCGTTAGCATGCTATCGACTTATGTTTTTTCTTTCAGATTGCGTACGCTCAATCGATGGCTGGGCACGCAAATTGTCGTGCTATCTTTTCGACTCGACCCTTTCGCCCGCGCCGCCATGCCGATCGCCTATCTCCGGGGCCTGACGTCCCCCAGCCGCACCGATTCCGCCAACCGGCGCCTGGGCTGCGCGCTCGCCTTCGTCGCGGGCGCGGCGAATGCAGGCGGCTTTCTCGCGGTCGGGCAATACACGTCGCATATGTCGGGACTCGTGTCTTCCATCGCCGATAACCTCGTGCTCGGCCAGGTCGCGTTCGTCTTTTCCGCGATCGGCGCGGTCGGTGCATTTCTGAGCGGCGCCGCGACCTCGGCTGTGCTCATCAACTGGGGACGGCAGCGGCGCGCGCATAGCGTGTTCGCCACGCCGCTCCTGCTCGAAGCGGCGCTCCTGCTCGTGTTCGGCATGCTCGGCGCGAATCTGGAGACGCATCGCGTGTGGGACGTGCCGCTGACGGTCGCGCTGCTGTGCTTCGTGATGGGCCTGCAGAACGCGATGATCACGAAAATCTCGAAGGCCGAAATCCGCACGACGCACGTGACGGGTCTCGTCACCGACATCGGTATCGAGATCGGCAAGAGCCTTTACTGGAACCGCGGCATCGCGCGCGACGATGCCGGTTATGTACGCGCGAATCACGGGCGGCTCGTGCTGCTGAGCTCGCTCTTCGCGATGTTCATTCTCGGCGGCTTCGCGGGCGCGGTCGGCTTCGCGCATCTCGGGTTCGCCACGACCGTGCCGCTCGCCGCGTTGCTTTTGCTGTTCTCCTCCGTGCCGCTCGCGGACGATCTGGCCGCGGGCAGGCGTCGCGCGCGGCGTTGAAGCGCCGTCACGGCGCTTCGGCAGCCTGCGCGACGATCCAGTCGCGAAAGAGCCGCATGCCGTGCGAAAGCCGCCGCGACTTGAGCCATGTGAGCCAATAGCCGCCGGTCTTCACTTCGATATCGAACGGCTGCACGAGCAGTCCCGCCTGCAACTCGCGCACGAACATGCGCGGCGGCGCGAGCGCGACGCCCGCGCCTTGCACCGCGGCTTCCACCATCAGACGCGAGGAATCGAAGACGGGGCCGTTCATCGTCCATGCATCGAGACCGGCGGCGTCGAACCAGTTGGTCCAGTCGTCGGCTCGATAGGAACGCAATAGCACTTCGTTTGCAAGATCGAATGGCTTGCCGAGGCGGCGCGCGATATCGGGCGCGCACAGCACGGCGAGCGGCGCATCGAGCAGCAGTGCGTTGTGCGTCGCGGGCCAGATGCCCGCCCCGAAGCGGATCGCGAAGTCGAGCCCTTCCGACGCCGGATCGACGAGATTGTTATGCGTGAGCAACCGCAACTCGACGAACGGATGCGTCTCGCGGAACGCCTTGAGCCGCGGCATCAGCCAGCCGACCGCGAACGTACCGACGACGCCCACCGTCAGCACTTCATGAAAGTGCCCGCCTTCGAATTGCTTGAGCACGGCTTCGATGCGGCCGAACGCATCGCTCAGCACGGGCAGCAGCGCGCGGCCTTCGTCGGTGACGTTCAGGCCGCGCGGCAGGCGTCTGAAGAGCGGCGTGCCGAGCCGTTCCTCGAGCGCGCGCACTTGCTGGCTGACGGCTGCCTGCGTCACGTTCAGTTCCTGCGCGGCACGCGTGAAGCTCAGGTGCCGCGCCGATGCTTCGAACGCGCGCAGCGCATTCAGGGGAAGATGAGGGCGCATGGTTCGCATAAGATTTTCTATTGCGTGCGGCAAATTATCCTCGATTGTCGAAGCGCGCAAAAGAGCGGATATTTCGCTTCGTTCCAGACAAGCAAACCAGAACGAAGGATCAAGACGATGAAGTTTCGTGCGCTGAGTCTTTTGGCGACAGCCATTTTTTCTTTCGGCGCGATGTCCGGCGCCGCGTTCGCAGCCGATAGCGACACCGCGAAGATCAGGCAGACGGTGGATGAAACGATCAGGCCGCTGATGGCGCTCAATGGCATCGCGGGCATGGCGGTAGGCGTCGTCGTGGACGGCAGGCCGTACGTGTTCGATTACGGCGTGGCGTCGAAGGCGACGAAGCAGCCCGTCACGCGCGATACGCTCTTCGAACTCGGCTCGGTCAGCAAGACGTTCACCGCGACGCTCGCGTCCTACGCGCAGATCGAAGGCGATCTTTCGCTGAACGATCCGGTGAGCAGGCATCTGCCGTCGCTCGATGGCACGGCGTTCGGCAAGGTGACGCTGTTGAATCTCGGCACGCACACACCGGGAGGTCTGCCTCTGCAAGTGCCCGACGAGGTTCACGACAACGCTCAACTGATGCAGTACTTCAGGACGTGGCGTCCGGCTCAGCCGCCCGGCACGATCCGCACGTATGCGAATCCGGGCATCGGCACGCTCGGGCTGATCACCGCGAAGAGCATGAACGCGGACTTCGACACGCTGATGCAAACGCGCCTCTTTCCCGCGCTCGGGTTGACGCACAGTTATATCGACGTGCCCGCTTCGAAGCAGCGCGACTACGCGCAAGGCTATGCGAAGGACGACGCGCCGATCCGCATGAAAGGCGGCGTGCTGTCTTCCGAGGCGTACGGCGTGAGATCGACGGCTTCGGACATGACGCGCTTCCTGCAGATCAACATGAACATGGTCCACATCGATCCGGCGTACCAGCGCGCCGTCGATGCGACGCACACGGGCTATTTCCAGGCCGGTCCGATGACGCAGGATCTCATCTGGGAGCAGTATCCGTATCCGGTCGCATTGCAGTCTCTGCTCGAAGGAAACGCAGCGGCGATGATCACGAACGCGACGCCCGTCACGCGCATCGATCCGGCGCAAGCCCCGCGCGATGACGTGTGGATCAACAAGACAGGCTCGACCAACGGCTTCGGCACCTACATCGCGTTCGTGCCGAAAGAGCGCGTGGGCATCGTGATGCTGGCGAACCGCAACATCCCGAACGAAGAGCGCGTGAAGGCCGCGTACGCGATCATCACGTCGCTCGTCAATGGCCGATAGCCATGCGCTGATTCGTCCATGCAGTAAAACGTGCGGCGTATCTCCGGCAATCAGGCAATGTGCGACCGCACATCGAAATAGCCCGCAACACATGCATCCGGCTTTTTCGTCGCGCCGTATGTAGCTTTGGACGCCGCTCCCTCATGCCTTCGAACAGGTCTTTCGATCCGGCCTCCGCTTGCATATCGCCAGCGTGAGCGCATCGTCGGACGGCATCTTTGGCCTTTCGCCCGCGCCTTATTCGATTCATCCGAAAGTTATGGGAGAAAGGTCATGCCGAATGCGAAGCTTCTTATCGACACACTGGATCGCCGCGTCGAGCGGCGCGAGCATCGCCGTCAATTTTTCAGGAACGCGGGAGGGCTGGGGTTGGGACTGGTCGGCGGCACGTTGATCAGCGCGTGCGGCGGCGGCTCGGGCAATAACGCGAACGCGAGTCCCACCGCGCCCACCGACGCCGAGATCCTCAACTTCGCGCTCAATCTCGAATACCTGGAATCGCAGTTCTATTCGTTCGCGACGACGGGAGCGGGCTTGCCCGCAAGCATGACGGCCGGCGTCGGGACCGCGGGCACGGTCATCGGCGGACAGCAAGTGCCGTTTCAGGACCCTGTCGTAAAGGCCTATGCGAACGAGATCGCGAAGGACGAACTCGAACACGTGACGTTCCTGCGTAGTGCTCTCGGCGGTTCGGCGGTCGCGCAGCCTGCGATCGATGTCGGCGGGACCGATCCGAACGGCGCGTTCTCGATGGCCGCGCGCGCGGCGGGTCTGGTGGGCGCGGGCGTCGCGTTCAATCCTTATCAGAACGACAACAACTTTCTGCTCGGCGCGTTCATCTTCGAGGATGTCGGCGTGACCGCGTACAAGGGCGCTGCGCCGCTCATCAGCAACAAGACCTATCTCGAAGCGGCCGCCGGCATTCTGGTCGCCGAGGCTTATCACGCGGGTCTCGTGCGCACCGTGCTCTATGCAAAAGGGATCGAGATGGCCGGCCTCATCGCGGGCGCCAATGCGATATCGAAAGCGCGCGGCAGTCTCGATCATGTCGGCACCGACGATCAGGGCATCACCGGCGCGACGCCGGGCACGTCCAATATCGTGCCGCTCGACGACAACGGCCTCGCGTTCAGCCGCAACTACGCCAACGTGCTCAATATCGTGTATCTGACGAGCACGTCGGCGACCAAGGGCGGCTTCTTCCCGAATGGCGTCAACGGCACGTTGCAGATGAGCGCGTAGAGCGAAGGAGCGGGGCATGTCCCCGCCGATGCATCGTGATTCGCAACGGCCCATGACATACTTCGCCATTGGCCTTTGCACGTCACGCGAATGCGGATCGATCCCTACAGTCTCGAACTCTTCATCTCGGTCGTCGAGGAAGGATCGATCGCGCGCGCGGCGAGCCGCAGTCACATCGCACCGTCGGCATTGAGCAGGCGCATCGCGGATCTCGAAGCGGCCATCGGCGTCGCGCTCCTGATCCGCTCGCCTGCGGGCGTGCAACTGACCGAGGCGGGGCAGCACGCCTATGCGAGCGCGCGTTCCATTCACGGCCAGCTAGAAGGCATGGCGCGCGAAGTGCGATCGATGAGCGGCCAGATCGCGGGCGTCGTGCGCCTGCACGCGAATGCATCGGCGATCGTGGGTTTTTTGCCCGAGCGGCTGACGCTGTTCAAGACGCGCTATCCGCTCGTCGAGATCGCGCTGACGGAACAGATCAGCGACGAAGTGATTCGCGCCTGTCTCGACGATCGCGCGGACGTCGGCATATCGGCGAGCACGAAGACGCATGCGGGACTCGACACGTGGCACTTCGCCGACGATCCGCTGATGGTCGTCCTGCCGCCCGCTCACGAACTCGCGCAGGCGCAGCGCCTGAGCTTCGCCGAAGTGGCGCGCTTTCCGCTCGTCGCGTTGCAGGCGGGCGGATCGCTCGATCAGACATTGAAAGAACACGCCGATGCCGCGCGCGTGCCGCTCAACGTGACCGTCACCGTCAACAGCTTCGACGCGCAATGTCGCATGGTCGAGGCGGGTCTCGGTATCGGCATCGTGCCGACGAGCGCGGCTTCCGCCTTCGCGGGTTCGCGCAACTTCGTGCGCGTGCCGCTCGCCGAAAGCTGGGGAAGCGGCCGCAGCCTGCATGTGCATGCGCCGCGCAAATCCACACGGCTGAAGGCCGTGCAGGCGCTCATCGATACGCTCGTCGAGTTCCAGGGTTAACACGGACATCGCATCTCGCGATGCCCCCTGTGCCGAACCAACACTTCGCAAACGCGCATGAGTGCGTCTAGATTGGCATCGGAGGAGAATGCGATGGCCAAACTGGATGTAAGCGGGCGAATGCTGTTTCTTTGCGCGGACCCGGCGAAGATCGACCGGCAACTCGCGGGCGAAGACCTGACGCCCGATGAAGCAGGCGCGCTGCGCGACGACGTTTCCACCGACGAGATCACGCCGATCAGCGTGCTCACGCGTTTCGACGAACGTCTCGGCCAGTGTCCCTACGTCGGCTTTCATGCGGGCGGGCGCAATCCTGTCGGCATCGATGGCGTGCGTGCAGGCGGCTTTCAGGTGACCGTGGCGGGCACGCGCTACGGCAAGGGTTCATCGCGCGAACATAGCCCGCTCGCGGAATATCACGCGGGCATTCGTCTCGTGATCGCGCGCAGCTTCGAGCGGATCTATCGGCAGAACGCGGACAATCTCGGGCTTTTCACGTCGACGGATTTCGGTTTGATCGAGCGCATCCGGCGTGGCGAGGCGATCGATATCGATGAACTCGTCGCCAATCGCGATCCGCTGGCCGCGGCCATCCTGAAGAGCGGCGGCCTGCTGCGCTATGGAAAGCTGCACATGCAGCGAGTGAGCATCGGCGAAATATCGGTCGATGACATGCCGCGCACGCTCGTCGAAAAGATTCTCGCGCGCCATGCCTTGACGACCGATGTGACGAGCGCGTCGCTGGAACCGGGCAACGGCATTTTCGTGCGCGCCGACTGGCGTTTCATCCACGAGTACTACACCGGCATGGCCGCGCACATGCTGCATGCGACCTTCGGACGTCCGCTCGCGCTGCACGACTCGCAAACGATGCTCGCGTTCGAGGATCATCTTTCGTACTCGCATCGCAGCGAGCTGCATGTGCGTAACGGCCTGCTGCCGAACGTGCGCGAGTTGTCCGACGGGCATCGCGCTTTCGCGCATGACTACGATGTGCGCAATCACGGCTATCTGAACGAAGCGAACAGCGCTATCGATGAAGGCTCGGAAGGCATCTCGCACGCGATGATGGCCGAGCGTTACGCGTTGCCGGGACAGGTCGTCGTCGGAACGGATTCGCATACGCCGCATAGCGGCGCGCTGGGCTGCGTCGCGTTCGGCGTCGGCACGACGGACATGGCGAACGCGTTCGTCACCGGCGCGGTCCGCATGACCGTGCCGCAATCCTTGCGTATCGAACTGCATGGTCCGATTCCCCCGGGCGTGACGGCGAAAGATATCGTGCTTCATCTGCTCGCGGACGCACGCATTCGCGCGGGCTCGGGCGTCGGCAAGGTGTTCGAATTCGCTGGCACGGCCATCGCGAGCCTGTCCACCGACGAGCGCACGACGCTCACCAACATGACCGCCGAACTCGGCGGCTTCACCGGCATCGTCGCCCCCGACGACGAAACCGTACGCTTCCTGAAGGAACGTCGTGGCATCGACTTCACGATCGAACCGTGGATGAAGAGCGATGAAGGCGCGCGCTACGCCGATGTCATCGCGATCGATTGCGCGCGTCTCTCGCCGATGCTCGCCGCGCCGGGCGATCCGGGCAATGGCGTCGCGCTTGCCGCGCTCGATGATCGGCCATGCGTCGATATCGCTTACGGCGGTTCATGCACGGCGGGCAAGCGCGAGGACTTCGATCACTATCACGACGTGCTCTCGTGGGCGGCAAAGCGCGGCCTGCGCGTGCCCGACAATGTGAAGCTCTATTTGCAGTTCGGCACGCAGGACGTGCGAGACTATTGCGTCGCGCAAGGCTATGTCGATGTGTTCGAACGCGTCGGCGCGATTCTGCTTCAGCCGTCGTGCGGTGCGTGCGCGAACTGCGGGCCGGGTTCATCGACCCAGGCGGAGCAGGTCACCATCAGCGCGATCAATCGAAATTTTCCGGGCCGGTCCGGTCCGGGGAAAGTGTGGCTCGCGAGCCCGCCGACGGTCGCGGCGAGCGCGTTGCTCGGCCGCATCGCATCGTTCGCGGAGTTGCAGCAGCGCTTCACGAAGTAAGCACGATCGAGCCGCCATCGATGCGGCATCAAAATACATACAGGAGACGACAATGGCCATCATGCAGGGCACTTCGGGTCTGCCCGACGCCGCCGGCCACGCGCTATCGAATGCGCCCGCCATCGCGGACACGGCGGGCATCTCTGCGCGCCTCGACCGGCTTCCCGCGACGCGCGCGATATGGAAGCTCATCTTCCTCCTGAGCCTCGGCTTCTTCTTCGAACTCTACGATCTGCTCTTCACGGGCTATATCGCGCCGGGTCTCGTGAAGAGCGGCATCCTGACCGCGACGACCGCGGGCCTGTTCGGCACGACGGGTGTCGCGAGCTTCATCGCGGTGTTGTTCTGCGGGCTTTTCATCGGCACGATCGCTTGCGGCTTTCTCGCGGATCGTTATGGACGTCGCGCGATCTTCACGTATTCGCTGCTCTGGTATGTCGCCGCGAATACCGTGATGGCGTTTCAGGACACCGCGCTCTGGCTCAACTTCTGGCGCTTCGTGTCGGGACTGGGCATCGGCGTGGAGCTGGTGACCATCGGGACATACCTGTCGGAGCTTTCGCCGAAGCATTTGCGCGGCAGGGCGTTCGCGGTGTGTCAGGCCGTCGGCTTTTCAGCGGTGCCGGTCGTCGCGTTTCTTTCGTATCTGCTCGTGCCGCGCGCGCCGTTCGGCTTCGACGGCTGGCGCTGGGTCGCGCTGGTCGGCGGCGTGAGCGCGCTCTTCGTGTGGTATTTCCGGCGCAATCTGCCGGAAAGCCCGCGCTGGCTTGCGAGCAAGGGACGTTTCGACGAAGCCGATGAAGTCCTGCGCCGCCTCGAAGACAAGGTCTCGCTTCAGTACGGCAAGCCATTGCCCGAACCGGGACCGTCCGACCCAATCGCGAAGAAGGCCGGTTTCGCGGACATGTGGAATCCGCCATACCGCAAGCGCACGCTGATGCTGATCGTGTTTCATATCTTCCAGACGGTCGGCTTCTACGGCTTCGCGAACTGGGTGCCGACCTTGCTCGTCAAACAGGGCGTGACGGTCACATCGAGCCTGCTCTATACCACCGTGATCGGACTGGCCGCGCCCATCGGACCATTGCTCGGTTACTGGATCGCCGATCGCTTCGAGCGCAAGCATGTGATCGTGTTCATGGCGGGCGTGAACATCGTCGCGGGGCTTCTGTTCAGTCAGGCGTCGGCGGCCGTGATGATCGTCACGCTCGGCGTTTTGCTCACGCTCGCGGGCAACATCATCTCCTTCACCTATCACACGTATCAGCAGGAGCTTTATCCGACGGCGATCCGCGCCCGCGCGGTCGGCTTCGTGTATTCGTGGAGCAGGCTGTCCGCGGTGTTCAGTTCGTTCGTGATCGCGTTCGTGCTCAAAGAGGCGGGCGTGACCGGCGTGTTCGGCTTCATCGCGGGCGCGATGCTGCTCGTGATGCTGTCCATCGGATTGATGGGACCGCGCACGCTGGGAAGATCGCTCGAAAGCATCTCTCACTGAGCGCGCATCGCGCGTGCGTCATCAGTGCATCAAGCGCCGCACGCGTGAATCAGGAACTGCTGCACGGCGGTCGAAGGGGCGCTCAAGGTCGCGCCCTTGCGCCAGATCATGCCCGCTTCCATGTGAGGAATGGCGTCGTTCACGGGCCGCGCCTCGATGCGCTTGCCTTCGAGCGACCACGGCCGAAACACCATGTCCGACAGCACGGTGACGCCGAAGCCGTGCGCCACCAGTCCGCGCAGCGCCTCCATCGAACTCGTGCGAAACGCGATGTTCGGTTCGAGGCGCTTCTTGTGCCAGTAGCGCATCGTCGATTGCTCGCCTTCATCGACAGTGATGAGAATATAAGGATGCGCGGCGATATCTTTCAGCGATACCGCCTGCTGCTGCGCGAGCGGATGCGAAGGTGCGACCCATAACTGCCGGCGCGAGCGCATCAGCACCTGAGTGTCGAAGCGATTCGGCCGCTGCAGATTCGATAGCAGCACGACGCCGATATCGACATCGCCGTTCGCCACCGCTTCCTCGATCTGCGGCCGCTCCATGTCGCGCAGATCGAAATCGATGAACGGATACGTCGCACGAAAGCGTGCGAGCAACTCCGGCAAAAAATACCCGAGCACCGTATACGACGCCGCAATGCGCGCGACGCCGCGCATGTCATGCGCGCGAAACGGCGGCATGTGCATCGCGTCGCGGGCGGCTTCGAGCACGCGGCGCGCGTGGTTATGGAAGTCCTGGCCATCGGGCGTCAGCGCCACGCCTTGCGGCATGCGCTCGAACAGCTTCGTGCCGAGCGCGCTTTCCAGAGCCAGCACCGCGTTGGTGATCGCCGATTGCGATACGTGCTCGTTGGCCGCCGCCATCGAGAACTGGCCGGTTTGCGCGGCGGCCACGAAATAGCGCAATTGCCGGAGCGTGAGATCGAAGGCCATCTGATTTTCAGATACCAGAGTTGCTTATTCGTGATTTTACGATGTCGAATCGGCTTTCTATACTCGGCAAAAAACAAAATTCCCTTTCCCGGAGACGAGCCCTGATGAATGCACCCGACCGCGCCGCGCTAGAAGCCGCGACCATTTCCCTGGACGACAAATACACGCTGGAGAAAGGCCGCGTCTATATCAGCGGCACGCAGGCGCTCGTGCGTCTGCCGATGCTGCAAAAGGCGCGCGATCGCAAGGCCGGGCTGAATACGGCGGGCTTCATTTCGGGCTATCGCGGCTCGCCGCTCGGCGCGCTCGATCAGTCGCTGTGGAAGGCGAAGCAGCATCTGAAGGACAACGACATCGTGTTTCAGCCGGGCGTGAACGAAGATCTCGCCGCCACTTCGATCTGGGGCACGCAGCAGGTCAATCTGTGGCCGGGCGCGACGCGCGATGGCGTGTTCGGCATGTGGTACGGCAAGGGCCCCGGCGTGGACCGTACCGGCGACGTCTTCAAGCACGCGAATTCCGCGGGCTCCGACAAGCACGGCGGCGTGCTCGTGCTCGCGGGCGACGATCACGCGGCGAAGTCTTCGTCGGTTGCGCATCAGTCGGATCACGCGTTCATCGCGGCGGGCATTCCGGTGCTGTATCCGTCGAACGTGCAGGAATATCTCGACTACGGCCTGCACGGCTGGGCGATGAGCCGTTACTCGGGTCTGTGGGTCGCGATGAAATGCGTGACCGACGTGGTCGAATCCACCGCGTCGATCGACCTCGATCCGGACCGCGTGGAGATCGTCACGCCGGCCGACTACGCGATGCCCGAAGGCGGCCTCAACATCCGCTGGCCGGATTCGCCGCTCGCGCAGGAAGCGCGTCTGCTCGACGAAAAGTGGTACGCGGCGCTGGCCTATGTGCGCGCGAACAAGCTCAATCGCGTCGTGATCGATTCCGACAAGCCGCGCTTCGGCATCATCACCGCGGGCAAGGCGTATCTCGACGTGCGTCAGGCGCTCGTCGATCTCGGTCTCGACGATGAAACCTGCGCGCAGATCGGCCTGCGTGTGCTGAAAGTAGGCTGCGTGTGGCCGCTCGACGCGCAGGACGCACGCGCATTCGCGACCGGTCTCGAAGAGATTCTCGTCGTCGAAGAGAAGCGGCAGATTCTGGAATATGCGCTCAAGGAAGAGCTGTATAACTGGCGCGAGGACGTGCGTCCGCGCATCTACGGCAAGTTCGACGAGCGCGACAACGAAGGCGGCGAATGGTCCGTGCCGCGCGGCGACTGGCTGCTGCCCGCGCACTACGAGCTATCGCCGGCGCTGATCGCGAAGGCCATCGCGCGACGTCTTGCGCGCGCCGATCTTCCCGCCGATGTGCGCGCCCGCATGCTGTCGCGCGTCGAAACGATCGAAGCGAAGGAGCGCGAGGCGATCAAGCCGCGCGTCGATGTCGAGCGCAAGCCGTGGTTCTGCTCGGGCTGTCCGCATAACACGTCGACGCGCGTGCCCGAAGGTTCGCGCGCTCTCGCGGGCATCGGCTGCCACTACATGTCCATGTGGATGGACCGCAAGACCGAGACCTTCAGCCAGATGGGCGGCGAGGGCGTCGCATGGATCGGCCAGATGCATTTCTCCGGCGACAAGCACGTGTTCGTCAATCTCGGCGACGGCACCTATTTCCATTCGGGCTTGCTCGCGGTGCGCGCGGCGATCGCGGCGAACGCGAACATCACGTACAAGATTCTTTATAACGATGCGGTCGCGATGACCGGCGGCCAGCCCGTCGACGGCGTCTTGACGGTGCCGCAGATCGCGCATCAGGTCTTCGCGGAAGGCGCGAAGCGTATCGTCATCGTGACGGACGAGCCGCAGAAATACGATGTGAACGTCGCGTTGCCTCAGGGCGTGAGCGTGCATCATCGCGACGAGCTGGATCGCATTCAGCGTGAGCTGCGCGATACGCAAGGCACGACGATCCTGATCTACGACCAGACCTGCGCGACGGAAAAGCGCCGTCGCCGCAAGCGCGGCACGTATCCCGATCCCGCACGCCGCGCGTTCATCAACGACGCCGTGTGCGAAGGCTGCGGCGATTGCTCGGTGCAATCGAACTGCCTCTCCGTCGAGCCGATGGACACGCCGCTCGGCACCAAGCGCAAGATCAATCAGTCGTCGTGCAACAAGGACTTTTCGTGCGTGAAGGGCTTTTGCCCGAGCTTCGTCACAGCTGAAGGCGCGCAGGTTCGCAAGCCGAAAGCGGCAGGCGGCGCGAAGCCCGATTTCGATAGCTTGCCGTTGCCGGCATTGCCCGCCTTGTCGAAGCCTTACGGCATTCTCGTGACGGGTGTCGGTGGAACGGGTGTCGTGACGATCGGCGGATTGATCGGCATGGCGGCGCACATCGAACGAAAGGGCGTCACCGTGCTCGACATGGCCGGTCTCGCGCAGAAGGGCGGCGCGGTGCTGAGCCACGTGCAGATCGCGCCGGAGCCGCAGGCGCTGCATGCGACGCGCATCGCGACGGGCGAAGCGCGGCTCGTGATCGGCTGCGATGCGATCGTGTCGGCATCGAACGACGTGCTCTCGCGCACGCGGCATGGCATCACGCAGGCCGCCATCAATAGCGGCGCGACGCCGACCGCGGCCTTCGTCACCGATGCGCAATGGACCTTTCCCGCAGCGCAGACGGAGCAGGCGCTATCGGACAGCATCGGCGCGGGCTGCGCATTCATCGATGCCAACGCGCTCGCGCTGAAACTGCTCGGCGACACGATCTATTCGAATCCGTTGCTGCTCGGCTTCGCATGGCAGAAGGGCTGGTTGCCGCTCGAACTGGCAAGCCTCAAACGCGCGATCGAACTGAACGGAGTCGCGGTCGAGAAGAACTGGCTCGCGTTCGACTGGGGCCGCTACGTTGCGCAACACGGCGCGGGCGATCTGCTCAAGTCCACGCAACATGCGATCGTCGTGAAGATGCCCGAGTCGCTCGAAAACGTGATCGCAACGCGTGAAGCCTTGCTGACCGCGTATCAGGGCGAAGCGTATGCGCGCTCGTATCGCAGTGTCGTCGAGCGCATGCGTGAGAAGGAAAAGGCGTTGAACGCGAAGCTGCCGCTCACGCGCGCGGTCGCCGTGAATCTCGCGAAGCTCATGGCCTACAAGGACGAATACGAAGTCGCGCGTCTCTACGCCGATCCCGCGTATCTCGACAAGCTGCGCGAGCAGTTCGAAGGCGAACCGGGCCGCGATTACAAGCTGATGTTCCATCTCGCGCCGCCGCTATTCGCGAAGCGCGACGAGCACGGTCATCTCGTGAAGAAGACCTTCGGCGCGTGGATGCTGCCCGCGTTCCGCGTGCTGGCGAAGATGAAAGGCTTGCGCGGCACATCGCTAGATGTATTCGGCAAGACGGCCGAGCGCCGCACGGAGCGCAAGATGATCGCGGACTACCTCGCGCTCGTCGATGAATTCTGCGCCACGCTCGATGAAGACCGCTTCGACGCCGCGCTGCAACTCGCGAAGCTGCCCGATGAAATCCGTGGCTTCGGCCATGTGAAGGAGCGCAACATGGCGGCCGTTGCGACGAAGCGCGAGCGTTTGATCGAGCGTTATCGGGCGACGGTGAAGATGGCCGCGACGGCCTGATCGGGAGCGATAGGGTATCTTTACGCTCGGGGACACACTCGAAGCGTAAGGAGACATCGCATGAATGGAGTATGCAAGCTCGCTGTCGTCGGCATCGGCAAGATCGCGCGGGATCAGCACCTGCCCGCGATCGCCGCGCAGCCAGGATTCGAACTCGTCGCGTGCGCGAGCCGCAATGCGAGCGTCGATGGCGTGCGCAACTATCGGGATATCGGCGAGCTGCTCGCCGCCGAGCCCTCGATCGATGCCGTGTCGCTCTGCGCGCCGCCGCAGGTCCGTTATGAGCAGGCGCTGGCCGCGCTCGAAGCGGGCAAGCACGTCATGCTGGAAAAGCCGCCCGGCGCCAGCGTGAGCGAAGTCGCCGCCCTGGATGAGATCGCGCGGGCGCGCGGCTGCACGCTCTTCGCGTCGTGGCATTCGCGGGCGGCGAGCGCAGTCGAACCGGCGCGCGAATGGCTCGCGAAGAATGCTGACGCGATTCGGTCCGTCGAAGTGCGCTGGAAGGAAGACGTGCGCCGCTGGCATCCGGGACAGCAATGGATCTGGGAACCGGGCGGGCTCGGCGTGTTCGATCCGGGCATCAACGCGCTGTCGATCGTCACGCGCATCCTGCCGCATGAAGTCGCGTTGCGCGGGGCCACGCTCACCGTGCCGAGCGATACGTCCACACCGATCGCGGCCGAACTCGATTGCATCGCGACGAACGGTGCGCCGGTGCGCGCGGTCTTCGACTGGCGTCACGGTCCGGTTGAGGAATGGGATATCGACATCGACACGGACGCGGGCCGCCTGTCGATGCGCGAAGGCGGCAAGCGCCTCTCCATCGCGGGCAAGGAGATCGATCTCGGACGCGAGCGCGAATATCCCGCGCTATACGAGCACTTTCACGCGCTGATCGAAACGAAGACGAGCGATGTCGATGTGCGTCCGCTGCAACTCGTCGCCGATGCGTTTCTCAACGGCAGGCGCGTCGAAACCGAAGCATTCGGGCGCTAGGCGGCGCGATATGCCGCTCTGCGTATCGCATTGATCGCGGACACATCGCCCTCGGGCGCGGCGCTCACGTTCGCGTGCCGCGCAACGAGCGGGATGCGCCGCGTGCTACCCGGCGCGAGATGGAACCAGTCGGTGCGCGCGAAGTAGTTGGGATCGACCACATGCACCCAGCGCGCAAGCTGCGCCGTTTCGACGACGAGACTCCAGCCTTCACCGTCTTTCTCGACGGTCGCATTCAAGCCGATATCGCGACGCTCGCCGATCGACGGATCGGGAAAGTGGAACGCTTCCGATAGCACGTCGCCCGTGTCGATATCGCGCAGGACGACATGCGTCGCGTCGTGCGCGCGCGGGCCGAAGCGGTATGCATACGCGATATCGAAGAACGCGCCGATCAGCGCATTCGACGACACGCGCTGCACGCTGCGCGCCTGCAATACGACATCGCATGAACCGCCCACGACCTTGACCGCGCCTTCACGCAGGCAGGTCAGTTCGACGCGCGCCCGAATCTCGCGCGCGGTCTCGTTGACGAGATGCACGTCGAGGCCGTCGAGTCCTTCATCGAGGATCAGCGCCTGCACCGGTTGCAGCACGCGTGCGAGTCCATGCAGCGCGCTCTTCGGCGCACCGAGCACGTCGATGACGCCCCAGCCCGCACCCGGCCGCACATCGAGCAGATTCCATACGATGCCGCCCGCACACGTCGATCCTTCGCGACGCCACTCCGAGAACACCGCACCGATCACGTCGGCGACGACGGCGCGCGATAGCTCCAGATAACGCTCGGGGTTTTCATAGCGCAAGCGCGGCACGTCCATGCGATAGAGCGATTGCATGTAGTGCTCGCGTACGTCATCGAAGTCCCATGCCGAGCCGGGATCGCGCGGCACGCCCGCTTTCCAGCGCGGTTCATGCGCACGCGGGTTCGGTATGGCGTGTAACGCGACATCGTCGGGGACGTTGGCGAACGCGAGACATTCCGATGCGAAGCGCACTTGCGCGCGGCGCACGTCATCGAAGGAACGCTGATACGCGGGCACGCCGTAGTAATGCGTGATGCCGCCGCGCGTGCCGAACGGCATCGATACCGTATCGCCGGGCGCCGCGCTCGGCGAGTTCACGACGTACGCCACATCGGGCCGTTGCATTGCAACTGCGTTCGGCAAGAGTTCGTTGAAAAGGCGCTGCTGATACGCGTCGAAGGGGAGGCCGAGCATGGCCGCCTGCTGATGTACTTCGCTTCCCCCGCACAGCACCGCGAGCGACGCGAAGCGCCGCGTGCGCGCGAGGAACTGTTCGGCTTCGCGTTCCACGCTGGCGCGAAACGCTTCGTCGTCGGGATAGTCGAAGTTCGCGAACGCGAAGTCCTGCCACACGAGGACGCCGTGCTTGTCGGCGAGTTCGTAGAAGGTGTCGGACTCGTAGAGCGTGATGCCGCTCACGCGAACGATGTTGAGTCCCGCGTCCCGCATCAGCTTGAAGATGTGATCGAGCTTTTCGCGCGATGCATCGAGCGCGACGATATCCGCCGATGTCCAGCACGCGCCGCGCGCGAACACGGGCACGCCGTTCACGACGAGCTGAAACCCCTGCTTGTCCGCGCCGCGATCGACTTCGATCGTGCGAAAGCCGACTTCGCCGAGCGCGATATTGCCGAGCTTCACAGCGTATCGTGACGGCTCGCCATGCGTATGCGGATACCACAAGCGCGCGTTCGGCACGCGCAGCCGGCCCGTGAGCGTGTGCGCGTCCTGCCATTGCATCGTGGCTTGCGCTTCGCCGCATCCGAGCCGAACCGGATTTTGCTCCTGCGCATGAAAGTAGCGCACGGTGACATCGAGAACGCCATCGGTGCCATCGACACGCGTGCGCATGTCCACGTTGTCGATGCAGGCGCGCGATTCGCCGATCACTTCGATCGCGCGCCACGGTCCCGCCGGTTGAACCGTCGGGCACCATCCGGACATATGCCCGAGCAGCGTCGTGCGCACGTTGCGCAGCGTGGCGGGTTGCGCGAGCTTCGGACGCCAGCGCGCGCGTCCGCGTTTCGCCGCCAGCGCAGGCGCGATCGAGCGAAAGCACAGATGAAGCGTGTGCTCGCCGTCGAGATCGACATCGAGATCATGCGCGACGAACATCGAATCCGATTCGAGCAGCTTGCGATCGTCGAGCCATATTTCGGCGATGGTCGCGAGCCCGTTGAAGCGCAAACGCCGCCTGCCGTTGCCGCTCAGCTTCACGCGATACCAGTGATCCGAATGCGCGAACGGCTGCGCGAGCGCTTCGTCGCTAACGCCGCTCGCGCGCAAGGCGGACGCGATCGTGCCGGGCACGGGCGCGTCGATCCACTGCGTGAACGTATCGAGCGATGCGGGTGTCGTGCATGCACCCGCGGGCGTGCTCACGCACTGCCAGCCTTCGGAGAGACGCCGCGGCGCGTGCGCGGACAGGACGTGCATGTGCCTACCTCGTCGATGGGATTCGAAAGAGAGCGACGCCAAAGCCGCGCGATTGACCGCGCGGCCTTGGCGTTCAGAGGAAGCGCGCGGCGAGCGGCTCGATGACCTTGTCGTACGAAGCCTGCATCGAATCGAGGCAATCTTCGCACGCGTCGGTGCGCGAGCGCATGCGGGCGCGCGCGAGACGGAACTGCATGACCATCGCTTCGCTCGCGAGTGCCTGCGCGCTCGTCTGGATGTCGCTCGGGACGTCCACGCCGTGACACTTCAGCCAGCCGAGATACTTCGACAGCAGTTCGAAGTTCGAGCCGAGCTGACGCATCACGTTGAACGTGTAGAGGTGATAGTACGCGGGATCACGTTCGAGCAACGCACGCAAATGCTCGGGGAATGCGGCGCGCCATTGCGCGACCGGGTTCGTCGCAGGACGATCCGCGAGCCGCAATGCGAGCAGTTCGACCGAGCGTTGCACCATCGCATCGCCTTCGAGCGGAGCACGCGCGCGCTTCACGAACTCGACGTACGGGAAGAGCGCGTGCACATCGCTGGCGAGACCCGGCATCAGACGGAACACGCCATCGTAGTCCTCGCCCGATAACGCGAAATAGCCCGCGTTATGGAAGTACGTGATGCGCTTCGCGTCGGTGTCGATGGCATCGATGGCGATGGTCGTCTTCGTATGCGTCTGCCGATACGCGGTCGCGCGCGTATCGGGCAGATAGTACGAGTCCATTTCGACCACCACCATCTGCCCGCGCCGCGTCTGCTCGCGCACATGCGCTTCCAGCGTGTCGTAGATCGCGAGCTCCTGTGCCTGCAGGCCATAGAGCCGCGATATATCGTCGAGCGAGAACTTCGGGAACGTGAACTGATCGCCCTCGAACGCCTGCGTTACCGTGAAGCCGAGCGCCGCATGCGGATCGCAACCGTAGTGATGCAGCAACTCGATCCACAAGTCGACATAACAGTTGGTTTCCAGCCACACGCGCTCTTCACGATGCAGCAGGTGCTGGCGGTACGCGCCGTCCGCGGACGCGGACGGTGCGGTCACGGCTTCTGCCGGCGAGCGTGCGTTCATGTCTGGCTTCCCAGATTCGCGAGACCTTCTTCGATGAGCGGCGCCTTGTCGCCCCACAGCAACTGACGCACTTTCTCGGGCCACGCCTTGACATCGAGCCCGTGGTGACGGAAGAGCGCGAGCGTCGTGCGTTCCATGCCGAAGCCGACGCATGCGGTATGCGCGACCTGCTCGTCCGCCTGACGGATGTGCCAGAGCTCGCCGAAATGGTCCTGGTGATAGTTGAACGACAGGCACGCGGTCGGACGATCGGGTGTCGCCACCGGCACGAGCAGTTCGAACTTGAGTTGCTGCGCGCGCTGGCTATCCGCGACGATCATGCCGCCGCGCCCGAAGAACGGATCGTTGGCGAGGTCGATCTCGAAGGGCAGTTCGAGCAGGTTCACGAGCAGCGAGCCGCGCTCGATCCACTTCTGACGGAACGCCATCACCTGCTCGGGGCTGCCGACGCGAATGTATTCGCGCATACGGAACATCTGCATGCGGCCCGGATCGATGGACGGCTCGTGACGGAAGCAGTACGAGAACGCATCGAAGGTCGCGCCGTCTTCAGCGAGATTGCCGCGCTTCGCGACGAGCGGATAGATCGGATAGCATGCGGCCGGCGTGAGCACGAGGCGCGTGGGTTTTTGCTGATCCATCCACTCATCGGAACGCTCTTCTTCCTCGCCGATATGCACGACCTTGTCGAGCGCTTCGAGCAGGCGATGATGCCCGCGATCGTTGCCCTGGAACGAGTGAATCGTGCCCGCGAGATTCGGGAAGCTCTTCAGATACTCGCTGTCCTCGAAATCGCGGCGGCGCATCGCGGGCGGAAAGCGCAGCACTTCCGCGTGCTGGTCCGCGCCGAGCATCGTGATCGCCTGATTGAGGCGCTCGACGACGTCCTCGAACACTTCGCTGCGGCCGTAAAGACCGTCTTCGCCCGTGTCGAGCAGAATGCCCGCTTCGATCAGGCGATCGCGCAAGGTCAAGTCCGATTTATCGTAAGGTGCCTGAGTCTCTTGTGCTTGTGCTTGTGCTTGTGCTTCGGCCTGCATCATGGCGGCCTGTTCCGTCGGCATGTTCATATCGTCAAAGGGTCCCCGTTGCGGCGCGCTGCGCAAGCAGCAGATTCGCCGTGTTCAATTCGATGCGATCGTTGCTGATCATGAGCGGCGCCGAGTGCAGATCGCGCAGATGGCGCCCCACGCTGAACGGCGTGTCGTTCTTGTAGCCCGCCATGCCGCAGATCATCAGCGTCTCCTGCACGACGTGCACCGCCGATTGCGAAATCGCCAGCTTGAGCATGTTCAGGTCGGCATTGATGCCGATCGACGCAGTGAGCGGCGCGTCGTCGTCGTTGCTCTGGCTTGCTTTGCGCAGCGCGCGCTCGGCCTGAGCCGCTTCGACATTGGCGAGCGATTCGCGCAGACGCGCCTGCATCATCTTGATGAGCGTGAGCACTTGCGAAAGCCGCGCGGCCGATGGCGGCAATGCGGGCTTGCCGCGCGCCTGATTGCGGAAGAACTGATGCGCGCGATTGGCGGCGTCGCTCGCGATGCCGCACCATACCGACGACCACAAGGTATGCGACACGGGCAGCATGCTTTCGTCGGCGATGCGCGAGAACGGCGCCGGCAGGATCTGCTCCGCGATACCGCTCGCGACGAGCCGATGTCCTTCGCTGCACGTGCCGCGCATGCCGAGCGTGTCCCACGTGCCGCGCTGCTCCAGCGTGAACGTATCGCGCGGTGCGACGATCAGCACCTGATCGGAGGGCGGCGCATCGGGATGACGGCGCGCCGTGACGAGAATGCAGTCGGAATACTTGCCGTACGAGATGGTCGGCGCGAGCTTCTCGATGCTGAATGCGTTGTCGACGAGATCGACCGCGCATGCGCTCGTGCGCATGTTGCCGCCGATGTTCTCTTCCGAGGTCGCCGATGCGAGCAGCAACTGCTCGCTGACCATGCGCGCAAGGAAGTCGCGCTGCCAGGGCACATTCGCGCCGTGATCGACGATGCACACGACCTGGCTCTGATGCATCGCATAGATCATCGCGGAGGACGCGCAGCCTTGCGCCAGGGCCTCGCACAAACGCGCGACGCTGGTCAGCGTGAGGCCGTCGCCGCCGTACATCTTCGGGATCATCGCGGAGAAGAGGCGCTCTTCCCGCATCGCAGCAACGGCTTCGGCGGGAAAACGCGCTTCGCGATCGACCGCATCGGCGTGCTTTGCCGCGACGGCCGCCACGCGCTTCGCGGCTTCGATCAACTCGCTTTCGCTGCGCGCGCTCGCGCTTTGCGCGAGCTCGGCGATTTCAAGCTCCTGAGCCGGCGCGTTCATGCGGCCGCCTTCGAACGACGCAGTCCGTCGACGGCCGATGCGAGCGAATCGACGCTCGAGAAGAGCCGGCGCGTGAGCATGTTATCGGGAATCTCGATGCCGAATTCGTCTTCGATCGCCAGCATCACGTGGACCGTGGCGAGCGATGAGAGACCGGCGGCGTAGAGATCGTCGTTGTCGGCAAGCGTGTCGATAGGCACGTCGAGGCGAGCGGACTCGGCGAGGATGCGACGCAATTCAGTTTTCATTTTCTGTGTTTTCCCTTGTACCCGGCCATTGGCGCAATAAATCCGGATTGCGACGATGAGTTCTTATCGAATGTCGCTAACTCCGGGGCGAATCGGCAGCGGTGTTGTTATGTCTCGTGAAGACGATTCCACGAGCGCCCTCGCACGCACTGTCTTCTTATGAATTTTGTTTGATCGTATTTAACGAATTTGCGGCCATATGCGTCCGTGCGATGGCGCACGGAGGGCTTCGAAGACAAATCAGCGCTCTGTGCGATAACGAGCATGTCTCGATCCAGTGCGATGATTCAAACTCGACGCCAGCCGCGCGTGTACGGTGAGCAGGTAACTACTGCGCATAGTCGATTGAGAACGCTGCAAAAACTATGCGCGCCCGAAAGCTTTTTGAAAAACAAGGAACGGGGTGAGGTAATTGGTACTGATCTCTTTGCTGGCGATATTCGTTGCGCTTTTCGTCGTCTGGAAAAGGCGGCGCATTGCGATCCTGTTCGTTGCGGTTATCGTGTTCTGGTTGCTCGGCAGTGTGCTTCCCGGGCCGCTCGTGCGGCTCGCGAACGACACGTATGCGTCGATGAAAGACCCGAGCTTCGGCCCACGCATGGCGATCGTCGTGCTCGGCGGTGGGACGTCGTACGATCGCGAGCGGCGTCTGGTGCCCAAGGGCGATGCGACTACGCGCATCGATCTCGCGGCATCGCTCTACAAGCGCTGCGAGGAGATGGAGAAGGCGTGCTTCGTCATCGTGAGCGGAGGCAATCCACAGCATCACGAGCAAAGCGAAGCGGATGTGTATGGCGTTCTGCTGCTCGACGCCGGCGTCGCGCGAAAGGATCTGATCCTCGAAAACCAGAGTCTGGACACCTACGAGAACGCGCGCAATACCGAGAAAATATTACGTGCGCGGCAATTCGATACGTCGGTGCTGATTACGTCGTCGCTTCATATGCGCCGCGCGATGCTCGCGTTCGATGCGTTCGATCTGCATCCGCAGCCAGCGGTTGCGTACATCCGTCCGGCATTGACATGGTGGCTGCCGCGCCGCAAAGGATGGTTCGATTCGAACAGCGCATTGCATGAACTGGTCGGCATCGCGCGCTTTTACGTGTGGCGATGGATCGGGCTGTATTGAGACGGATGCATGTGTGCGGCGCATATACTTTCCTTATTCGCCGCACAGGAGACCATCCAATGAATCAACTGATCCGGGCCATCGCATTTGCTGCGGACAAACATCGCAATCAGCGCCGCAAGGACGCGGAGGCGTCGCCGTATATCAATCATCCGATCGCGCTTGCCAACGTGCTCGCCAATGAAGGCGGCATCGACGACGAACGCGTGCTGCTCGCGGCCGTTCTGCACGACACGATCGAGGATACGGACACATCGCACGACGAACTCGTGCAATGGTTCGGCGCGGAAGTCGCGCGCATCGTCGCAGAAGTGACGGACGACAAGTCCTTGCCGAAGGCCGAGAGAAAGCGCCTGCAGATCGAACATGCGGCGCATATCAGTCATGCCGCGCAGCTCGTGAAGCTCGCGGACAAGATCTGCAATCTGCGCGATATCCTCGCCATGCCGCCTGCGAACTGGAGCGAGGAAAGAAAGCGCGAGTACTTCGAGTGGGCCAGGCGTGTCGTCGATGGTTTGCGCGGCGCGCACGCCGGACTCGAAGCCGCGTTCGACGAGACGTATCGCAAAGGCGTGGCTTCAGGGCACGCGCTCGCCTGAACCGAGCGCTTCCGTCAGATAACGCGCCGTGCGGCTCGCGGCATGGTCGGCGATGCGTTGCGGCGTACCCGTCACGACAATCCGGCCGCCATCCTCGCCGGCGCCCGGACCGATATCGATGACCCAGTCGGAGAGCGAGGCGACGCGCATGTCGTGCTCCACGACGACGACCGTGTTGCCCGCATCGACGAGGCCCTGCAGTTGCGCCATCAGCCGGTCGACGTCGGCGGGGTGCAGGCCGGTCGTCGGTTCGTCGAGGATATAGAGCGTGTCGCCACGATGCGCGCGCTGCAATTCCGTCGCGAGCTTGATGCGCTGCGCCTCGCCGCCCGAGAGTTCCGTTGCGGGTTGCCCGAGCCGCAGATAACCGAGGCCGATGTCGCGCAGCACGGCGAGCGCGCGCATCACGTTCGGTTCATCGACGAAGAACTCGCATGCGCTATCGACGGTCATGTCGAGCACATCCGCGATGTTCTTGTCGCGCCATGTGATCTCCAGCGTTTGCGGGTTGTAACGCGAGCCGTGACAGGTCGCGCACGACGTATAGACGCTCGGCAGGAACAGCAGCTCGACGCTCACGAAGCCTTCGCCCTCGCATGTCGGGCAGCGCCCTTGCGCGACGTTGAACGAGAAACGTCCCGCGCCATAGCGGCGCTTGCGTGCGGCGGGCGTGTCGGCGAACAGCTTGCGTACGTGATCGAAGAGACCCGTATACGTCGCGAGGTTTGAGCGCGGCGTGCGGCCGATCGGCTTCTGATCGACGCGCACGAGGCGGCGGATCGTCTCCATGCCTTCGACGATGCGTCCGCCAGCCGATGTGTCCGCTTGAGCGAAGAGCGGGTCCTGCTCGTCTTCGCTGGCTTCGTCGAGTGCGCGTCCGAGTCGCTCCGCGATGAGTTCCGGCAACGCCTGACTCACGAGGCTCGACTTGCCCGAGCCTGAAATGCCGGTGACGGTCGTAAAGGCGCCGAGCGGAAACGCGGCGTCGATGCCATGCAGGTTGTTGCGCGTGATGCCTTCGAGCCGCAGCCAGCCGCGCGGCTCGCGCGCGGTGCGCTCGATCGTTTGTGCCGGCGCGAAGAGATGCTTGCGCGTCTGCGATGCCTCGATCGATGCGAGGCCTTCGGGCGGTCCGCTATAGAGCACGTGTCCGCCCTGTTCGCCCGCGGCCGGACCGACATCGACGAGCCAGTCCGCGCGCCGCATCGTGTTCAGATCGTGTTCGATGACGAAGAGCGAATTGCCCGCGGCCTTCAGGCGCTGCAATGCGGCAAAGAGTGCTTCGTTGTCGGCGGGATGCAGGCCCGCGGACGGTTCATCGAGCACGTACACGACGCCGAACAGTTGCGATGCGAGTTGTGTCGCGAGCCGCAAGCGCTGTAGTTCGCCAGAGGAGAGCGTGGGCGTCGCGCGATCGAGCGACAGATAGCCCAGACCGAGATCGATGAGCGTGCCGAGCCGCTCCAGCAAGTCGGCGGCGATGCGTTCGGCGGCGGCGCGTTTCTCGTCGGAGAGATTGGCCGTGCGGCGCACGTCGGGCGCGGCCTTGTGCGCGGAGCCGCCTGCGGCAACCCGCTTCGCCGTCGCCGCGATCCGGTCTTTCTTCGCGAGCGCGGGACTCGGCGCGTCGTCGTGCGAAGGCCACTCTCCGCGTGCGATGGGTGCGAGCAGATCGGCGAGACGGCTCAGCGGAAGCCGCGCGAATTCGGCGATGTCGAGCCCCGCGAACGTCACCGACAGCGCTTCCTTCTTGAGCCGCTTGCCGTGGCATGTGTGGCAATCGCTGCCGACCATGAAGCGCGACACGCGCTTTTTCATGAGCGCGCTTTGCGTGTGCGCGAAGGTATGCAGCACGTAGCGGCGCGCGCCGGTGAAGGTGCCCTGATAGCTGGGCTCGGCGCCGCGCTTCAGGGCCGCCTGCGTTTCTTTCGGCGTGAGGCCGGCATACACCGGCACGGTCGGCTGCTCTTCGGTGAAGAGAATCCAGTCGCGGTCCTTCTTCGGCAAGTCGCGCCACGGTGTATCGACGTCATAGCCGAGGGTGACGAGAATGTCCCGCAGATTCTGCCCGTGCCACGCGGGCGGCCACGCTGCGACGGCGCGCTCGCGGATCGTGAGCGAGTCGTCGGGCACCATCGACTTTTCCGTGACTTCGTAGACGCGCCCAAGGCCGTGACACACGGGGCACGCGCCCTGGACCGTGTTCGGTGAAAAGTCTTCCGCGTAGAGCATCGGCTGCTTTGGCGGATAGCTGCCGGTGCGCGAATACAACATGCGCACGAGGCTCGACAGGGTCGTCACGCTGCCGACCGACGAGCGCGCATTCGGTGCGCCGCGCTGCTGCTGCAGGGCGACGGCGGGCGGCAAGCCCTCGATCGAGTCCACCTGCGGCACGCCGACCTGTTCGATGAGCCGCCGCGCATACGGCGCGACCGATTCGAAATAGCGCCGCTGCGCTTCGGCGTAAAGCGTACCGAATGCAAGCGACGATTTACCGGAACCCGAAACGCCGGTGAAGACGACGAGCGCATCGCGCGGCACGTCGACATCGACATTTTTCAGGTTGTGCTCACGCGCGCCGCGAACGCGCACGAAACCTGCTCTAGATGCAGATGCGGCTTCGTCGCGTTCGGCTGACTTGCGGGTGGTTTTTCGGACATCCATGAGTAAGGAGGGCGAATTTGATGGCCGTGTGCGGCAATGGAAGTCAAAGGGCGAGCATGCAGCATGCCATATACCAGATGGCATTTTGCGTTACGCATCTTGAATGCGAAATGCGCGCCGACCGGTGATGAACCTGATCGACGAGGGAAAAATGAGGACGACTGGATTGAGGGTTTTGATCGCGCTGACGGCGGGCGCAACGATAGGCGTGACGGGCGCGGCGATGGCGCAGTCAGGCGGCGGCAATGGCAATGGCGGTTCGGGCGGCGGCAACGCCCACGGAGCGGCGACGGCCGGACCGACCGTCGGCGGGGACAATACGTCCGCGGCCGGCAGCACGCACCAGGGCGGCTATCACTTCAAGCACAAGAAGAAAGCGAAGCCCGCGACGACGCCGACGCAGTGACGCGACGATGTGAGCCTCGCGCGTCGCGGATCAGACCGCGGCGCCTTCCACGTCGATATCGTCGGTGCCGAGGCGAGAGAAGATGTCGCACACGGCGCGCATCTCCGCTTCGTCGCGAATGCTTACGATCACGCGTGTGACGCTGCAAGCGAGGTCCGCGTCGCCGCCGTCCGCGCCGAACGAAGGGAGGATGTCGTCGCTCGAAGCGTCCAGCCCGTACGGGTAGTCATGCGTGTCGACCACGCCTAGATGCTCCCCGTGGCCCGCGTATTCCGCCGCGATCCACTGCGTCTGCGCGTTGTTGCTCTGTATCTGCGAAGCGTGGAAATCGGCGAAACCGCTCATGCTCGCCACGCGCACGCGATCGGCCGCGATGCCTTCCGCGCGCAAGTCTTCAAGTGCTTCATCCAGCTTACGGGAGCCGTGGAACGCTCCGATTACTTCACGCATCATTTGCTCGTCTCCTTGCCTGCCAACCTCGATGCCGCGCATCAGTATCGCCGCGAAATCTGCGATTGTGAATACGGATGTGCACCGGCTTTCGCCTGATCGATGAGTGAGACGCGCGAGAGGCGCAAGGCGCGTGGTGTAACGCATAGACACGCGCGGCGACGAGCCGGTGAACCGCTGTATCAGGCTCGCGACTGCGCGAGATGATGGCGAATCCAACGGATGCGGCATGGATTCGCGAGCCTTGTTTCAAAACGATCACGCCGCCGGCGCGTGGCTGATGCCGCCTGGCTGGCGCGTTTTCACTTCATGCGGTACTTGAACTTTACGCCGCAACAGACGGTTTATCAACGCTTTGTTTTGGCCCTAATCGCATGATTTTGATGGGGTTTTCCATCATGGCCGGAGCGGCGTCGAATGCGGCCGGTATGAATCGGCATTCGCTTCTCATTAAAGTGAGTCCTGCGTCTAGTGCTGCGCGCAGCGATGCAGCGCGAGTCAATAGTCATCGTACAAGCTGTTCCGCGCGCCCTATAATGACCCATCGAGCACACAAAGACCGGCCTTTCAATGTCCCAAGCCCTCGCGTCCGGCGCGCTTCGCCGCTCCCGCAACCTCACCGAGGAAGTCGTCGCCGAGTTGTCGGAACGGATTCGGAGCGGCGCGCTTCAACCCGGCGACAAGCTGCCGACTGAATCGGAAATCATGGCGCAGCTTGGCGTGAGCCGCACGGTCGTGCGCGAGTCCATCTCGCGGTTGCAGGCGGGACGGCTCGTGCAGACGCGTCATGGCATCGGCACGTTCGTGCTCGAAGCGAGCGACCAGGACCGTTTCCAGATCGAGGCCGCGGGCGATCTCACCGTGCGCGATGTGATGGCGATTCTCGAACTGCGCATCAGCCTCGAAGCGGAGGCGGCGGGTCTCGCCGCCATGCGCCGCACGGATGAAAATCTCGCGCAGATGCGTCGCGCGCTCGACGACTTCGAGCGGCTTATCGAAGCGGGCGAGGGCAACGCCGTCGCCGCGGACGTCGCGTTTCATCTCGAACTCGCGAAGGCCACGGGCAACCGTTACTTCCACAGCATCCTGAGTCAGCTTGGCAATACCATCATCCCGCGCACGCGCGTCAATTCGGCGGCGCTCGCGCACAACGATCCCGCCGGGTATCTCGATCGCGTGAATCGCGAGCACGAAGATATTTACGATGCGATCGAACGTCGTGATCCCGAAGCGGCGCGCGCGGCGATGCGCATGCATTTGTCGAATAGCCGCGAGCGGCTGAGGCGGGCGCAGGAGGCGTCGGCGAAGACGCAGGACGCGGGTTGATTCGTGCTCGATGCCGATTCAACCTCGATGCGCGCGCACGAAAGCGGCGATCGCATCGTTCACTTCATCGGTCGCATCGCGATGCGGTGAATGCCGGCACTGCGTCAGCTTGACGAGTTGCGCGTGATCGACAGCCGCCTTGATCTTATCGATTTGCAGCATCGACGCATATTCGTCGTCATAGCCTTGAATGGCGAGCAACGGCCGCCTGATCGACGATAACTCTTCCGTGATATCCCACTGCAGAAACGCGGGATTAAGCCACGCATCGTTCCATCCGTAGAAGGCTGAATCCACGTCGTCGTGATAAGCCTGAAGCTTGTCTCTGAACGATGTCGTTTCATACGTGCTGCGCGCTTTCTCGATGCCTTCGACCGTCATCGGTTCCACGAACAAATGCGGCGCCATGACGGCGAGACCGGCGAGCGCTTCGGGAAACGCGCTTGCGTAAAGAAGGGCGATCGTGCCGCCATCGCTATGCCCGATGAGCCACATGTGCGAGCGTTCTTCAGCGTCGACGCCGAGTGCATCGAGGAATGCGGGCAACACCTCTTGCGCCTGCCGATGCAGAAACTCGACCGGCCATCGTTCGCCGGATCGACGTGGCGTGGAGCGCCCGTAACCGGGCCTGGAATACACGAGACCCCGGCAATTCAGGCGATCGCAAAGCTGCTGCGGCCAGCCTTTCCATAACGCGATCGAGCCCAGGCCTTCATGCAGGAACAACGCGATGGGCGCATCGACGCGTTCCGGATTCAACCATTGATACTCGATCCGTACTGGATAAGCGCCGCCGTTGCATTCGATGAAACGTGTCGTGTCGATGCTTGCTGCTGAATCGGTCATGTGTTCGCGAAAGCTGAATCTGAAGCGCTCAAGGTTATCAGACGTCGCGCGCCGAAGCGTTGAACAAAACGCGAGATTCATATCGTCATATTTTTTTCTCTGGACGCCGCTGAACTTTTTCTGCGAAAGTTATTCGTAAGGAACTCGCTGCACTGCAACGTAGATGCGGCCCTTTTCGATTCTTTGCGTCATGCACCAAAGACGCGCCTGTTCTGGAGAGAAATGCATGAATCGACCGAAACGAATGTTGTTGGAAAACATTGCCTGGGCACACGAGACCGCGCACGCCGATGCGCAATTCTTCCCCCGTCTCGCGCAGGGCCAAAGCCCGAAGGTTTTGTGGATCGGCTGCGCGGATAGCCGCGTCCCGGCCGAGACGGTGACGAACGCCAATCCTGGCGATCTGTTCGTTCATCGCAACATCGCGAACCTGTTCTCTGCCTCGGATGACAACACGATGAGCGTGCTGGAATACGCGGTGCGCGTGCTGAAAGTCGATCACGTGATCGTATGCGGGCATTACGGATGCGGCGGCGTGCGCGCCTCGCTCCTGCCGCAGTCGAGCGACTTGCCGCACGTGAATCGCCGGATCGCGCCACTGTGCGCATTGGGGGAACGGCATCGGCACGAGCTCGATGCATTCGAGGAACTCGATGCGCGCGCGAACCGCCTCGCCGAGCTGAACGTGCTCGAACAAGTGCGTCTCTTGCGGCAGCACGCAATCGTTTTCGAGCGAGACGAGCCACCGCTCGTTCACGGCTGGATCTTCGGCCTTCACGACGGCCTTATCAACGTCCTCGCGTCCGGCTATGCGGACGAAGGCGAAACGCGGGCCACTGCGGGCGCGCAGGTCACATCGCTGCGGGCCGCTTAAGCCCGCTCTTTCCAATCGATCGCCTGACGATGCGATGTCGCTTTCGCGACGTTCGCAGGCCCCAACTCGTTCCAAGAAAAATCATGAACTCTGGTAACCGTATCGCCACTTTCCCGCGCGACATGTTCGCGGGCACTGTCGTGTTTCTGGTCGCGATGCCGCTATGCCTCGGCATTGCCAATGCATCCGGCGTCGAACCATTCGCGGGGCTGCTGTCGGGCATCATCGGCGGACTCGTCGTTGCGTTGCTGAGCGGCTCGCAACTGAGCGTGAGCGGTCCGGCTGCGGGCCTGATCGTGATCGTCGTTGATGGCATCGCCGGGCTCGGCAGCTTCTCCGCGTTCCTGCTCGCCGTGCTGCTCTCGGGCGCGATCCAGTTCGGCTTCGGCATGTTGAAGGCGGGGCGCTTCGCGGCCTATGTGCCTTCGTCGGTCATCAAGGGCATGCTCGCCGCGATCGGCCTGCTGCTCGTCATCAAGCAGCTTCCGCTCGCCGCGGGCTTCGCCAACGAAGGCGCGCCGGCCGCGAGCGGTCCCGGCATGCTCGGCACGCCGTTCGGTCCTGTCTCCGCGGCGGCGTGCATCGTTGCCGTCGTATCGCTCGCGATGCTCGCAGGCTGGGAAACGCGCGCGATGCGCCGCTTCGCGCTCGTGCGCGCAGTGCCCGCGCCGCTCGCGGTGGTCGCGTTCGGCATCGGCGCGACGGTGTTGCTCGACCTGTTCGCGCCGGGTTTCGCACCGCCCGCGCAACATCGCGTCGCGTTGCCGTCGCTCGAATCGTTCGCTGCGTTCACCCATGCGCTCGCGTTGCCGAACTTCTCGCAGTTCGTGAATCCCGATGTATGGCGGCTCGCCTTCACGCTCGCCATCGTTGCGAGTCTCGAAACGTTGCTGAGTCTCGAAGCCGTCGAGCAGCTCGATCCGAAGAAGCGCACGGCGCATCCCGATCGTGAGCTGAAAGCGCAAGGCATCGGCAACATGATGGCCGGTGCAATCGGCGCGTTGCCCATCACGTCGGTCATCGTGCGCAGTTCGGCGAACGTGCATGCGGGCGCGCAGACGCGCTGGTCGTCGTTCGTGCATGGCGCGCTTTTGCTCGTGAGCGTGTTCGCGTTGACGAGCGTGATCAACCTGATTCCGCTCGCCTGTCTCGCGGCGATCCTGATCTTCACGGGCCTGAAGCTCGCCAAGCCTTCGTTGTTCGCGGCCGTCGCGAAGCAGGGCATCGAACGCTTTGCGCCGTTCATCGTGACGATTGCCGGCGTGTTGCTGACGGACCTCTTGATGGGCATTCTGCTCGGCATCGGATGCAGTCTCCTGCTCGCGATCCGCGCGAACCTTAAGCGCCCGATCACGATGACGCAGCACGACGATCACTACCTCGTGTCGTTCCGCAAGGACGTTTCGTTTCTCGGCAAGGTCACATTGAAGCATCATCTACGCACCATCCCCGATGGCGCGACCGTGATCTTCGATGCCTCGCGAGCCGACTATGTCGATCCCGACGTGCGCGAGGAAATCGACAAGTTCGTGACGGCTGCGTCTTCGCGCGGCATGCATGTCGAATGCAGAAAACTGCCGCCGGCGTCATCGCAAACGGGCATGGCTGCGATGCGCGGCAGGTGGCCTGGTCTGAGCAGGCAAGAGATCCCTTCCGAGTAAGCGATCAACCCGGCGTCGATGGCGTCAGTTGCGCGTACACATCGTGGGCGAGTTCGAGCATCACCTTGCGGTCGATACCGCCCGACACCGCGTAACCGAAATCGCCATCGATCCAGTAGAACACGTTCACGGGCCCGTCCTGATACAGCTTGAACGCGGTGGTGTTCGTGCTTGTCTTGCGACGCGCGATGCAGAGCGTCACGCGCTCGCCTTTGGCGTCGCGATACATGAATTGCGCGGTCGGGCCGTTGTCGCCGGGCAGAATGCGTCCACCCATCAGTTCGAAGCCGCTTTTCGTGAGCAGCGGCGGATGCACGTCGGTGCCGAGTTTGTTCGACAGGTACGGAACGAAGTCCTGCTCGCGGTCCTTGCCGATATCGTCAGGACGATCGACGGCGGGCATGTACACGACATGTGCGAGCGCGGCCTGACGCGCCATCGCTTCCATGCCTTCGGCGCTCACGTCGCGCGTATTCGCTGCACTCGATGCACTCGTGTTCGGCAGCGACAGCGCATCGCGGCCCATGTTCGTGCCGATGCCAATGCCGATGCCTGCGACGAGCGCCGCCGCCATGCCCGCGAATCGCGGCCAGTTCGCCGCGCCGAGCCAGCGCGCTTTCTTCAGCGTGCGCAAGCGCGCGGGGATGGGTTCGTTGAGCACGCGATCGTAGCGCTCATGGAACATGTTATTGAGCGAGAAGTAGTCGCTCACGCGCGCGGCCAGAGCGGGATTTAGTTCGATGGCGCGCTCGACCTGTTCGCGGCGTGCGGCCGAAAGCGCGCCATCGACGTAAGCATGCAGATCTTCTTCGCTGATCGGAGTCTGTTGGTCGTTCATCGCACCACCTTCAACTTCGCACTGGGTTGCGTGCCGGCCATCAGCGCGCGCAGGCGTTCGCGTCCGCGCGACAGGCGCGACATCACAGTGCCGATGGGAATATCGAGCGCGATCGCCACTTCCGCGTAGCTCATTTCTTCCAGGCCAACGAGGAGAACGACTTCACGCTGCTCGGCGGGCAGACGCTGCAAAGCGTAGTCGAGATCGCGCACTTCGAGCGAACGGATCTGGCCGCCCGGTATCGCGAACTCGCGCTCGCTCAAGTCTTCATCGTCGACGGATACGTGGATCGCACGCGCCGACGCCTTGCTGACCTGATTCACGAATACGTTGTGCATGATCGTGAAAAGCCATGCGCGCAGATCGGTGCCCGCTTCGAATCCTTGCGCGCGCGACAAGGCGCGCTCGATCGTATCCTGCACGAGATCGTCCGCGAGCTCCCGATTGTTCAGCAACGCGCGCGCATAGCGGCGCAGTCTCGGGAGGTGTTCCGTCAAGTCGTCGCGGATGTCCATTTATTCCGCCTCTCGCGCCGTCAGCGTCAAGGCGTCGGCGGCGCGCATGACGCCGCGCGTGCCCGCCTGTCCCGCGAGCACATAGCGCGTGCCGCCGATAACCCATGTCAGCAGGCGGATTTCGCCGACGCGCCGCGCGCTCCAGTGCGGCGCATCGCTCGTGAATGGCGCGGACGCGATCAGAAGAACGACGCTCTCGCCCTCCACGTTGCGATAGTCGTATTCGTCGATATGCGCGAACTTGCCGCCGCGCCGCGTCCGGGTCGCGATCAGTTCTAAGCCGACCGGCGTGAGTTCAATGAAGTGCGGATCGTGCGACACGAGCGGACGCACGTTCGTGCCGCGCTGGTTCGAAGTCTCCATCAAGGCCATCACAGCGACGGCATCGAGCATATCCGCAGAGACGTGCGTTGCAGCGCACCAGCCGGCGACGGCCATAGCGATGCACAAGGCGACGAATGCGTGACGCACGACGCTTCTCGTGCGCGTGGCATCGTGCGATGCGGCGCGATCGATGGCACGTTGCAAGCGCCGATTCACCGGCCGCGCGCCGAGATATCGGCCGACGCGCGCCGCCCTCGCGGACGACAGCACGCCGTTCGCGAAGGCTTGAATGTCTGGTTCGGTAATCGGCTCGTCCATGTTGGCGCATCTATTTTTTTGGGCTCTCGATGCGCTAACCTTCTAAACGAGCGTTTTATTCCATCGGTTGCCTGGAATATTTGCCAGCGGATTGCTGAAGCCGCCGATCACGACACGACCGAAAGCGAGAATCCGTCCCATCCCTTGCTGCCGACCGTCTGAATTGCGGTAGAGGAGACGTGCGCATCCGCGGCGAGCATATCCAGGAATGCGCGCACGCCGATCACGTCGGGGTCGCTGCTGCCCGCATCCGCGACGCGACCCTGACGAATCACGTTGTCCGCGACGATCACGGTGCCCGGGCGGCTCAGACGCAACACGAGTTGCAGATACGTGGGATAGCTCTGTTTGTCGGCATCGAGAAAGATGAAATCGAAAGGCGGGATGCCATCGCGCACGAAGCCTTCGAGCGTATCGGCGGCATCGCCCACGAAGATCGACACCACGCCCGACAAGCCCGCGCGTTCGATATTCTTTCGCGCGACGTCCGCATGATGCTCGACAGCTTCGAGCGTGAGCAACGTGCCATCGGCGGGCAAGGCACGCGCGAGCCAGATCGTGCTGTATCCGCCGAGCGTGCCGAGTTCGAGAATGCGGCGCGCGCCCCGCAGACGCGCGAGCATTTGCAGCAGCTTGCCCTGATTCGGCGCGACGTTGATCGCGGGTAGTCCCGCTTCGACGCTGGACTTCAAGGCCGCGTCGAGCGCTTCGTCCGGCGTTTGCGTCCGGTCGCACAGGTACTCGTCCATCGCAATCCATTGCTGCTCGTTCATTGCTTCTCCCTGTTCGTTGCAGTGATCGCGCTAACGGCACCATAAAATGTTATCGCGATAAACGATTTAGATGACCAGGCTATCAGCCGACGGTTCTGACGATGCGGGGCGATTCGCGGCGCAGTTCATGCCCGAGCTGATCGACGGTCAGGCGGATCGCATCGATCAACGCGCGTGCCGCCGGCGATGGCGTGCCGCCCGCGCGCATGGTGAGTCCGATTTCGCGCCGCGTGTTGTGCAGAGGAATGTCCATCACCACGAGTTGCCCCGATTCGCATTCGTAGTGCAACTGTTGAGCGGATACGGCGGCGAGCATATCCGTATGCATCAAAAGACCGCGAATAACCGCGAGATCGGCGGTCTCGACGGTCGGCATCGGCGGCTTGAGCTTTCCGCGCTTGAACTGCGCTTCGAACATACCGCGCGCGGGCGCCTGACTGCGCGGCAGAATCCATTGCGCGGCGATCAGATCCTTGAGCGTCAATCCACTTTCACTCGCGAGCGGATGCCCGCGACGCGCGAGCACGACAATGTCTTCCGACATCATGCGCTCATTGACGAGACCGCTCGACGCATCGTTCTGGCGCAATGCGCCGAGCACGAAATCGATATCGCCCGCGCGCAGTCCCGCGACGAGTGTTTCGTAGGCGCTTTCGTCGGTCACGATGCGCACGCCAGGATATTGCGCGGCGACGCGTGCGATCGCGCCCGGCAAGATCAACGCTCTGCCGAGCGGCAGCGCGCCGACCGTGACATAACCCTGAATCGTGCCGCGCAATGCCGCGAGATCATCGGGAATATGGCGCAGCTCGTTCAGCGCGCGGCGCACGTGCAGGACGAAGGTTTCGCCTTCGCTCGTGAGCAGCAGCCCGCGCGGGCTGCGATAGAACAGTTGCATCCCCGCGCCCGTCTCCATGATGCGGATCGCGCTGCTGACGGCCGGCTGACTGAGGCCCAAGGTCTGCGCCGCGCTCGGCATATGACGATGACGTGCGAGCGCGGAGAACAATTGCAGCCGCCGTGTGTTGAGCAGAAAGGCGGGAAGCGTGCCGTCCGACGCGGTTCGGCGGCGCGACTGTCGCGTCGCGCACCATTGGGCCAGCTCCTCCAGTTCCGCGAAGATGCGCTGGCAGCGCAACAGCACGGCGCGCCCGGCGGGGGTCGGCAGCATGCCCGACGGACGGCGCTCCAGCAAGGTCTCGCCGACGGCCGCTTCGAGCTCCTGCAACGAACGCGTAACCGCCGATTGCGCGCGGAATAGCGCGGCGGCGGCGCGCGTGGCGCTGCCCGTCTGCGCGACGAGACGGAACGCGCGCAGGTACGCGAGGTTGAGCAGTTCGCGATTGTCCATGATGAAAGGTAAATGGATGCCATCAGTTTGATTTATCGCATCGTAACGTCTTCCGAAGCGCGCGCTCAGTTTGCGCTAATTGTCGGCGCCGATCATGACGTCATGAATAAACGACGGCCGCCCGCAAACGGCGCTGTCCAATGATCGGAGGGTTGCGCCATGAACCAGCATATTCTCGTCGCCGTGGGACCGAACTTCAGCGAAGCCGCCTTGTCTGCCGCCATTGCACGCTCGCGTGAAAACAACGCGCGTCTGACCGTGCTGCATGTGATCGAATCGGTTCCGTCGTGGGCGGGCTGGCAGATGGAATGTCTTTGCGACATGCCCGCGCTCGTCAATCAGCTCGCGCTCGTGATTCGCCGCAATAGCGAAAAGATGCTTGCGCGCGCGGGCATCGAAGCGGACTGGCAAACGCGCACGCTGCCCGAAGACGGCCGCAGTATCGGGCGCGTGATCGCCGATGAAGCCGAGCGCCTCGATGCGGACCTCATCGTGCTCGGCGCAAGAAAGCCCGGCCTCTTGAAGTGGGGCGTGAACCACGTGCGCAACGTGGTGTGCCGCCATACGAATCGAGAGGTGTTGATCGCAACTACAGGCGTCGCGCGGAAGGCGCCGGTGATCGCGTTGCGCGATACGGCCTTGCACGCTTCGTGATCAGACGTCGAGAATCCTGAAGCGTTGCAGCGCTTCGATTTGCATCTGAAGATTGCGCGCGCGATTCTCGCGGCATAGCGCTTGCGCCGCCGACACATCGCCCTGCCGCAGCGCTTCAATGATCGCGTGCAGATCGCGCGCTTGCGATTCGTCGGGATCGATCAGCCGCAGCGTCAGTTCGCGCACGCGGCGCACCTGATCCGAGCATTCGCCGACGATCTGCGTGAGTCGCGGGTTATCGCTCATGTCGACGAGCCGCGCGTAGAACGCTTCACGCGCCGCCGACCATGCTTCGCGATCGTTCTTCGCGAAGCCGCGCTCCATTTCCGTGCACGCTTTCTCCAACGGTTTCAGTTCTCGCGCGCCCGGTTTGCGCGCGGCGACGGTCGAAGCCGCTGTCGCTTCGAGACTCGTCTGCACCTGAAAGACCTCTTCGATATCCGTCATCGACACATTGCGCACGCGCACGCCGTGGCGCGGAATGATCTGCACGAGATGTTCGTTCTGTAGACGAATGAGCGCTTCACGCACCGGCGTACGGCTCACGCCGAACAACTGTACGAGTTCCTGTTCGAGCATCTGCGTGCCGGGGCGCAGTTCGTTGCTGAGGATCTTTTCGCGCAGTGCCTGATAAACCGTGTCGGTCGATTTCTCGCGCGTTCTGGTAATCGCTTCGGCGGTCGGGGCTGGAGCCATGATGGGCATTCCGAAAACGTTGCCGTCGATGCACGGACGATATATCCGCCGGGCCAGACGCAGGCGGATGGAATGCCTTCATTATATGAAAAGAAATTCGGCGTATTGCTCAACGTATACGTTAGCGCACGTTAAAAAGAAGCCGCCCCGATGAAGGGCGGCTCGAACGGACTTGCGCGCCTGCCGTGCGACCGACAGAGGATCGATCACTTGTCCCAGACTTCTTCCGGCAGCGGCAAGCCCCCGAGGTCGTCCGCCGTCAAGGGGCGATCGATCGTCGCGCCGTCGCTCTCCAGCATCAGCATGACTTGCCGTGTGTGTTGCGCGCTATGCCATGCGGTGCGTTCGAGCACTTCGTGCATCGAGCGGCGGCCGTAGTAGGTCGGCACGTCATACGAGAGCGTGCGGTCGGATTCATGCTCCCACCAGTCGAGAAGCTTCTCCCGCACGCTTTCGCCCCAGCGCGCGATATCTTCCGCCTGCCATTCATCTGGCGGCTGATCGTCGAAGCCTTCGAAGCGCAATTCGATCTGATGCGCGGCCTGAACGCCCATTTCAGCTACGCGAAACACGTGGAACGTCAGACCAGCGGGCGTGCGATTGCGATTGCGAAAAGGCTTGCGAAAGTAATCGGCGCCAAATTGACGCGTGTAGCGCGCATTGGATTCGAGCACATGCGCGAGTTTGGCGACGAGCTCGGCGGGCGGCAAGGGCGGCGTCGGCGTGGTCTTGAGATCGAGGAAGCGGATCACATCGTTGATCGACTGGCATAGCGTGTATTTCGATCCCAACGCGACCACAGGCACGCTGCGCGCGCCGAGCGCCGCGAGCGCGGCGCGGCCCTCGGGATCGTTGTGCACGTCGATCGATTCGAACTCTATGCCCTGGCGTGCAAGGAATTCCTTCGTGCGCAGGCACGACGAACATCCCGGTTGCCAGAACACGCGGATTCGGGTTGCGGCGGCGGCTTCCTGCATGACGGTTCCCCTCGCGAGTGCCTGATTCAAGGCATTTTCCGCGCGCCGGGTTATGTGGCAAAGCTATGCTTCGTCATGCCGTCATCGCCGTCTGCGATGGCACGCGTTCTTTAAGTACACTGCGGACGTGTCTTACGAGAGAAGCCGCCTTCCATGCCGCCGATCGATCCGCTTTCGCTGAGACTGTTCCTCGCCGTCGTCGATGCAGGCACGATCGCCGCAGCCGCTCATGGCGAACATATCGCGGCCGCGGCGGTGAGCAGGCGCATCAGCGAGATCGAGGCCATGTTCGGCGTGCCGCTATTGCGCCGCACGAATAAGGGCGTCGAGCCGACCGAAGCGGGCGACCGGCTAGCGGCGCTTGCGCATCGTGCATTGCATCAATTCGACGATATCGCCATTCAGATGCGCGACTTCGCGAGCGGCACGAGCGGCATCGTGCGCATTGCCGCGAACATATCGTCGATCGTTCAGTTTCTGCCACGCGACATTCAATCGTTCGCGGCGCGCCATCCGAACGTGCGCATCCTGCTCGATGAAAAGCCGAGCGCGCAAGTGGTGCGCGCCGTCGCGGACAATGCGGCGGATATCGGCGTGTTCACGTCCGTCCCTCACGGTCATGCGATTCACGCGATTCCGTATCGCACCGACAACCTCGTGCTCGCGACACCGCCGGGACATGCATTGGCGCAGGCACGCTCGATTGCGTTCACCGATTCGCTCGATGAAGAGTTCGTCGCATTGCCGGCCGATACCGCGATCAGTCAGTGCCTCACGCGTGCGGCGAACGAACTCGGACGCCCGGTGCGCGTGCGCATTCAGGTGTCGAGCTATGACGCGCAATGTCTGATGATCGAAGCGGGATTGGGTCTCGGCGTGATGCCCGAAGCAGTGGCGAAGCAACACGCGCTCGCCGTCGTCGCATTGACCGATGCATGGGCCGCGCGCGAATTGCTCATCGGCGTGCGTTCGCTCGATGCGTTGCCCGAGGCATGCCGCAAGCTCGTCGCGCATCTCACCAGCGTTTGACGCGGTGTTACCATCGGCGCAAGACGGAGATTGATCGGGGAGCTCAGGCATGGCCGCTTCATTGAACGACAAATCCATCGAGAGCGCGAGACCCGCGAGACGCAACACGACCGAGCTTGCTTATCGCGAACTGCGCCGGCGAATCATCGAAAGCGAACTGACGCCCGGTTCGTATCTGCTGGAACAGGAACTGGGGCTGATGCTCGGCTTCAGCCGCACGCCGATTCGCGAGGCGGCGCTGCGTCTGCAAGGCGAAGGCCTCGTGCAGATCGTGCCGCGTCACGGCATCCGCATCGTGCCGACGTCCATCTCCGATATCAAACACATCTATCAGGTGCTGATCAGCCTGGAATCGACGGCGGCGGCGCTCGTCGCGTCGAGAAAGGGCATAGAGCTCGCGCCGCTCGTTCACTCATGCGAGGCCATGACCGCCGCACTCGAACGCGGCGACATGCTTGCGTGGGCGGCGGCGGACGAGGTCTTTCACGAGACGCTCATCGCATTGAGCGGCAATGCGCGGCTTCACGGCATCGTTATGAATTGCCGCGATCAGGTGCATCGCGTGCGCCGCTTCACGCAGATGGTAAAGGCGCATCCGCAGCCGTCGAAGTCGATACAGGAGCATTACGACATCATCGACGCGATGCGTTGCGGCGATGCAGCGAAAGCGAGCGAGCTGTATCGCGCTCATCGCGAGCGCGGCTGGCGCGACCAGACCAACGTGCTGCAGCAATACGGCATCCAGCAAGCCTGAAACAAGAGTTGCGCCCGATGCGACGAGGGTATGTACGCCCTCGGCGAGTCTGGACTTTCGCGCGTTTAATGCATACATTAACTTGCACGGTTATTCAGCAAGCAGCACGTCCAGAGCAGGTCCGTAAAACCACAGTGCGGCCGCATGCGCCGAGCACGCTGCGAGACCGCCGATCATGGATGGAGACCCTACATGTTTGCGCTTGGAAAAATCGGGAGCTTCGCGCGCGGTGCCTGTCTCATGTCTTTCGCCGCCGCCTGCGTTTGCGGCGCCAGCGTGCGCGCCGCGCCGCTCACCGTCACGCATTGGGGCGACGGCATGTACGGCGTGCCCTTCGCGGTCGCGATGGAGAAGGGCTTCTTCAAGGAAGAAGGCGTGGACGTGACGGGCTTCATCACGTCGGAAGGCGGCGGCACCACGGTGCGCAACGCGATGGCGTCCGAGATTCCTTATGGCGAAGTCGCATTGCCCGCGGCCATCTCCGCGGTGAAGCAGGGTGTCGATCTGACCATCGTGCATGGCGGCGTGCAAAGCCTCGCCGATCTCGTCTGGGTCGAAAAGAAGGACGGCACGATCACCGGTATCCAGCAGATGAAAGGCAAGACGATCGGCTATAGCAGTCCGAAGTCGACGACCGATACCATCGTCACGATCGCGCTCGATCGCGCAGGATTGACGGGGCAAGTGCAGCGCAAGCCCGTCGGCAGTTCGAGCGGCATGCTCACGTCATTGCAGCAGGGCGCGGTCGATGTCGCTTACATGACGGAGCCTTCGTATAGCGCGAAGAAGGATCAGTTGCGCATCGCGTTTCGTTCGACCGATATCGTGCCCAATGAAACACAGACGGTCGGCATCGTGCGAACCGATTATCTGAAGACGCATCCCGAAGTGATCAAGGGGATCATCAAGGCGCGCCGCAAGGCTGTGCAATACATGGCCGCGCATCGCGACGAGTCCGCGCAGATTCTGGCGAAGCAGTACAAGATGGACCCGGCAGTGGCGGCTTCCGCGCTGAACAACGTGCTGGAGTCCGATCCGAAGTACTGGAGCGAAGGCAGCTTCGATCGCAAGGGCATGGACGAAGTGCTGAAGGGGTTGATACTCGTGAAGGCGATTCCGGAAGGCCCGTTCGACTGGTCGAAGATCGTCGACGAATCGCTGCTTCCCGCCGATCTGCAAACGAAGAAGTGAGGCCGCGATGAGCGTGTTGTCACGTCGCACGAAGATATCGGTCGTATCGCGCGATCCCGCCGCGCAGGACACGGAGCGCGTGCAGGCGCGACTCACCGATGTCACGCGCATTTATCCCGGCATCGCGGGCAAGCCGCCGTTTCATGCGCTCGGGCCGGTGAGTCTCGAATTGCGCGCGGGCGAATTCTTTTCGGTCGTGGGCCCTTCCGGATGCGGCAAGTCCACCTTGCTCGACGTGCTCGCGGGTCTGAATCCCGCGAGCGGCGGCACGGTCGAGTTCGAAGGGCAACCGGTGGGACGCGAAGTGCCCGACGGCGTCGCGGTCGTGTTTCAGGAGGACGCGAGCTTTCCGTGGCTCAACGTGTTCGACAATGCCGCGTTCGCCGCGCGCCGCGCGGGCGTGCCGGAGAACGAAGTGCGCGAGCGAGTCGATCACGCGTTGTCGTTCATGGGCCTGAAGTCGTTTGCACGCGCGTATCCGGCACAACTTTCGGGCGGCATGCGTCAGCGTGTCTGCATTGCGCGCGCGATGGTCGTGCGCCCGCGTCTCATGTTGCTCGACGAACCCTTCGGCGCGCTCGATCAGCAAACGCGTCTCCTGATGGGCGATGAAACGCTGAAGCTCTGGCGCGATACCGGCGCGACTGTGATGCTCATCACGCATTCGATCGATGAAGCCGTGCTGCTGTCGGATCGCATCGGCGTGATGTCGGCATGTCCGGGCCGTTTCATCGCGACGATCGAAACGGGCTGGCCGCGTCTGCGCGACAGCAAGATCGCACTCGATGCGCGCTTCGGCGAACTCACGGCGCAAGTGTGGGGCCTGCTTCGCGACGAAGCATTGAAAGCGCTCGGGAGCCAGCCGTGAACGAGGCGGCGCGCTGGCGCATCGGACTCGTCGTCGGGCTGATCGCGCTTTTGGAAATCGCCACGCGTCTTGCGTGGATCAATCCGGTATCGTTCATTCCCCCTTCGCGCATGGCGGTGAGCGCGTGGGACATTCTGACGTCGGGGCAATTCACGGTCGATATCGTGCAGACACTCGGCAGCGCGCTGGCCGCGGTGGCGCTCGCCGTGATAGTCGGATTCGTCGGCGGCGTGCTGCTCTACCGTTTGCCGCGACTGCGCCGTGTGCTCGATCCCTTGCTGCTCTCGTACTATGCGGTGCCCGTGTTCGTGCTGTATCCGATTCTCATCGTGATCTTCGGGCTGAATCGATGGCCGCTCATCGGCATCGGCTTTCTGTTCGCGGTCGTCGCGATGGCCGTGAACACGCTCAACGGCCTCGAACGTGTACCGCGCGTACTGCTGCGCACCGCGCGCGTATGCCGTCTCAGCACGCTCGACGAGATTCGCCTGATCACGCTGCCCGCGAGCCTGCCTTTCGTCTTCACGGGCATCAAGCTGACCGTGGTATATGCGTTCATCGCGGTCGTCGCGGGCGAGTTCGTGTTGTCGGGATCGGGCTTCGGCTATCAGATCGCGTTCGCATACAACGCATTCGACAATCCGACGATGTACGGTCTCATGGTCCTGATGCTGGTCTTCGTCACGACGATCAACGGCTTGCTGCGCCAGGCCGAAAGGCGTCTGTACCGGCGCATCAGAAGGGAGGCGGCATGAGCACCGTCGTCATCACGCACGGCACGAGAACGCGGCACGCGCAGCGCTGGACCGATGCGCTCGTACTGATCGTCGTGCTCGTCGCGCTATGGCAGATCCTGAGCGAAGTGCTCGGGCCCGATGTGCTGACCACGCCCCTGCATACCGTGCAGCGCGCGGTGCATATCGTGAGCGATGCGGATTTCCCGGCGAGTCTTTATGTGACCTCGCTCGCGTTCGCATCGGCGTTCGCGATATCGGCTATCGCGGGCGTATGTCTCGGCTTGCTGCTCGGCGCGCGGCGCATGGCCGGCGACGTGATGGAACCGCTGATGATGGGCTTCTACTCGATCCCCAAGGTCACGCTCTATCCCGTCGTGCTGCTCGCGTGCGGCCTCGGCCTGTGGGCGAAGATCGTCTTCGGCGTGATGCATGGCATCGTGCCGATCACGCTCTTCACGATGAACGCGGTGCGCAACATGCCCCCGATCTACGCGCGCGCGGCCAGAACTTATCGCATGAGCCCGGGCGATTTCGCGCGTCACGTGCTGCTCCCCGCGTGCGTGCCGGAAGTGGTTTCAGGCTTGCGCATTGGCTTTTCGTTGACGCTGCTCGGCACGCTGATCGGCGAGATGTTCGCTTCTCAAAGCGGCATCGGACGCTTGCTGATGATCGCGATGAACCGCAACGAAACCAGCACGATCATGGCGCTCGCGCTGATGCTCTTCGTGTTCGCGACGCTCGTCAACATGCTGTTCCTCGCCTGGCAGCGCCATCTCACGCATAGCGACTGAAACATGAAAACGCTCTTCGACAAGCTGTGGGACAGTCACGCGATCGCGCATCTCGCTGGCGGCATCGATCTTCTGCAAGTGGATCGACATCTGATGCACGAGCTTACGGGCGTCGAAGCGGTTCGCGTGCTCGAGCGGCGCGGTCTGCAAGTGGACAGTCCCGCGCTGACGTTCGCAACGCTGGATCACGTGATCTCGACGATGCCGGGCCGAAGTGCGGGCGACGCCGACTGGAGCACCGAAATGGTGGACGCGATGCGCACGCAAATGACGCATCATGCGATTCCCATCTTCGATATCGGCAACGATGGCCGGCAAGGCATCGTGCATGTGATCGGGCCGGAACTCGGGCTGTCGTTGCCCGGCACGTCGATCGTGTGCGCGGACAGCCACACCTGTACGCACGGCGCGATGGGCGCGCTCGCATTTGGCATCGGCTCGACGGAAGTGGTGCATGTGCTTGCGACGCAAACCATTCGCCAGAAGCGGCCGAAGACGATGCGCGTGCGCTTCGACGGCCGCGTGCGCGAAGGCGTGAGCGCGAAAGACATGATCCTGTATGTGATCGGCAGGATCGGCGCGGCGGGCGGCACCGGGTATGCGGTCGAATATGCGGGCGATGCGATCGAAGAACTGTCGATGGAAGGGCGCCTCACGCTGTGCAACCTGAGCATCGAACTGGGCGCGAAGTTCGGGCTGATCGCGCCCGACGAGACGACCTTCGCGTATCTGCGAGACAAACCATATGCACCGCGCGGCGCGCAATTCGATGCCGCGCTCGCGGACTGGAAAGCGCTCGCGACGGATGAAGGCGCGCACTTCGATCGCGAGGTGATCGTCGATGCTTCCGCGATACGCGTGCAGGTCACATGGGGCACGAGCCCCGAGCATGTGATCGCGCTCGACGACACGATTCCCGATCCTGCGTCGCTCGCGGACGAATCGCGTCGACAGGCCGCGCAGGACGCGATCGACTATATGGGCGTCCGTGCGGGACAGCATCTCGATGAACTCGCTGTGGATCGCGTGTTCATCGGCTCGTGCACGAACAGCCGCATCGAGGATTTGCGCACGGCCGCGCGTATCGTCGATGGTCGTCATGTGGCGGGCAACGTGAAGGCGTGGGTCGTGCCGGGTTCGCTCACGGTCGCACGTCAGGCGCATGAAGAAGGGCTCGACGATATCTTTCGCGCGGCGGGCTTCGAATGGCGCGAGCCGGGCTGTTCGATGTGCGTCGGTGCGAATGGCGATGTCGTCGGGCGTGGCGAGCGTTGCGTATCGACGTCGAATCGCAATTTCATCGGCAGGCAGGGGCCGGGTGCGCGCACGCATCTCGCGAGTCCCGCAGTCGCGGCGGCAAGCGCGATCGCAGGGCATATCGCCGCGCCGCAAACGGGAGCATCGCGATGAAAGCGGTCACGACGATCATCGGTCCGGCCGCGCCGCTCCTGCGCGATAACGTCGATACGGATCTCATCATTCGCATCGAACGCATTTCGCAACTGAAGCGTGGTCAGCTCGGACCTTATCTGCTGGAGACCTTGCGCTATCGCGGCAATGGACCGGAGAGCGGCGAGCGCGAAGACTTCGTGCTGAATCAGCCGGCGTTTCGTCATGCGTGCACGATGCTCGGCGGAAAGAACTTCGGTTGCGGAAGTTCGCGCGAAATGGCCGTATGGGCGCTGGAGGAAGCGGGCATTCGCTGCGTGATCGCGCCATCTTTCGGCGACATCTTCTATAACAACTGCCTGCAGAACGGCTTGCTGGCGGTGCGGCTCGATGCAGAAGTTATCGAGCGAATTGCAATGGCTTCGCGCGATGGAGCGAATGTCGAAGTCGACTTGCGTGCGCTCGAAATACGCGCGCCAGGAATCGATGCGATTCGCTTCGAGTTCGACGAAGCGCCGCGCGCGGCGCTGCTCGAAGGACTGGATGAAATCGACCAGACGCGACGCATGAGCGAACAGATCGCGCAATTTCGCGCCGGCGATCGCAAGGCGCGCGGCTGGGCTTATCTTGCCTGACTTCCGGAGACTCATCTTGACCCGTTCCGCACGCTTTCGCGAGTTGTTCAAGGAAGGTCCATTCGTTTGCATGGGCGCGCACGACGCCATCACCGCGATGCTCGCCGAGCAGGCCGGCGCGAAGTCCATCTATGTATCGGGCTTCGTCGCGTCGGGGGTCGTCGCCGGACAGCCCGATGTCGGCGTGCTGTCGCAGACGGAGATGTTCGAGCATATTCGCCGCATATGCCGCGTGACCTCGGTGCCGATCTTCGCGGATGCCGACACGGGCTACGGCGGCATCCTCGACGTGCAGCGCACGATGCGTCTCTGGGAAGAAGCGGGCGCATCGGTGCTGCATCTGGAAGATCAGGCGCTGCCGAAGAAGTGCGGGCACTATGCGGGCAAACAGCTCGTGTCGAAGGAAGAGATGGTGCTCAAACTGCGTGCGATGATCGAAGCTCGGCGCGATCCGGATTTCTTTATCGTGGCGCGCACGGATGCGATCGCGGTCACGGGCATCGAGGACGCCATCGCGCGACTCGAAGCGTATGCACAAGCGGGCGCCGACGGGCTCTATGCCGACGCGCCCGAAAGCATCGAACATATGCGTGAACTCACGCGCCGTTTGAAGCCGCTCGGCAAGCCGATTCTCTTCAATCAGGCACGAACCGGAAAGAGCCCTTACGTGTCGATGAAAGAGGCCTACGAGATGGGCTTCGATTACACGTTGAGCCCCATCGAGCCGATGCTCGCGATGCACAAGGCGGTGAAGGACATGCTCGACGTGTTCATGCGCGAAGGTTCGACGGATGCCATCGCCGATCGTCTGACGCCGTTCGACGAGTACAACCGCTTCGTCGGGCTCGATAAAGCGGTGGATGTCGAAAAGCGCTTCGGCAGCCAATAAGGACGCGATGTGTCGTCGCGTGAGAGGGTGTCGATAGTCAAGTAAAGACTTCGTAAGCGCAGCAAGCGTCGGCGCTATACTGACCATCCCTCCACTGCATCCCGATCCGCAGGACCGACCATCCGGCGGCGCACGTCCATAAATTGGCTGAACACGACCTAGAAAAACTCAAAATCGACCGGGGACCGTCCGCCGCGATGCCGCGACGCCGGCGCAACTGGCTTCGCTATGTGGTCATCGCGGCGATCCTCGTTGCGCTCATCGCCGTGGCGTTTCGTCTCGCTGGCCCGCAGGCCGTCGAGACCGCCACTGTCACGTCCGTGTATCCGTCGCAGAGCTATACGCTTCTGAACGCTACCGGCTATGTCGTGCCGCAGCGCAAGGCGGCGGTGGCGTCGAAGGGTCAGGGGCGCGTCGAATGGCTCGGCGTGCTGGAGGGCACGCCGGTGAAGGAAGGCCAGATCATCGCGCGGCTCGAAAGCAATGACGTGGCCGCGTCGCTTTTGCAGGCGCAGGCGCAGGTCAAGGTCGCGCGAGCCAACCTGGAGCTTCAGCGCGCCGAGCTGAAGAACGCGGAAGTGGATCTCAGGCGCTACAAGATTCTCGCCCCGCAAGGCGCGATTCCGGCGACGCAGTACGACGCCGCGCTCGCCCGCTTCGACAAGGCCAACGCGTCCATCAACAGCGACGAAGCCGCGATCGCGTCGGCGCAAGCCAACGCGCAGGCCGCGCAAGTGGCCGTCGATCAGACCGTGATCCGCGCGCCCTTCGACGGCGTCGTGCTGGAGAAACACGCGAACGTCGGCGACAACATCACGCCGTTTTCGTCGGCGTCGGACAGCAAGGGCGCGGTCGTCACCATCGCCGACATGAAGACGCTCGAAGTCGAAGCCGATGTCGCCGAGTCGAACATCTCGCGCATCGCCGTCGAACAGCCGTGCGAGATCCAGCTCGACGCGCTGCCCGACGTGCGCTTCGCGGGCCGCGTGTCGCGCATCGTGCCGACGGTCGATCGCTCCAAGGCCACCGTGCTCGTGAAAGTGCGTTTCGTCGATCGCGACGCGCGCGTGCTGCCCGAGATGTCCGCGAAGGTCGCATTCCTGTCGAAGCCCGTGCCGCCCGAAGAGAAGAAGGCGGTCGTCGCGGTACAGCCAACGGCCGTTGTCACGCGCGACGGCAAAAAGGTGGTCTACGCCGTCGAGCACGACACCGCGCGCGAAGTGCCCGTGACGACGGGCGAGCGCATCGGCGATCTGCTGGCCGTGCAGGGCGTGAAGCCCGGCGACGTGCTCGTGCTCGCGCCCGGCGACAAGATCAAGGACGGCGCGAAAGTCACGCTGGCGAAGAAATAGCGTGAGCACGACGCCTCTCGTTCAGATCAGCCACGTCGCCAAGTCGTATCGGCGCGGCGTGCAGACGGTGCCTGTGCTGACCGACATCACGTTATCCATCGCGGAAGGAAATTTCGTCGCGCTGATGGGCCCGTCGGGTTCGGGCAAGAGCACGCTGCTCAATCTGATCGCGGGCATCGACAGGCCCGACAGCGGCGAGCTACTCGTCGGCGGACTCGATATCACGCGCCTGCCCGAAGCCGCGCTCGCCAACTGGCGCGCGGCGAATGTCGGCTTCATCTTCCAGTTCTATAACCTGATGCCGGTGCTGTCCGCATTCGAGAATGTCGAATTGCCGCTGATGCTGACGCGCCTCACGCGCCACGAACGGCGCGAGCGCGTCGCGATGGTGCTCGACATGGTCAACATGGCGGACCGCATGAGCCACTATCCGTCGGAACTGTCGGGCGGGCAGCAGCAACGCGTCGCGATTGCGCGGGCGCTGATCACGGACCCGAAGCTGATCGTCGCCGACGAGCCGACCGGCGACCTCGACCGCAACTCCGCCGCCGATGTCCTCACGATGCTGCAACGCCTGAACGACAAGCTCGGCAAGACCATTATCATGGTGACGCACGATGCGCACGCGGCGGGCGCGGCGAAGGCGCTCGTGCATCTGGAGAAAGGCGAGCTGATCGATGGAACCAGGCCCTGAACCATCATGTTCGTGCTCAAGCTGATCCTGCGCAACGCGCTGCGGCACAAGCTGCGCACCACGCTGACGGTGCTCGGCCTCACGATCGCGGTGCTCGCCTACGGCCTGCTGCATACGGTCGTCGATGCCTGGTATGCGGGCGCGGCGGCGGCGTCGAACGCGCGGCTCGTCACGCGCAATGCGATCTCGCTCGTGTTCCCGTTGCCGCTCGCCTACGAGAACCGCATCCGCGGCGTCGATGGCGTGACGCTCGTCGCGCGCTCGAACTGGTTCGGCGGCGTCTATCGCGATCCGAAGAACTTCTTCGCGCAGTTCGCCGTGTCGGACAATTATCTCGATCTCTATCCCGAGTTCATCGTGCCGGACCAGCAACGCGCCGATTATCAGCGCGATCGCAAGGGCGCGCTCATCGGCCGGCAACTCGCGGATCAATACGGCTTCAAGGTCGGCGACGTCATTCCGCTCAAGGGCACGATCTATCCGGGCACGTGGGACTTCGTCGTGCGCGGCATCATGGAAGGGCGCGATGAATCGACCATCACGCGGCAACTCATCTTTCACTACGACTATCTGAACGAGACGATCCGCAAGACGACCAAACGCACCGTCGATCAGGTCGGCGTGTATGTGGTCGGCATCAAGGACCCGGACGATGCCGCCGTCGTCTCGCGCAACATCGACAACGTCTTCAAGAACTCGCTCGCCGAAACCCTCACCGAAACAGAGCAGGCGTTTCAGCTCGGCTTCGTCGCGATGTCCAATCAGATCATCGCGGCGATACGCGTCGTGTCCTACGTGGTCATCCTCATCATCATGGCCGTGATGGCGAACGCCATGGCGATGAGCGCGCGCGAGCGCACCACCGAATACGCGACGCTGAAGGCGCTCGGCTTCGGCCCCGGCTTTCTCTCGATGCTCGTGTTCGGCGAATCGATGGCGATCTGCACGATCGGCGGCGGCATCGGCATTCTGGCGACGCCGCCGATGGCCGAAGTCTTCAAGCACGCGACGGGCGGCGTGTTCCCGGTCTTCATGGTGTCGCACGAGACCATGCTGTTGCAGGCCGCGTGCGCGTTCGTGGTGGCGATGGCGGCGGCGATCGTGCCGGCGGTGCAGGCGAGCCGCGTGCGCATCGTCGAAGGCCTGCGGGCGATCGGCTGAGGACGCGCGATGGCCATTCCCGTTTCCTACGTCGCACGCAATCTCTGGGCGCGCCGTCTCACGACGATGCTGACCGCGGGCGGCCTCGCGCTCGTCGTGTTCGTGTTCGCGACCGTGCTGATGCTCGACGCGGGCCTCAAGAAGACGCTCGTCTCGACCGGCGAAGCGGACAACGTCGTCGTGATCCGCAAGGGCGCGGAGACGGAGATACAGAGCGCGATCGACCGCAATCAGGCGAACGTGATGGAGATGCATCCTTCGGTCGCGATGAATGGCGAGGGCGCGCCGCTCGCATCGAAGGAAACCGTCGTGCTGATCTCGCTCACCAAGCTCGGCACGAACACGCCCGCGAACGTCGTGATTCGCGGCGTCTCGCCGATGGGCGTGCAACTGCGTCCGCAAGTGCAGCTCACGGCGGGCCGCATGTTCAGGCGCGGGTCGTCGGAGATCGTCGTCGGGAGCAGCATCGCGAAGGGATTCGGCGGCACGCGTATCGGCGATCATCTGCGTTTCGCGCAGCGCGACTGGACTGTCGTAGGTCATTTCGATGCGGGCGGCAGCGGCTTCGATTCGGAAATCTGGGGCGATGTCGATCAGTTGATGCAATCGTTCCGGCGCACAAGCTTTTCGTCGATGGTCGTGCGGCTCGCGCGCAGCGACGCGTTCGAGCGCTTCAGAGCCGATATCGACGTGGACCCGCGTCTCGCCGACGAAGCGAAGCGCGAGCGGATTTTCTACGGCGATCAGTCGAAGGCGCTATCGACGTTCATCAATATTCTCGGCTTCACGCTGTCAATCATCTTTTCCATCGCTGCGATGATCGGCGCGATGATCACGATGTACGCGTCGGTGGCGAATCGCGTCGCGGAGATCGGCACGTTGCGGGCGCTCGGGTTCAAGCGCTTCGATGTGCTCGGCGCGTTTCTGCTCGAAGCGTTGCTGCTCGGGTTCGTCGGCGGTGTCGCGGGACTCTGCTGCGCGGCGCTGATGCAGTTCGCTTCGTTCTCGACGACCAATTTCCAGACCTTCGCGGATTTGTCGTTTCGATTCATCCTTACGCCTTCGGTCATCGCGAAGACGCTCGGGTTCTCGCTCGTGATGGGACTGGTCGGCGGCTTTCTGCCGGCAATGCGGGCTTCGCGGATGAACATCGTCGACGCCTTGCGGGCGCGATGATCCGGTTTCCCCGAACGGTCGGTGCAGAACTATTGAATTTTCAGCATTCATAGTGCGGCGTAGAGTGAATGCATTATTCATCACTTTCGATCCGAAAGGAGAACCCTCATGCCGCTCGTCAGAATCTCGCTCGTGAAAGGCAAGCCGCGCGACCACATCCGCGCGATCTCGAACAGTGTCCACGAAGCGCTCGTCGAAGCGTTCAAGGTGCCCGCCGACGACCGCTTCCAGTTGATTCAGGAACACGACCGCGACGACTTCATCTACGATCCCGGATATCTCGGCGTCGAACGCAGCGACGACCTCGTGTTCATCCACATCACCGCGAGCGACTGGCGCGACACGGCGACCAAGAAGGCGTTCTACAAGGCGCTGGCCACGAAGCTCGCGACATCGCCCGGCTTGCGCCCCGAGGACGTGCTGATCGTGCTCGCGCCGAATCGACGCGAGGACTGGTCGTTCGGACGCGGACTCGCGCAGTACGTGGAGGACGCGGCCTGAACAGAAACCGTAAGGGAGACACACCCACGATGACCCCGACGACCCTCAAAGGCGCGTGCCATTGCGGCGCGGTGACCTTCGAAGTTCAGACGCCGCCCGAGCCGGCCGTGCGCTGCAACTGCAGCTTTTGCCGGCGGCGCGGCGCGGTGATGTCGCCGCCGTTCACCAGGGACAAGCTGCGCATCCTTTCAGGCGAAAGCGAACTCGCGCTCTATCAGTTCAACACGCAAGTCGCCAGGCACTTCTTCTGCAAGCACTGTGGAATTTATACATTCCATCAGACGCGCTCGAATCCCGACCACTGGCGCGTGAACCTCGGCTGCATCGATGGCGTCGATGCGTATTCGCTCGACGCGCCCGTCGCGAACGGCGCGAGCCACTCGGTAGTCGAAAAACCGTAACGGCGCGGCCATGTGAGTGAGGGCGCCGGGAACGCCATGTGCTAAACCCCGGCACCCACAAGCCGTTCGCGTTCGATGTCCCGATGCGCAACCGGGTTTGCAAACGAACGGCGTTCGATAAAAACACTCACATGGTGCGCCGTCATGGCTCAGAAACCCTCGAACCAACCCGACGCGGTACGCCGCCGCCTGCTCGCCGCGCTCGCCGGCACAGCCATGCTGTCCGCGTGCGGCGGCGGTGGCAGCGACGACAACTCCGGCACCATCACGCCGACGAGCCCCATCGGCAACATTCCGCCGGATCGCGCTAACCTGCCGCGTCCCGCGTTGCCCGCGCCGGCGACATCGGGCATCGATCACATCGTGCTCGTGACGATGGAGAACCGCTCCTTCGATCACATGCTCGGCTGGGTGCCGGGCGTCGAAGGCGTGCAGGCGGGCACGCAGTTCACCGATGCATTCGGCGAGGCGCACCCGACATTTTCGCTGTCCGCCAACGCGGCCTTCGGTTTTCAGAGCTGCCAGTTCGCGGACCCCGATCACGAATACGACGCGGGCCGCACGCATCTCGCGAACGGCGCGATGAACGGCTTCCTGCTCACGTCCGACACGAACAAGACGCGCGGCGATCTGCTGCCGATCGGTTACTTCACGGGCAGCGATCTCGACTTCTATCGACAGGCGGTGTCGCAATACACCGTCTGCGACTATTACATGAGCGGCATTCTCGCCGATACGTTTCCGAACCGCGTCTATCTGCATAGCGGCGAGACGGACCGTCTGAGCGACACGCTCGACACGTCGTCGCTATCGACGATCTGGGACCGGCTCGACGCGAAGAACGTGTCGTCGAAGTACTACTTCCACGACGTGCCGTTCACGGCGCTCTACGGAACGCGCTATGTAGGCCGCTCGAAGCTCTTTGCGGACTTCCTTTCCGATGCGGCCGGGGGCAATCTGCCGTCGTTCTGCATGGTCGATCCGAGCTTCGGCGGCGAGGCGAACGGCACTTCGAACGACGATCATCCGCATGCCGATGTGCGCAATGGCCAGGCGCTGCTCGGGCAAATCTACGAAGCGCTGCGCACGAGTCCGAACTGGAGCACGACGCTCATGATCGTCGTCTATGACGAGTGGGGCGGGTTCTTCGAGCACGTCGCGCCGCCGGTCAGGTCGCTGTCGTCGGCGGAACAGAAACTCGGCAACGATGGCCGCCTCGGCTTTCGCGTGCCCTGCATGCTGCTCGGGCCGCGTGTGCGCGCGAACAATGTGGCGCGTTATCCGTTCGATCCGAGCTCGATTCATCAACTGCTCGCGTGGCGCTTCGGGCTCGATCCGCTGGGCGCGCGCGGCAGCGATCCGACCACGTTCAACATGGCGTACGCGCTCGACCTGAGCGACGCGCCGCGCACCGACGCGCCGGCGCTCACGGTGGCGCAAGGGCCGTTCGGCCTCGCTTGTTCGAACACGCCGGCCACCGGAACGGGCATCGGCACCGTCGATAAATCGCAGACGGCGAAAGCAGCGGAGGGCGCATCGCAGACGCCGACGCCGGGCGGCCGCTTCGCCGACTTGCGCACCAAAGCGACGACGCTGGGATTTCCTTCGCAATGAAGCGAAGCGCGATAAGCGTCATCGACACTGATAGCCGCCGAATACGGCGTGATCCGCAACGATCGGAAAATCAATTCTTGAACGAGAAATGGACTGAATTTCTTTAGGTGAATTCAAGCTCGTAGTCAAGCAGGCTCGCGATCAGCCCGTCGCGTCGCGTGCGCCTTTACAAAGCCGCTGGATTCCGATATTCCTGTCACCGCCCAAGAAAGGACGAGACCCGCACTTCGACCAACGACAGAGGGAACACGGCCATGACCCGTCTGACTCGAAAGATCGCGTGCCTCGCCGCGCTGGCATTGCTCTCGACATCGCTCGCGCTTGCGTGCACGCGTGCACTTTATGTCGGCGACAAAGGCCTCGTGATAACGGGCCGCACGATGGACTGGTCCGAGGACATGCGCTCCAACCTCTGGGTGATGCCCGCGGGCATCGAACGCGATGGCAACGCCGGGCCGCGATCGGTCAAATGGAAATCGAAGTACGGCAGCGTGGTGGTGTCGGGCTATGAGATCGGCACGGTGGATGGCATGAACGAACGGGGGCTCGTCGCCAATGCGCTCTATCTCGCGGAAACCGATTACGGCAAGCCGGACCCGAAGCGCGATCCGATGTCGATCAGCCTGTGGGCGCAATATGCGCTCGATAACTTCGCGACCGTCGGGCAGGCGGTGTATGTGCTTTCGCGTGAGCCGTTCCAGATCATCGCGCCGCCGCTGCCCAACGGCAAGCCGCTGACGATTCATCTGTCGCTGTCGGATGCGCGCGGCGATTCGGCCATCTTCGAATACATCAATGGCAAGCTTCTCATCCATCAGGGCAAGAAGTACAAGGTGATGACCAACTCGCCGATCTACGATGAACAGCTTGCCATCGATACTTACTGGAAGAGCGTCGGCGGTCTGGGTTTCCTGCCCGGCACGAACCGCGCGGCGGACCGCTTCGTGCGCGCATCCTTTCTGCTCGATGCGATTCCGAAGCAGGCCGATCCGAACTACATGGCGGGCGTGCCGCAGAAGTCGTATGCGTTTCAGGCGGTGGCGAGCGTGATGAGCGTGATGCGTTCGGTGAGCGTGCCGCTCGGCATCAGCACGCCCGAGCAGCCCAATCTTTCATCGACGATATGGCGCACCGTATCGGACCAGCAGAACCTGATCTATTACTTCGATTCCGCGACGCGGCCCGATACGTTCTGGGTCTCGCTGAAAAAACTCAACCTGAATCCCGGCGCGCCGGTGATGAAGCTGACCATCGACGCGGGCCAGGTTTTCTCGGGCGAAACGGCGGGCAGCTTCGTCGCGACGCAGCCGTTCGCGTTCATGCCCGCGAAGGCGCCCTGACGCGGCGTTCGCAGCCGCGTTGCATCGAATCGACAAGAAACGGGGCAGCGACTTCGCCCGCACAGGTAAAATAGTGTCCTTTTTGCCCCCGGTGATACTGTGCAAGGCTTGAAACGCACGGCATTCAGCGGCCCGGCGCTCGTTCGGCTGCTGGCACATTTTGCCGATCTCGAAGTTCACGAACCCGCTCAATCGCTCGCGGACCGCCTGAGTCAATGGCTCGGCTGGACCGATGCGATCGCGCTGTCCACCGCGCTCGCGACCGATCCGCCCGCCATGTCCGGCGCGCGATCCGCGCCCCGCGACGTGGAGGAAGAGTGCGCGCGCGTGCGGTCCTCGCTCGCCGGCGCGTTCGCACGCGAGGAAACGGCCGCGCGCCGCAGGCATCGCGCGCACGTAAAGCCGTCGCCCGATGATCCGCCGGCCGATTACGCGGATTTTCGCCAGCGCTACGTGTCGCTGCAACAGTCGATGGAATCCAACATCGGCGCGCTGCGCACGCGTTTGAGATCGATGCTCGCGGCGAGATCGCCGGACATGGCGCGCCTCGCCGTCGTCGATGCCGTCATGGAACAGGCTCTGAGCGCGCGCGAACGCAGTCTGCTCGCAAGCGTCCCCACCTTGCTCGGCAAGCATTTCGAGCGCCTGAAAAGCGCGCACGCTGCGGTGGAAACACCGGTGGCCAACGCATGGCTCGACGTGTTTCGCAAGGATCTGCAAAGCGTGCTGCTCGCCGAACTGGATGTTCGTTTTCAACCGATCGAAGGCTTGCTCGCGGCTCTTCGCCCCCGCTAACTGGCTCGCTATGCCCCGAAATCTTTTGAACATCGTTGTCTTCTCGATTGGCCTCGCCGCGGTGCTGGGCATCGGCATCGCGTATATCGCCTCGAATGCGATCGCGTTCGCCGTCACGCTCGTGATCGCCGGATGCTATCTCGCGGGCGCGGCGGAATTGCGCCGCTATCAACAGATCACCGGCTCGCTCGAACAGGCCGTCGCGCAACTGGCGAGCGCGCCGCGCAGCTTCGTCGTGTGGCTCGACAGCCTGCATCCGAGTCTGCGCAATGCGGTGCGCCTGCGCGTCGAGGGTGAGCGCGCGGCGTTGCCCGGTCCGGTGCTCGCGCCGTATCTCGTCGGCCTGCTCGTGCTGCTCGGCATGCTCGGCACGCTGCTCGGCATGGTCGCGACATTGCGCGGCACCGGCACCGCGTTGCAGAGCGCATCCGATCTCACGGCGATCCGCGCCTCGCTTTCCGCGCCGGTGACGGGCCTCGGCTTCGCGTTCGGCACGTCGATCGCGGGTGTCGCGACCTCCGCGATGCTCGGCCTGTTATCCGCGCTATGCCGCCGCGAGCGCCTGCATGTGACGCAGCAACTCGACGTGAAGATCGCGACGACGCTGCGCGCTTTCACGCAGGCGCATCAGCGCGAGGAGACGTTCAAACTGCTGCAGCTTCAGACCGAACTGATGCCGAAGCTCGTCGATCGTCTTCAGTCGATGACCATCGCAATCGAGCAGCAAAGCCTCGCGGCAAGCGAACGCCAGATCGCCGGTCAGGATGCGTTTCATGCGAAAGCGGAGACGTCGTATAGGCGGCTCGCGACATCGGTGGAACTGTCGCTGAAGCAGAGCGTCGCCGACAGCGCGCGTGCCGCGAGCGCCGCATTGCAGCCCGTCATGCAGGCGACGATGGACGGCATCGCGCGCGAAGTCACCGCCTTGCATGGCAGCGTCGAGCACGCGGTCGCGCGTCAACTGGAAGGCTTGTCGAGCGGCTTCGAGGCATCGTCGGCGAAGGTCGCGGAGATCTGGAGCGAGTCGCTCTCGAAGCACGCGCAATCGAGCGCGGCGCTCGTGGGCGAGATGGGCATATCGCTCGATCGCTTCACACAAGCGTTCGATCAGCGCGCGACGCATCTCGTCGAAGGCGTGTCCGCGCACATGGACCGCGTGTCGGGCGGGCTGGAAGCGTCGGTCGCGAAGCACGAGCAATCGAGCGATGCGCTCGTCGCACGCATGGATGCATCGATGGCGCAATTCGCGCAGACCTTCGAAGCGCGTTCTTCCGGGCTGATCGACGATGTTTCCGCGCGCCTCGAAACCGCTACGGGCAACATGTCGCAAACATGGCGCGATGCGCTCGAACAGCACGCGCGCACCAGCGAGCAAAGCGCCGCGCAGAATCAGAACGCATTGACGGCCGCGGCCGCCAGCTTCGAACGACATGCGGCATCGCTCGTGCAATCGGTCGATCGATCGCATGCGGATCTGCGCGTAGAACTCGCACAACATGCGGACGAGCGCCTTGCGACATGGAGCGGTGCCCTCGACACGATCGCCGTCTCGTTGCGCGAGCAATGGCAGCAGACGAGCGCGGTGGCGGCGGATCGTCAGAAGGACATTTGCGACGCGCTCGCGCAAACCGCGCACGACATGTCCGCGCAATCGCAGGCGCACGCAAGCGCGACCATCGCGGAGATCGAGCGTCTTGTTCAGGCGGCGTCGGAAGCACCGAAGGCCGCCGCTGAAGTCGTCGCCGAAATGCGTCAGAAGCTCTCCGATTCGATGGTCCGCGACACCGCGATGCTCGACGAACGCAGCCGTCTGCTTGCCACGGTCGAAACATTGCTCGATGCCGTGAACCACGCATCGAACGAACAACGCGCCGCGATCGACGCATTGGTCGATACATCGGCGACGCTGCTGCAACGCGTGGGCACACAGTTCACCGGCACGGTCGAAACCGAAGCCGGCAAGCTCGGCGCGATGGCCGCGCAAGTGACGGCGAGCGCCGTCGAAATGGCGAGCCTGTCGGACGCATTCGGTGCGGCCGTGCAGTCCTTCGGTGCATCGAACGACAAGCTCGTCGCGCATCTCGAACGGATCGAAACTGCGCTCGACAAATCCCTCGCTCGCAGCGACGAGCAGCTCGCGTATTACGTCGCTCAGGCGAAGGAAGTCATCGATCTCAGCATGATGTCGCAGAAGCAGATCGTCGAGGACTTGCAGCATATCGCGGGTCAGCGCGTGGCCGGAGCGCGGGCGGCATGAACGAGGAAATCGACGGCGGCGCGGAACACGCCGCGCCGATCTGGGCTGCGTTCGCCGACTTGATGTCGGTGCTGCTGGGCGCGTTCGTGCTGATACTCGTCGGCGTGATCGGCGTGCAGTTGCAGCTCGAGAACAAGCTCGACGAAGAGGTGAAGCATCGTCAGGAAGAAACGCAGCGCCGCAAGACGCTGGAACAGGCGCTCGCGGGGCCGCTCGCGTCGGGACGCGTGACGCTCGTGAACGGGCGCATCGGCATCAGCGGCAGCGTGCTCTTCGCGCTCAATTCGGATCAGTTGCAGCCGCAAGGCCGCGATGTGCTGAAGAGCCTCGCCGGGCCCCTTGCCTCCTACTTGCACGCGCATGAGGAGATCCTCATGGTGAGCGGTTTCGCCGACGATCAGCAGGTGCACGAAGGCAACCGGCGCTTCGCGGACAACTGGGAGCTCTCCGCGAAACGCGCGCTGACTGTCACGCGTGCGTTGATCGATGCGGGCGTGCCGTCGTCGTCGGTGTTCGCGGCTGCGTTCGGTTCGGAGCAACCCGTGAGTTCCAACGCCGATGAAATCGGCCGCGCGAAGAATCGTCGCGTGGAGATTTCCGCTGTGCCGCGGTCATCGGATGGCGCGGTGAAGGCGCATGAATAACGTGGCGCCCGCACGCTCGACGCTCGACGCATGGCGCGCGAATGGCGACGATCGTGCGAATCCCGTGCGCTTTCATCTCATCGATGCGCTCGACAAACGCGCGGCTGCTTACGACGGCGAAGCGCGTCGCATGCTCGATGCGCGCGTCGCGCTGTTGCTCGATCTTTATCGAAGCGATATCGAACGTGCCGTGTCGCAGCGCGCCGCGATTCAGAACGACGATGAACGCGGACCGCTTGCCACGCTCGTCGAAGATATCGCGAAGTCGTCTTCGGCTTACACGACATCGCATGCCGAGTTGCTCGAATACTTCCGCGCGGTGTGGTCGAAAGTCAGCGCGGAAAAGCAGTTGCGCGATTCGCTCGCGCAAGTGCCGAGGAATGCGGGACCGCTCAATTCGAGCAGTCTCGTGCATCGTTCGTTGTCGCTCATGCGCGAAGTATCGCCGGGCTATTTCCAGCAATTCCTCGCTTATGCCGATGCACTCTCGTGGATCGAAGCGATGAATGGTCCGGGCGTGGTCGTCGCGAAAGATGCGGCGGGCGCGAAGAAAAGCGGGCGCAAGAAGAAGTGACAGAGGGCCGCGCGATTCATCGAACCGCGCGGCGCGGTTGCATCAAGTGTGTATCAAGCGAGCCAGCCTTTGATAGTGCTCGACATCACATTGGTCGAAATGCCATAGCGATCGTGCAGCGTAGGCAGCGCGCCTGCATCGAGGAACGCATCGGGCAGCGCGATCTGACGATATGCCGGCGTGACGCCGGCGGTCAGCAGAGCAGTCGCGACCGCTTCGCCCAATCCGCCGATCGTCGTGTGGTTTTCGGCCACCACCACGAGACGGCCCGAACGCTTCGCCTCGCGGAGGATCGTCTCGGTATCGAGCGGCTTGATCGTCGGCACATGCAACACCGCCACATCGACGCTATCGGCCTGCAATGCCTTGGCGGTTTCGAGCGCGCGCATCGTCATAATGCCGGACGAGATGACGAGCACATCGCGGCCATCGCGAATGAGCTTCGCCTTGCCCAATTCGAACTGGTAATCGTATTCGTCGAGCACGGCGGGCACGTTGCCGCGCAACAGACGCGCATACACCGGGCCTTTATGTGCGGCGATAGCGGGCACCATCTGCTCGATATCGAGCGCATCGCACGGATCGATCACGGTCATGTTCGGCATCGCGCGCATCAGCGCGAGGTCTTCGGCGGCCTGATGGCTCGGGCCGTAACCGGTCGTCAAACCCGGCAGCGCGGCGACGATCTTCACATCAAGATTGTCTTCCGCGATCGTCTGATGGATGAAGTCATAAGCACGTCGCGTCGCGAACACCGCATAGGTCGTGACGAAGGGCTGCGCGCCTTCATGCGCGAAGCCGGACGCCGCGCCCATCAGCAATTGCTCGGCCATGCCCATCTGGTAATAGCGCTCGGGAAATTCCTTCGCGAGGATATGCAGGTCGGTGTATTTGCCGAGATCGGCCGTCATGCCGATGACGTTCGCCTTCGTGCGCGCCAGTTCGACGAGCGCATGACCGAACGGCGCGGAACGCGTGAGCTGTCCTTCGCTTGCAATCGACGCGATCATCGCGGAAGTTTTCAGACGGGTGCTCATGCTTGTCTCCCTGCTTCGAGTGCTTGAAGCGCCAGTTGCCATTCATGGGCATCGACGCGGATGAAATGGTTTTTCTCGCGCTGTTCGAGGAACGGCACGCCACAGCCCATCTTCGTATCGCACACGATGATGCGCGGCTTCGCGTCCTTCAAGTTGCGCGCGTTGTCGAAGGCCTGCTTCACGGCGTCGATATCGTTGCCGTCGATGCGCTGCACGTACCAGCCGAACGCTTCGAGCTTTTCGACGAGCGGCTCGAACGCCATGATCTGCGTCGAAGGGCCATCGGCTTGCTGATTGTTCACATCGACCATCGCGATGAGGTTGTCGAGCTTCCAGTGCGCGGCGGACATGAGGCCTTCCCAGACCGAACCTTCGTCGAGTTCGCCATCGGAGAAGAGCGTATAGACGAAGGACTTCGAGCCCTTGCGCTTCAGGCCGAGACAACGGCCTACCGCAATCGTGAGTCCTTGCCCGAGCGATCCGCCCGACATCTCCATGCCCGGCGTGTAGCTCGCCATGCCGGACATCGGCAGACGGCTGTCGTCGCTGCCGTAGGTTTCGAGTTCTTCCTGCGGCAGGATGCCCGCTTCGAAAAGCGCGGCGTACAGCGCGATCGCATAGTGGCCGTTCGAGAGCAGGAAGCGGTCGCGCTCTTCCCAGTCGGGGTCTTCGGGGCGATAGTTCATCGCGCCGAAGTAGGCGACGGCCAGCACATCGGCGATATCGAGCGCCTGGCCGATATAGCCCTGGCCCTGCACTTCACCCATCAGCAGGGCATTGCGGCGGATACGGTAGGCACGCTCGGCGAGCGTGACTTCCTCGATGACGGGAGTACTCATGTGTTGTCTCCTTGATTGAACTGGTTTCAGCGATTGACGGTCTTGGCGGGCACGAAGAACACGAGCACTGCGCCCAGCACGATTGCGATCGAAATAAAGATCAGGCCCGCTGTCGATTTGCCGGTGAAGTCGTTGAGCCAGCCGACGATCGCGGGCGAGAAGAAGCCCGCGAGATTGGCGAAGCAGTTGACCGCGGCGATGCCCGCCGCCGCCGACATGCCGCCGAGCACCGCGGTGGGCAGCGACCAGAATTGCGACGACGATGCGAGAATGCCGGCCGCCGCGATGCTCACGCAGACGATCGACGCACCCACGCTGCCGAGCATCGGCAAGGTGGCGAAACCGGCTGCGGACACGAGCATCGGAATGGCGAGATGCAGGCGGCGTTCGCGGCGCTTGTCGGCGCTCGCACCGATCAGCGGCAGCGCGATGATCGCGCAGAGATACGGAATCGCGGTGAGAATGCCGACCCACAGCGGGTCCGCTACACCTGTGCGGCGGATGATCGTCGGCAGCCAGAACGTCAGTCCGTACTGACCCATCACGACGCAGAAGTAGATCGCGGCCATCAACCACAGACGACGATCGCCGATGAACGCGCGGATCGATACATGCTTCACGGTTTGCGCGTTGTCCTTTTCGACATTGCGCTTGAGCAGGGCCTTCTCTTCGTCGGTGAGCCACTTCGCGCCGGCGATGCCGTTGTCGAGATAGAACAGGATCGCGATGCCGAGGAAAAGCGAGGGCAGCGCTTCGAGCATGAAGAGCCACTTCCATCCGGCGAGCCCGTGCATACCCTGGAACGCATGCATGATGTAGCCCGAGAGCGGACCGCCGACCATACCCGCGAGCGGAATCGCCATGAAGAACAGCGAGAGCGCTTTGGCGCGACGTGCGGCGGGAAACCAGTAGGTGAGATAGAGAATCACGCCGGGCGCGAAACCCGCTTCGGCGACGCCGAGCAGAAAGCGCAGGACATAGAAGGTCGTCGGCGACTTGACGAAGACGAAGCTCGCGGAGATCACGGCCCACGTCAGCATGATGCGCGCGAGCCAGTTGCGGGCACCCACTTTATGCAGGATGACGTTACTGGGCACTTCGAACAGAAAGTAGCCGAGAAAGAAGATGCCCGCGCCGATTCCGTAGATGGTTTCGGAAAAGCGCAGATCGTTGAGCATCTGCAGCTTGGCGAAGCCCACGTTCACGCGGTCGAGATACGCGCCGAGATAGCACAGCATCAGAAACGGAATGAGGCGGCGTCCGACCTTGGCATAGGTCTTCGCCTCGAAGCTGCTCGCGCTCGCATCATCGGATGACGCGAATTCAGCCGTTGCCGACGATGCGGCCAGTTTGGATTTCATAGATGTCTCCAGCCATGTTTGACGCCCCGGTTATCCGGGTGCGCCGTTACGTGCGATCAGTGAATCAACATGCCGCCGTTCACATCGAGCGTCACGCCGGTGAGATACGACGACATATCGCTTGCAAGAAAGAGGCATGCATTGGCGATATCCGCCGCATCGCCGAGACGCGCGAGCGGAATGCCCTTGATGATGTCCGCGCGCATCTCGGGCGTGAGCTTGCCGCCGGTGATATCGGTTTGAATCAGGCCCGGCGTGATTGAATTCACGCGGATGCCGTCGCCGCCGAACTCGCGCGCCATCGCCTTTGCAAGACCCAGCACGCCGGCCTTCGCCGCGCTGTAATGCGGTCCGCCGAAGATGCCGCCGCCACGTTGCGCCGACACCGACGACATGCACACGATGCTGCCGCTCTTCTGCTTCTTCATTTGCGGAATCACGGCTTGCGACATATAGAGCGTGCCGAGCAGATTCACGCCGATGACGGCATCGAAGTTATCCGCGCCGATCTCCAGCGTCTTGATCGGCTGCGTGATGCCCGCGTTGTTGATGAGCACGTCGATGCGCCCGTACTTGTCGATCGTCGCACTGGCGGCGGCGACGCACGCGGCCTTGTCGGTGACATCGCAGGCGAGGCCGAGATGGCCATCGCCCAGATCGTTCGCGGCGCTTTGCGCGTCCGCTTCCTTCAGGTCCAGCACGACGATGCGCGCGCCCTGTGCCGCGAGCGCCTTCGCCGTCGCCTTGCCGATTCCGCGCGCCGAAGCCGCGCCCGTGACGATCACTACCTGCTTGTCGAGCAACATCGCTGTCTCCGTTGGTTGTCTGGTGTAGGCGCAGTTTCCGCGCCTTTGACCTGACGATCAACGCAGTTTGGTTCAACTATTGCTGAGAAATTTTCAGGTATTGGCCCGACGCTCGATTTGCTGATCCATCCACAGCAGGAACTTGGCCACGCGCGGCAATCCGGCGTTCTGGCTCGGGTAAACCAGATGATGCGCGCCGACTTCAACGGCGTATTCCTTGCCGAACACGGGGACGAGCGAGCCCCGTTCGAGATGATTCGACGCGAGCATCGTGCTCTCCAGCGCGATGCCGTGACCGAGCGCCGCCGCTTCGAGCGACATGTACGAGCGATCGAAAGCGAAATCGAACGCCTTGCGCTTCGTCGCGACGCCGAATTTGCCGAACCACTGCTGCCACTGCACGAGCGGCGATTCGGAAAAGATCAGGCGACGGTCGAGCAGATCGTCGGGCGAGGAGACAGGGAAGCGTTCGAGATACATGCGTGACGCGAGCGGCGCGATGGTCTCGTGACGCAGCGTCTTCACTTCGACATCGGTCCAGTGCGCGTAGCCGTGACGCACGTCGATATCGTAATAACCCGAGGTGAACGAGACGTCCTCATACGAGCACGCGAGATTCATCTGGATGTCGCCATTGGCTTCCTGAAACGCGGCGAGACGCGGCAGCAGCCACATCAGACCGAAGCTCGGGCTCGAATGAATCCGCAATATCTCGACCGATGTCTCGCTCGACGCGCGCTCGGTTGCGCGGTTCAGCTCGGCGAGCGCGCCGGTGACATCCGAGAGATATTGCGAGCCGGTCGGCGTGAGCACGAGGCCACGGCCCAGACGCGTGAACAACGGACGCCCGACGATGTTCTCCAGATTCGCGAGCTGATGGCTGACGGCGGAGGGCGTGAGGCCGAGTTCGTCGGCGGCGCGATTCACGCTCTTCGTTCGCGCGACGCTCTCGAACGCGATGATGGACTTCAGCGGAGGGAGGCGCATGGGTTCTTATTTCGGCTCTTTCGGCACACGCCCCATCAGAAAGAATTCATCGTTGGGGCGCATCGAAATCACGTTCGCCATGCGATTCGACAAGCCGAAGAACGCCGTGATCGCCGCGATATCCCATGCGTCTTCATCGCTGAAACCATGCGCATGCAAGGCGGCGAAATCGGCGTCGTCCACGGTGCCCGACGCGCGGCACACCTTCAACGCGAAATCGAGCATGGCCGTCTGACGCGGCGTGATATCCGCCTTGCGATGATTCACCGCGACCTGATCCGCGACGAGCGGGCTCTTTTCATAGATGCGCAGAATCGCACCGTGCGCGACGACGCAATACAGGCAATCGTTCACCGCGCTCGTCGCGACGACGATCATCTCGCGCTCGCCCTTGCTGAGACCGCCGTCCTTCAGCATCAGCGCATCGTGATAGGCGAAGAACGCGCGGAACTCGTCGGGCCGATGAGCGAGCGTGAGGAACACGTTCGGCACGAAGCCCGCTTTCTCCTGAACCTCGAGAATGCGCGCGCGGATATCGTCGGGCCAGTCTTGCGGATCGGGAACGGGATAGCGGCTGATGGGCTTTGACGTCATGACGTCCTCGAAGGCGTTGATCGAACGCCCATTGTAGAGCGGCGCTCTTCAACGCGTGACGGTCAGCGACAACAGCAGCTTCAGCAGGCTCTCGACATTCACCGGCTTCACGAAGTGATAATCGAATCCCGCCGATTGCGCGCGCAAGCGGTCTTCCGCCTGTCCATAACCCGTGATCGCGATCAGCAAAGGCGTCGTGTCGCCCTTGCGGCGCAGGCGTCGCGCGAGCTCATAGCCGTCGATGTCGGGCAGGCCGATATCGAGCAGCGCCACATCGGGTTGCAGCTTCGGCGCGGCTTCCAACGCTTCCGCCGACGAATACGCGACACGCGCGACATGTCCCTCCGATTCGCACAGCATCGCGAGAGAGTCGGCGGCATCGCGATTATCGTCGACGACGAGAATGCGCAGCGCCGCGCGCGTCTCGCGCATGCTCGTCTCCGAGAGCGCGAGCGCCGAATGCCTTTCGTGATGATGCAAACGCGGCAGCCGCACCGTGACGGTCGTGCCCAGACCCGGTCCGGGGCTTTGCACGGTGATCGTGCCTTTATGCATCTCGACGAGCTTCTTGACGAGCGACAGCCCGATGCCGAGCCCGCCGTTCGAACGGTCGAGCGTGCGCTCGCCTTGCGAGAACAGTTCGAACACTTTCGGCAGAAGGTCGGCGGAAATGCCGGTGCCCGTATCGGCGATGATGATCGATACCCATCCGTCATCCGCCTGCACGCTCACGGTGATGCGGCCTTGCTCGGGCGTGTACTTGCTCGCGTTGTTGAGCACGTTGACGAGGATCTGCGAGAGCCGCGTGGGATCGCCGCAGACCCAGGTGGTGGCATCGGACACATCGACATGAATGGTCTGCGAGCGCGACTCGACCATGCCCGCGATCGCCTCGACTGCGTGATACACGGCCGTGCCGACAAGAATCGGTTCGAGTTGCAACGCGATGCGTCCCTGCGTGATGCGCGAGACTTCGAGCAGGTCGTCGACGATGCGCGTCATATGCTCGACCTGCCTGCGCATCAGGTCGATCAGATCGCGCAGATGCGCGTCGCCATCCTGATCCTTCTGCAACAGCGCGATCGCCGTGCGCAACGGCGCGAGCGGATTGCGCAGCTCATGCGCGAGCATCGCGAGAAACTCGTCCTTGCGGCGTCCCGCCTCGCGCAGCATCAGCTCCATGTGCTTGCGCTCGGTGATATCGATTACGCTGCCGATAATGCGAAGCGGCTCGCCGTCCTTGCTGCGCTGAAGCAGCGCGCTGCCCTGCATCCATTGTTCGCCGTGCAGATTGCGCACGCGAAACTCGAAGTGACCTTCGGGGTTTTCGCCCGCCGCGATGCTGCGCATATAGCGATCGAGCGTCGCGCTGTCGTCGGGATGCACGCGCGCGAGCGCCGCGTCGTAGCTGAGCGTTTCGGTGATCTGGCGCTCGCCGCCGGTTTCGAGAAAGAGCGTCCACGTCGCGAGTTCGAGCGATGCGATATGGATCTTCGCGGCCTGCATCGCCACCGTGAGACGCAAGCTGCGCGCTTCGATCGCGGCCTGCGCTTCATAGCGCGGCGTGACGTCGGTCGTGGTGCCGAACCATTCCTGCAGGTTGCCCTTCTCGTCGTAGAGCGGCGCGGCATGCGCCTGCACCATGCGATAGACGCCATCGCGCCGGTACATGCGAAAGGTGAGCGTGCGCGCGGCGCCTTCGCGCAATGCTTCGAGCCACGCCTGATGCGTGCGTTCGCGATCGTCCGGATGGATGTAGTCGAGCCAGCCCCAGCCCGACAGCACGTCCGGCGAGGTGCCCGTGAACTGCTCCCATTCGCCGCCCGAAGGCCGGATCTCGCCGTTTGCATCGGCGGACCAGACGAGCGCGCCCGTCGTTTCGACGAGTGCGCGATAGCGGCGTTCCGAAAGGCTCAGGCGTTCCTCGTCGGCACGTTGCGCGCTGATGTCGAAGCTCACGCCGTAGACGCGCGCGAGCACGCCGTGACGGTCGAACTCGGGATGTCCGCGCATGCGCAGCCAGCGTCGCTGGCCCTTATCGCCATCGAGCACGAAGTCGAACTCGAATGGTCCGCCTTCACGCAACGCTTCGGTCAGTTCGCGCTGAAACAGCTCGCGATATTCAGGAGCGACGCGGTCCCACACTTCCGCAAGCAGAACCGATTCGGTGCCGGGCGGAAAAGAGTAGAGCGCGGCGAGTTGCGCGGTCATGCGCACGACGCGCGTCTTCATGTCCCATTCCCATGCGCCCATGCGCGCGCCGGCGAATGCGGCCTGAAGCCGCCGCTCGCTTGCTTCGTACAGCGCCCAGGCGTGACGGCACTCATGGATGTCGATCGCGACGCCGACCGTATCGCTGATCTGTCCTTCCTCGTCGCGGCGCGCCTGAAGATGCAGCGTGTGCCAGCGGAATGCGCCGTCGTTACGCAGAAGACGCACATCGGCGTTGCGCAGCAGCGTGCCGTCGCGCATTTGCCGCAGTGCGTCGAGGACCGGAGGAATGTCGTCGGCGTGGACAAAAGCATTCCAGTGCCGTCCGACCAGTTCCGGGAAGGGAATGCCGAGATAACGGCACGCCCACGGATTGGCGTACTGGATCACCCCGTCTCGCGTCGCGCGCCACACGAACGACGGCAGAAAATGAGCAGGATCGTGCATGGGCGTCTTGCTTCCTTATTCCGGCGAGACGCGTCGCCGGGCGCGGCATCGAACGCTGCGATAGCTTAGGGATACCATACAACAAAAGCAATCCGGAACGCCGCGCGCCGGCGTCACGGTTAGCATCGCGCGAGTGCCTCGTATGTAATTTGTACGTGCTAAATGTCTATTCATCTAAGGAATCGCACGCCAACCCCGCCATGCGCAAAGACGGCGTGCGCAACTGCGGCGGCTAACCCGCTTCGCCGACATCCTTCGGATTCGGCAGCTTGCCTTCCTTGCCTTCGTCGGCGGGCTTCGGCGCTTCGGGCTCGTTGGTCATCGCACGCTTTTGCTCGTCGGACAGACGGCGATCCGCCACGTTCGGGTCTTCGGGCGTCTGCTTCGGCGGCGTCGGACGGTCGGCTGGTTCGTTCATGAGAGGCTCCTTGTCGTCATCATCGATCGAATGGGATGAGCGATGAAGGTTCGCAGGGTGCGTGCCCGGCCTGCGTCAGGCATAAGCGATGCTGCCCGACGCTGCGATGTTCTCCATGCCGGGCCGTATCGAACGAACTTTCTTTCACGTCGCTTATGCCGGACACCAAACGAACGCTCATCCGTTTTGCCGCCCTTGCATGCGCGATGTTCTCGCCCTATGGCCTCGCCGCGACGCTCGCTTCCACGTCCTATGGCGCGACGCAACAAGGGCAAGCGGTCGCGCAATACACGCTCTCCAATGCGCGTGGCGTAACAATGAGCTGCATTACATACGGCGGTATCGTTACGCGCCTCGATGTGCCCGACAGGCGCGGGCGTCGCGCGGACATCGTGCTCGGCTTCGGGTCGCTCGGCGACTACGAGAAGTACAACGGCAAGATTCACTTCGGCGGTCTGATCGGGCGCTATGCGAACCGCATCGCCGATGGACGTTTCGAACTGGACGGGCGCAGCTACAAGCTGCCCGTCAACGAGCCGCCGAACACGTTGCACGGCGGCCCGCACAGTTTCGACGAAAAAGTGTGGACCGTGGTGAGGACGTTTCAGGGCGCGCAGGGCGCGGGCGTGCAACTGCGCTATGTGAGTCCCGATGGCGAGAACGGCTTTCCCGGCACGCTGACCGTCGATGTGACGTACACGCTCACGGACGACAACGAAGTGCGCATCGACTATCGCGCGAAGACGGACAAGCCGACTGTCGTGAACCTCACGAACCATAGCTATTTCAATCTCGCGGGCGAGGGCAGCGGCGGTGTCGAAGGGCAACTCGTCATGATCGCGGCATCGAGCTATACGCCGGTGCGCGCCGATTCGATTCCAACCGGCGAGACAGCGAGCGTCGAGAACACGCCGCTCGATTTGCGCGCGCTGACGCCGATAGGCGCGCGACTGCGTTCGTCGAATCAGCAGATGCGTTATGCGCACGGCTACGATCACAACTGGAAGCTCAACAGGAACGGCCAGCGCAATGGCGAGCCGGGCTTCGCGGCGCGCGCTTACGATCCGTCGAGCGGTCGCGTGCTCGATGTCTACACGACGCAGCCGGGCCTGCAGTTCTATACGGGCAATGGTCTCGATGGCAGCGCCATCGGCACGTCGGGCACGGCGTACCGGCAGACCGATGGCTTCGCGCTCGAAGCGGAGCATTTCCCGGATTCGCCGAATCGTCCGGCGTTCCCGTCGACCGAGCTTCGGCCCGGCGACGAGTATCACGAAGTCACGGTCTGGAAATTCGGCGTGCGTTAGCGTCAGAGCCGGGGCAGATCGGTCGGGTCCACCTGCGCGCCCGGCACGCCCTTCGTGTGCGCGCTGATTGCGAGTTCATGCTGCAAGGCCGCGCGGCGCTCCGTCGATGGCTGCGCGTGATGCGCATTGTCGAGTGCGGGAATCACATAGTCGTTCACCATGTGCCGGAACGTCTGGAGGTTCTTCGCATCGCGCAGGCCGCCATCGACGGACATGACGCTCGTCATCACGATCACCGTATTGCGCTCGGGCAGCACCGTGATGCATTGCCCCTTGAAGCCCATCGCGTCGAATTCCGGCTCCTTCTGCACGATGTTGTTGATCCACCAGTAGTAGCCGAAGTACGGCGCGACGCCGGGCGATGTCATCTGCGTGATCCATGTCTGCGGCACGATCTGGCGTCCTTGCCAGCGGCCATGATCGAGCACGAGCATGCCGATCTTCGCCATGTCGACGGCGCGCAGACGCAAGCCCCATCCCGCCGACACGAGTCCCGAACGGTCCGCGCGCGCCCATACCGCGTGCTTCATGCCGAGCGGTCCGAAGAGATTGGCCTGCGCGTAGCGTTCGACTGGCTCGTGCGCCGCGGCGCTCAGCATCGCGGCGGCGAGGATCGGGTTGATGTCGGTGTATTCGAACTCGGAGCCGGGCGCGGTCTTGGGGTTCGTTTCTGCCGCGAGCTTCAGCCGATCGGGCGCGGCGTAGTAGATCGGATCGTCCTTCGGCTTGAAGTCGTAATGCAGGCCGCTCGACATCGAGAGCACGTGCTTCAGTTCGACGTTGCGCTTGTCGGCGAAATCGGCGCGCAGGTCGGGACGCCACGCGGCGAGTTTCGTCGCGACGGAATCGTCGAGACTGATCTTGCCTTGGCCGATGAGCATGCCCGCGACCATCGACGTCACCGACTTCGTGACCGAGTACAGCTCGTAGTTCGAATCGCGCGATGCACCCGCGCCGTAGCGCTCGAAAATCAGCTTGCCGTCCTTCACGACGAGCAGGCTGTACACATCGAGCTTCTGCTCGCGAATCCATTGCGACAGACGCACGAGCTCGCGCGAATCGACGCCCGCATCTTCCGGCGATGCCTGCGTGAGTCCCGCTTCACGCAGCGGCGCGGCTGCATGAGCGTTCGAGATCGACATCGCGACGATGGCCAGCGCGATGCACTTGAGCAGCAAACGTAGTGTCATGGATCAGGTCTCGGGTGCGTCGTTGAATGCGGCCGCCGTGCCGGGCACGCCCTGCGTCTTGTTGCTGCGTTCGAGTTCTTCCTTCAGCGCTTCGGTCTTCGCGGCCGTCGCGACGGGGCGCGCCGCCGGGGTCAACGCGGGCAGGATGAAGTCGTTCACCATGCGGCGGTATTGATTCAGATACGTGGCGTCGCGCAAGCCGCCATCGGTCGGCAAGAGGCTTGTCATCACCACGACAGCATGTTGCTTCGGCAGCACCGTGATGAATTGCCCCTTGAAGCCCATCGCGCCGAATTCGGGCTGGCCTTTCTCCACGACATGCTGAATCCAGCAGTAGTAGCCGTAATCGGCGGCGGCGGGCGAGGGCGTCGTCATCTGCTTGATCCACGTGCGCGGCACGACTTGTCTGCCTTGCCAGCGGCCGCCGTCGAGCATCAGCATGCCGATTTTCGCCATGTCGACGGCGCGCAGCCGCAAGCCCCAGCCGCCCGCGACCGCGCCGGTTTCATCGACGCCGGTCCAGCGGTAATGCGACATGCCGAGCGGTTCGAACAGCTTCTTCTGCGCGAAGCGATCCTCGCGCTCGTGTGCGGCGACGCTCACGGCGGTGCCGACGAGCACCGGATTCACGTCGATGTAATCGAAGTCGGTGCCCGGCGTCTTCGCGGCTTTCGCCGTCACCGCGGCACGCAGACGATCCGGCGCGCCATAGTAGAGCGGATCGGTGCCTTCGCGCGTCTGATAACTGAGGCCGCTCGACATCGACATCAGATGACGCAGCTCGATGTTCTCCTTGTCGGCGAGTTGCGCGGCGAGATCGGGCCGCGCTTTCACAATGAGCGGCGCGACCTTCGTCGATGGATTCAGCTTGCCTTCGCCTTCCAGCACGCCGACGAGCAAGGACGTGATCGTCTTCGTGACCGAATACAACTCGTAGTTGTTATCGCGCGTGAGGCCGTCGCCATAGCGCTCGAACACGATCTTGCCGTCCTTCACGATGACGAGACTGCGCACATCCATCTTGTCCGCGCGTATCCACTCCGACATGCGCACGAGTGGCGCCGAATCGACGCCGACGGATTCCGGCACGACGTTCGGCATATCTTTTTCCGCGGCGTGCGCCGTCATGCAGAACATCGCCGCGGTCAGTGACAACAAAGGCAGCTTCATCGCTTGCACCTTCATTCGAGATTGGGTTTGCCGGCGGGCAGAAAGCGTCCGCGTCCGCTCTTCACGTTCAGAAGCCTGCCGTCTTCGACGAGCAGTTCACCACGCGAGAAGCAATGACGCGGCCATCCCGTCACTTCGATGCCTTCATAAGGCGTGTAATCGACCGCGTGATGCAGCGACGCGTTCGCGATGGTCACGCGCTTTTCCGGGTCCCACACGACGATGTCCGCATCCGCGCCCACCGCGATCGTGCCTTTCCTCGGATACAGCCCGTAGAGCTTCGCGGGCGCGAGCGACGTGAGTTCGACGAACCGGTGCAGCGAGATGCGCCCTTCCTTCACGCCCTTGAACAGCAGCGGCAAGCGCGTTTCGAGACCGGGAATGCCGTTCGGAATGTGATCGAACGACACTTCCTTGCCGCCCGGTTTCTTGCCTTGCGGATCGTCATAAGAGAAGGGCGCGTGATCGGAAGAGACGAGCGAAAACACGCCCTGGCGCAACGCTTTCCACACCGCCTGCTGATTCGCGGGATCGCGCGGCGGCGGACTGCATACGCATTTCGCACCTTCGTATTCGCCGTGACCGAGATCGTCGGCGGTCAAGTACATGTATTGCGGGCACGTCTCCGCGAGAATCGGCAAACCGCGCGACTGGCCCCAGCGAATCTGCTCGATGGCATCCGCGCCCGAAACATGCACGATCAGGATCGGCACATCGACCAGTTCCGCGAACGCGATCGCGCGATGCGTCGCCTCGCGTTCGACCACGGCGGGCCGCGCGAGCGCATGCGCGTGCGGCGCATGCAGACCTTTCCCTAGCAAACGTTCGGTCAGCCAGCCGATGCAATCCGAGTTCTCCGCATGCACCATCACGAGCGCGCCGTGCTCGCGTGCGACCGTGAGCACGTCCAGCATCTGACGGTCATCGAGCTTGAGATCGTCGTAGGTCATGTAGACCTTGAACGACGTATAGCCGTTTCTGATCAGACGCGGCAACTCTTCCGCGAGCACATGCGGCGTCGGATCGGCGACGATCAGATGGAAGCCGTAGTCGATCAGCGCGCGGCCTTCCGCGCGGCTGTGATAGTCGTCGACGGCTGCTTGCAGCGATTGTCCCTTGGCCTGCGCGGCGAACGGAATCACCGTGGTCGTGCCGCCGCATAACGCGGAGCGCGTGCCGCTGAGAAAGTCGTCGGCCATGCGCAGGCCGTCGGGCATCGGCTGATCGAGATGACAGTGGCCGTCGACGCCCCCCGGCAACACCAGCATCCCGCTCGCATCGAGTTCGCGCGGCGCGTCGGGCAGTCCTTGCCCGAGCATCGCCACGCGGCCGTCGCGAATGCCGATGTCGCACGAAAACCGGTCCGACGCGGTGACGACGTCGGCGTGACGGATCACGAAATCGAGTTCGTTCGACATGGCTCGTCCCCTTAGATGACTTCGCTGAAGAGACGTCCCCAGCCCTTGACGCTGCGCGTGTCGTAGTCCGCAAGCTGCAGCGATTTCCATACGACGGTCGTGATCGTGTCGTAGATCGGAATGCCGGTTTCTTCTTCGAGCTCGGGCACGAGATGCGCGGCGTTCAGGTTGGTGCAGAAGATCGAGATCGCGCGCGGCTTGTCCTTCGCCACCTCGCGCACCATGCGGCGGATTTCATCGGGCTGAACTTCCGAGAACGAGAAGTTGACCTTCAGGTTCAGATGCCGCTCAGCGATGCAGTTCAATCCAACGCTGCGATAGTTCGCGATGATCTTCTCCTGCACGTCGTCGAGATAGGGCGTGACGAGACCGAATTCGCGCGCATCGGTCTTCTTCAGGATTTCGTTCAGCGCGAGCACGGAGGTGGTCGCGGGAATGCCCGTCGCTTCCGTGATGCGGCGGCACAGACGCTCGTCGGCCTCGAAGCCGAGCCAGCCCGACGACGTGCCGTTCCATGCGATCACGTCCACTTTCGCGTCGGCGAGCAATTGCGCCGCCTGCAGGATCTTCGAATCGTCGAACTGGCCGAGCGCCTGATCGGAGAGCGAAATCTCCGTCACCGGAAAGCGCGCGAAATGCGCGGAGACGCCGGGCAGATTCGAAACCATCGCGCTCGTCAGCGGTTCAAGCGACGTGTTGGACGAGGGCGTGAGCATGCCGAGCAAAGTGCGTTTTTTCATCGTGATGTCTCTTGTGTGAATTGAGCGAAGCGTTGCTGCGTGAACTTGCTATCCCGTTCAGACGGGAATCTTCTTTTCGTAATCGATGGCGCTGGAGCACACGAGCAAGCCGATGCCGGCCGCCGCGAAGAACATCAGCGCGAGGAAGTAGGAGTGCGTGAACTGCACGATCGCGCCGACGATGATCGGCACCGCCACGCCGCCGATATTGCCGCCGAGATTCATGAAGCCGCCGAGAAAGCCGATCTTGTTGCGCGTGCCGAGCGACGACGGAATGCACCAGTAAAGACCGCACCAGCGCAGGAAGAAGAGCGTTGTCGAAAGCAGGGCGACGACCGCGACCGCATTCGTCACATAGGCCACCGAGAAGATCGACACGGTCGCGATGACCGCCGCGATGCCGAAGAGCGTGCGCATCACGACATTCGGACGCCCGCCCGCGGCCTTCCACTTGTCGGCAATCCAACCGCCGATCAGTTCGCCGATGAAGCCGCTGAAAAAGATGATGAAGCTGGAGCCGCCCATCTGCTTGATGTCGAAGCCGTGGACCATGTGCAGGTAATTGGGCATCCACGTGAGCAGGCCGTAGAACACGCTGTTGAAGCACATCCAGCCGAAGAACATGCACCACACCGAGCGGTACTTGAAGAAATCGCGCGTGCGGCCCGAGAGCGTGGACGGCTCGGCGGCGGCGTCGCGGGCATGCGATTCCTCGATATAGGCCGCTTCGAGTTCGTTCACGCCCGGATGCTCGCGTGGTGTATTGCGTACATAAAACCAGGCGAGGACGCCCGCGAGCACCGTGCCGACGCCGGCCACCGCGAATGCGAGCCGCCACGATCCGAGCGTCGCGATGAGTCCGGTGATCAGAATCGCGCCCAGCGCCGCGCCGAGCGGTGCGCCGCCGTCGAGCAGCGTCGCGCCGCGGCCGCGCTCGGTCTGCGTCATCCAGATCGCGTTGAGCTTGCCGCCCGCCGGATAGATCGGCGCTTCCGATGCGCCGAGTCCGAGACGCGTGAGCAGCAGACTCGGCGCGTTCGTGCAGACCGCCGCGATCGCCTGAAAGAAACCCCAGAACACGGTCGCGGATGCGATCACGATGCGCGGCTTGAAGCGGTCGGCGAGCATGCCGCCGGGAATCTGCATCACCGCGTAGGTCCAGAAGAAGGAGGAAAGGATGAGCCCCTCCATCGCCGGGCCGATATCGAACTCCTTGGAAATGAGCGGCATCGCGACGGACAGCGACGCGCGGTCGATGTAGTTGATCGCGATGAGGCTCAGCATGACGACGAAAATCTTCCAGCGAACGGTGGATTTGCCCACCGTCAATGCGGCAACACCGGATGTTGAAGACATGTACGGGCTCCTGGATAGGCGGATGTTTTCGTGACGTCGCGCAACGTTGAACAGAGTATAGGATTAGAAATTTATAATTACAAACAGTGTAAACGCTTGGTTTTATTGAAATTTAAAGTGCACGATGACGGTGCAGGGTTTTCACCAAGTTCGTGATAAGCTTGCACTGCGATGAACCAGACCACTAAAAGCCCCCTCCTTTTGCGCACGCGCGGCATGGCCGCGGAGATCGCCGCGCGCCTGCGCGACATGATCGACGAGGGCGAGTTGCCGCCCGGCGCGCGCATCGACGAAAAAGAATTGAGCAGCGCGTTCGATGTCTCGAAGACGCCCTTGCGCGAGGCGCTGAAGGTGCTGGTGTCGGAGGGGCGCGTGACGCACCGGCAGTACATCGGTTATCGCGTCGCGGAGATCGATCTCGACGATCTCGCCGCCACGTTCGAGCTGCTTCACGGACTCGAAGCGATGGCGGGTGGCCTGGTGCAGCAGCGCATCACCAATACGCAAATCGCGGCGATCGCGGCGAAGCATCGGCGCATGGTGGAATGTCACGACGCCGGCAAGCGCGTCGAGTATTTCAAGCTGAATCAGCAGATCCACCAGATGATCGTCGATGCCGCCGACAATCCCGTGCTCGCGAGCGTCTATTCGACGTTGATGTCGAAGGTGCATCGGGCGCGCGGCGCGGCGAATGCCGACACGCTGCGCTGGGCCGAATCGGCGAGCGAGCACGAAGCCATTCTGGCCGCGCTCGAAAATCCCGCGCGCGAAGGTTTGCCCGCGATCCTGCGCGAGCATTCGGAGAACACCGCGCGCGAAGTGCTCGCCGTGCTAGAGCGCGCAAAGGGCGATGCGCCCGCCGCGCCCATCGGCGATCTCGCGCGCGAGGAAGCGCCGGGCTGAACGCCTGAACGTCTTTACCTCAGCACGCTCCACAACGCGAGCGTCAGCACGAGTCCCACCACCGAGACGATCGTCTGCAACACGGACCACACCGCGACCGTGCGCTTGAGCGTGAGCCCGAAGTACTCGCGCACCATCCAGAAGCCCGCGTCGCGTGCCCACGAGAATGGACAGGAACGGCGCGAGCTTGAGCACGATGATGATCGCGAGGCCGAGCGCGCAGGCGATCAGCAATTGAGTGTCGTGGGCCGACAAGGGAGTCAGGCTTGTGCGATTCACGGTGACCTTGAGCTAACGCGCATCGCTTTGAATGCCGATGCGATTACGAGGAGCTTTCGTGTCCCGCGCATGACCTCGCGTGTTCGTGGCGAACCATGCGCGGGACGCGAAGCCCCGTCGTAATAGCACTTTTCGACGCGACGGTCAAAATCGACCGCGCGTCGATCGTGCTCTCTCAGGCCGGCCTTGCAATCGGCTTGCCAGTTATTACTGGCATTTTTCGTTTTGCATTCGGAATGCCTCTTTGCGTTTTGCATTCCGCATGCGTGTTCAGTGGATGACTACGCGGCGGCCTTGTCGGGGCCGGCGGCGTGATCCTGTGCGAGAAGATCGAACAGCCGCAGTACGCGAGCGCGTTGCGTGGACACGAGATCGCTTTCGTCGCCGAGTGCGGCGAGCCGTCTTTTCCAGTAGGCGCGATCGAGACAGGCGAACGCCTTCTGATTGCCCGCGACTGCAAGCGAGCGGATCATGTGCTCGAGATGATCGAGTTGCGCGTCCGCAATGCGCGCAGGCTTGAGCGCTGCTCGCGTGCTTTGCGCGGCGCGGCTGGCTTGCAATACTTTCGACTTTTCCATGTTGACGCCCCGAAACGCCTTTTTGCTGCATGCGGCTGTGTATTTGTTCTTAGTCAGCCGTAAACCAATGAGTGGGAGACAGCGATGTGACAGCGGGATGACGGCAAGGAATCGCCGACCTGAACCGCCCGCGACGCCGCACACGCTGCTCCTCGTTCAGCACGATATACCTGCATTTCGAATTCGCTTTACCATGCGTCTCATTTGCCGGCGCGCATCGTGTGCGCCACTGCTCGAAAGGACTATTTGAAACGACATCGATTCCATGCCCGCCGATTCCGATCCACGCACGCTATTCACCCGCTTCTCGACGCAGGCACTGCCGCGCGAGCGCCAGTTGCTCGCATGGCGCGATCGCGTCGGGCATGTGGTGGATGTTCTTCCCGATAACGATCGCATCGCACGCGGCTTTGCGGGCAGCATCGATCTGCATGCGGCGGGCGGCCTCGTGTTCACGGAGGCGCGCACCGAAGCGCTGGTGCTCGAGCGATCGATCGCGCGCGTCTCGACCGACACGCGCCGCGATTTCGCGTTTCATGTGTATGTGGAAGGCGAGTCCGGCCATGTCAGCGGCCCGAGCGTGAAGCGCACTGCGCCGGGTTCGATGCGCGGCATCGTCGCGTTCGATCTGAATCAGCGCTTTCGCGTCGAACGTCCGGCGTGCCGCGTGCTGACGATGTTCGTGCCGCGCTCGGTCGTCGCCGCGCATATCGATGACTGCGATGCGCTGCACGGCCGCGTCGTGCCTGATGACGCGCCGCTCGCGCGCTTCGTCTTCCAGCATTTCGATGCCACCGCGCGCGCACTGCCGACGCTGGAACGTCCCGATGCCATCGACGCCCTCGATGCCGGCGCGCAACTCCTGCTCGCGGCATTCGCCGAAAAGCCGCATGCATTGCACGACTCACGCGCCGCGCTGCAAACGGCGGTGAAGGGCCAGGTGAAGCGTTATGTCGAGACGCATCTCCATGAAGCCGATCTCACGCCGATGAAGATCGTCGATGCACTCGGTCTGAAGCGCGCGACCATCTATCGATGGTTCGAGCAGGAAGGCGGCCTCGGCGCGTACATTCGACATCGCCGTCTGCGCGAAGCAGCCGATGAACTCGCGCGGTTTCCGAACCTGCAGATTGCCGATATCGCATTCGGTCTCGGCTTCAAGAGCGCATCGGATTTCACGCGCGCGTTCCGTCGCGCGTTCGATGTGAGCCCGCTGGAAATGCGTCTGCGTGCGCTCGACCTGATGCGCGCGGCGGACAGCGATCCCGTCATGCGCATGCACGCCGCGCATTCGAGGGGCGTTCGGGGAAGCGGCTGAGTGCGAAGAGCGTCACGCAGTTCGCGGCGAGCAGATACCACGCGGGCGTCATCACATTGCCGGTCGCGCCGATGAGCCATGCGACCGCGAGCGGGGAGAAGCCGCCGAAGATGACGACGCCGAACGTGTAGATCACCGAGAGACTCGCTGCGCGCCGATGCTTCGGGAAGGCTTCGAGCATGAGCACCGAGCCCGCGCCCGCGTTGTTCAGCGCGATGGCGACATAGAGCAGGATGATCACAAGCGCGAGCGTATCCGGTGCGCCTCGCGTGAGCGCATAGAACGCGGGATATGCCGTCGCGAGCGCGCCGACGAGCGATGCGTATTGCAGCGTCTTGCGGCTCATCAGGCGATCGGCGGCGAGCGCGACGAGCGGCGTGACGACGAGAATCACGAGACCGGAAAGCGACGCGATCATGAAGCTGATCGCCGGTGGCCGCTGCAACGTATGCGTCAGATAGCTCGGCATGTACAGCACGGCGATGTAGATGCTCGATGAAGGTGCGGCCATCATCAGGATGCCGCATGCAAGCGGGCGCGCATGTTCGCGAAGCACGATCGAAAGCGTCGTGCGCGCGGGACGCGCTTTCGATGCCCATGCATCGCCCGGCACGCGGCGCAGAAACCAGCCGAGCGGCGCGATCAGTCCGCCGATGACGAAAGGCACACGCCATCCCCATTGCACGAGTTGCTCGTGCGACAGCAACGCGGACGTGCACGCGCCGACGAGCGCCGCCGCGCATGCGGCCGCGCCCTGGCTCGCACCGCGCCAGCTGACCATGAAGCAGCGTCGTTCATAGGGCACGGACTCCATCAGCAGCGCGGATGCCGGGCCGATCTCGCCGCCCGCCGCGAGCCCTTGCAGAAGCCGCGCGAACACGATCAGCACGGTCGCGCTCGCGCCGATCGCCGCATGCGTCGGCAGGCATGCGATCAGCCAGGTGCCCGCCGCCATCGACGCGATCGATAGCCGCATGCCGGCCTCGCGGCCGTGCCGGTCCGCGTATCGTCCGATCAGCATCGCGCCGAGCGGACGCATCACGAAGCCCGCGCCGAATGTCGCGAGCGAGAGCAACAGCGACGCAGCGGCGTCGTGCGCGGGAAAGAAGAGCTGTCCGATGATCGCCGCGGAGAAGCCGTACACGGTGAAGTCGTAGGCGACGAAGCCATTGCTGATCACCGTCGCGACGATGATGCGCGTCAGACTCCCAGACGTTTTTTGTTGTTCGGTTTGAGTCATGAATGAACGGAGATGGATGCATTCGAATCCGGCTTCCGATATTAACGGCCGCATTGCTCATATTATTAATGCTTCGTCGTAATCGTCACGAAGACAAGGCGAGTAATATACGATCACCTTTCAGATTCGCTGGCTTCGTAGTTCGCTTACGAACGAGGAATCGTCTTCATGGATGACGCCACGCGCGAGTTCGACCGGCTGCGCCCTCGCTTGCAGGGCATCGCCTATCGCATGCTCGGTTCGGTCGCCGAGGCGGAAGACATCGTGCAGGACGTATGGCTTCGCTGGCATGCGGCTGCGCGCGAAGCTATCGAGAATGCCGAAGCCTGGCTCGTCGCCGTCACGACGCGCCATTCGATCGACCGGCTGCGCGCCGCGAAATTGCAGCGCGAGCATTACACGGGCATCTGGCTGCCCGAGCCGCAAATCACCGAGCCGCCCGCGACGCCCGAAGAAGTCACGGAGCGCGCGGACGATGTGTCGGTCGCGTTTCTGATGCTGCTCGAGCGCCTGACGCCCGAAGCGCGCGCGGCGTTCTTGCTGCGCGAAGTTTTCGATGCCGACTATCCGGAGGTCGCGAGCATCATCGGGAAGACGGAGGCCGCGTGCCGGCAGCTCGTGAGCCGCGCGAAGGCGCAACTGCGCGAAGAACGTCCGCGCCGTTCAGTGCCGCGTGAAATCCACAGGCGTTTGCTGCACGCGTTCGCACATGCGATCGAACACGGCGATTTCGCGGCCATTCACGCAATGCTCGCGGATGACGCGACGCTCGTCGGCGATGGCGGCGGCCACGTGCAGAGCTTCCCGGAGCCGCTACTCGGCGGCAAGCGCATCGCGCAGCTTTTCTATGCGGCATTCCTGCGTCACGGAAAGGGCGTGCGCATCGAACTCGTGATGCTCAATGACCAATGGGCGCTCTTGCGCTTTATCGACGGCAAGCTCGAATCGGCCCAGACCTACGATATCGAAGACGAGCACATCGTGCGTATTCAGGTGCAGCGCAACCCGGAGAAGCTCGAACGCATCGCGGCGCGTTACGGGCACGCGTGATGGATTGCCTTTGCGATTGATGCGCGCGAAGCAATAGCGTGCGCACGTTCGCGCGTCTACCGCGAGAAGGCGCGCAAACTTACGATGACATCCGTGCCGGCCATGGAGCGCCGGCGATATCTTCAACCAGGCATGGAGTCATCATGACGCAGCGAATCAACTACGTTCAACAATCGCCCGAACTGTTCAAGAAGTTCTATGAATTCAGCCAGGTCCTGCAGGAATGCTCGATCGAGCGGACAACCCGCGACCTGGTGACGCTTCGCGCATCGCAGATGAATGGCTGCGCCTTTTGCGTCGATATGCATGTGAAGGAAGCGAAGATTCACGGCGAGCGCGAACTGCGCACGCATCACGTGGCGATCTGGCGCGAGTCGACGCTGTTCTCGCCGCGCGAACGCGCCGCGCTCGCGTGGACCGAAGTGCTGACGCGCATTCCCGAACATGGCGTGTCCGACGAGCTCTATGGACGCGTGCGCGAGCAGTTCTCGGAAAAGGAGCTATCCGACCTGACCTACGCCGTCATGGCGATCAACGGATGGAATCGTGCGAATGTCGCATTCCAGACGGTGCCGGGTTCGTCCGACAAGGCCTTCGGCCTCGACAAGGCAAACCTGTCGTGATGTGTTCGCGCCGTCATTCGATCATGGGAGAACGGATCATGCACAGCATCAAACGCGTGGGACTCACGCTCGTCTTCGGATGCGCGGCGCTTGCCGCGAGTACGGCGCAGGCAGCGCCGGAGGCCATCGTCAAGGAGCTCATGACGAAGCCGCTGCCCGAATATCCGGGCAAGGAAGCGCTGATGATCAGCGTCGAGTATCCGCCGGGCTCGGTCGATCCGGTGCATCGGCATGACGCGCATGCATTCGTGTATGTGCTCGAAGGCACGATCATCATGCAGCTTCAGGGCGGCAAGGCCGTGACGCTCAAAGCCGGCGATACGTTCTATGAAGGCCCTGAAGATATTCACACGGTGGGCCGCAACGCCAGCAAGACGAAGCGCGCGAAGTTCATCGTGCTGCTTCTCAAAGACAAGGGCAAACCGGTTCTGACGCCGGTGAAATAAAAGAAATCGAGCATGGCGTGTCACAAAGTGCAGGGCGTGAACGTCTAGTGAGACAGAGCCACTACGTTTCGTGCCGCCATGCCATCAGATCTTGCGTGTCATTCCGACGATTCGCTCGCCTATAGCTTCGTGACGAGTTATGCGGGCGTCGTTTCGTTTCTTGCGGTCGCCAATGAAGGCAGCTTCGCGAAAGCGAGCGATCGCCTGGGTATCGGCCGTTCCGCCGTCAGCCGCAACGTGCAGAAGCTGGAAGCACAGCTCGATGCGCGTCTCTTTCTTCGCACCACGCGCAGCACGTCGCTCACGCGCGAGGGCGAGCTCTTCTACAAGAACTGTCAGCCGGGCGTCGAGCGCATCGTGCAGGCGCTCGAAGACATGCGCGAACTGCGCAACGGGCCGCCGCGCGGACACTTGCGCATCGCGTCCGCGCCGGGTTTCGGCCGCAGGGTCGTCGCGCCGCTTCTGTCCGGCTTCCACGCGCGTTATCCGGAGATCGCACTGGAACTCGTGCTCAACGATCGTCCGTGCGATTTCACGGCCGACCGTGTGGATGTCGCATTTCGCGACGGTCATATGGAAGACAGCGAGGTCGTCGCGAAGCAGTTGATTCCGATGCAGATGGTCGTGTGCGCATCGCCGGAGTATGCGTGCCAGCACGGCTTGCCGCGTCGTGTCGATGAGCTCGACAAACATCGCTGCATCAATTTCCGTACATCGGCGGGGCGTATTGCCGACTGGGAGTTCAAGGTCGATGGCCTGCCGCACAAGCGCTCGCTCGCCGCGAAGCAGACGTTCAACGACATCGACCTGATGCTGCGAGCGGTGCTCGACGGGCAGGGCATCGCGCAACTGCCTGCCTATCTCGTGTGCGATGCGCTCAAGGCCGGGCGCCTCGTCATATGTCTCGCTCAACATGCGCCCGACGACGGCGGTCACTATCTCTGCTATCTCAGCCGCAAGCAACTGCCCGCGCGCGTGCGTGTATTCGTCGATTACATGACCGAGCATACGCGCGCGCTCGATCTGCATTGCCTGACGACCCACATGACGAACAGGAGCGATGCGACGGTCGTGATCGCCGATTGATGCATCGAAGGCAACACCGCGCGTCCGCTGAAGGCGCTACCGGATGCGTGCGCGTCCACCTACGATGCATCACGCACGACACATTCAGCGAGCGCGACACCATTCGCGCATCGCTTCAAAGGAGAACATCATGAAGATCGTAGTGATAGGCGGAAGCGGACTCATCGGCAGCAAGGTCGTGAAGAACTTGCGTGCGCGCGGACATGAAGTGATCGCAGCGTCGCCTGCATCGGGCGTCGATACGATGACGGGCAAGGGCCTGAAAGAAGCGCTGAAGGATGCGCGCGTGGTCGTCGATGTGGCCAACTCGCCTTCGTTCGAAGACAAGGCCGTGCTCGAATTCTTCGAAACGTCGGGACGCAATCTCTTCGCCGCGGAGAAGGCGGCCGGCGTCGCGCATCATGTGGCGCTTTCGGTCGTCGGCACGGATCGCCTCGCACAAAGCGGCTATTTTCGCGGCAAGATCGCGCAGGAGAAGCTGATCCGCGAATCGGGCGTGCCGTACACGATCGTTCAGTCGACGCAGTTCTTCGAATTCCTCGGCGGCATTGCGAAAGCGAGCGCCAATGAAAACGCGGTGCATCTGTCGGATGCGTACATTCAGCCGATCGCCTCGGGCGACGTTGCGAGCGCCGTCGCGGATCGCGCCGTCAATGCACCGGTCAATGGTGTGGTCGAGATTGCGGGCCCGGAGAAGTCGCGTCTCTCCGATCTGATGCAGCGCTATTTCAAAGCGACGGGCGATGCAAGGACGGTCGTCGTCGACGAGAACGCGCTCTACTTCGGCGCACAGCTCGCAGCGGACACGCTCTTGCCAAGCGCACAAGCGCATCTCGGCGCGGTGAATTTCGATGCGTGGTTCGAAGAGACCCGGAGCGAGGTTCAAGCGGCGCGTTGAACGATTCGTAGAAGGGGCCGTCATGGAGCCGCTCCAGCCGCCGCCCGTCAGCCTGCTCGACAAGTATGAAGGTCGCGACGTGCAGCCGTTGTATTCGACGACCGTCACCGTCACGGGCGGCGATGCGCGCCACGGCCGCGCCTCGGGTGCGGCCCGCTCCGACGACGGCAATCTCGAACTCGACCTGCGTATGCCGCAAGCGCTCGGCGGCCCCGGCGGCGGCACGAACCCCGAACAGTTGTTCGCCGCGGGCTATGCCGCGTGCTTTCATGGCGCGCTGGTCTTGCTCGCCGCGCGCGCGGGTATCGTGGCCGAGGGCGCAAGCGTGTCCGTTACGGTCGAATTCGGCCGCGATCCGATGGACGGCCTCTTCGTGCTCACCGCGCACACGCGCGTTCAGATGCCTGGCATCGAACGCGCGGCAGCGGAAGAACTCGTGCGCAACACGGAGCGCTTTTGCCCTTATACGAAGATGGCGCGCAAGGGCATCGTCAATATCGTTTCACTTGCAACGAATAACGATGCCACGGATCATTCGGCAGGCACGCGCGCCGTCTGATCGAGTTGGTTTGCTTGACGCGATGCATCGCGCCTGCTCAACGCGCCCAGTGCGAACGCCGCAATGAATGCGGGAATCGCGAGCAGCGTGAAGACCGCGCTGAATTGCAGGCCCATGCTCATGAGAAGTCCGCCGGTCATCGCGCCCGCCACCGCGCCCATGCGTCCGATGCCGAGCATCCAGGCAACGCCCGTTGCGCGGCTTCGCGTCGGATAGAACGATGCCGCGAGCGCCGACATCGACGTGACCGCGCTCGTCACGGCCGTTCCCGTCAGGAAGATGAGCACCGCGAGCCAGAACTGATCCGCGACGCCGCGTCCGACCGTCAGCACCAGCGCCGCCGCGAGCACATAGGCGCATGCGTTGACGCGTCGCGGATTGGCCTTGTCCATCACCCAGCCCAGACACAGGTTGCCGAGAATGCCGCCGAGCGGAAAGAGCGACGTCGTGAGGGCGGCGCGTTCGGCGGAGAAGCCGGCGTCCTTGAAAAGCGTGGGAAGCCAGTTGGTCAGCAGATAGAAGATCAACAGGCCCATGAAATACGCGAGCCATAACATCGATGTGCCGAAACGATAGGGACGCGAGACGATGAGTCCGAGCGCGGACTTGTCCGCGCCGCCCGTGCGCGTATCGGCGGCAGTGAACGCGATGCGTGCGCCTTCGTCGAGACGCGCATCGTTGGAGATGCGTCGCAGCACGCGCGCTATCTTTTGCGCGGGATGTTTTCTCAGGACCATGAACTGCGCCGACTCGGGCAGCAGAAAGAGGAGCAGCACCGTGAGCACGATCGGGCCGATGCCGCCGGCGACGAGCACGCTCGGCCAGCCGAAATGCGGTATGAGCCACGCGGCGCACAATCCGCCTATCGAAAGGCCCACTGAGAAGCCGCAGAACATCGTGTTGACGACGACGGCACGAATGCGCGCGGGTGCATACTCCGACATCAGCGTGACGGCGTTGGGCATCGCAGCGCCGAGGCCCAGGCCGGTGAGAAAGCGCCACGCGGTCAGCGTTTCGACCGAGCTTGCCTGTGCCGACGCGAGACTCCATACGCCGAAGAAGAACACGGAAAGCGCGAGCACCGCCTTGCGTCCGATGCGGTCGGCAGCCGGTCCCGCAGCGAGCGCGCCGATGCCGAGCCCGACGAGCGCCGCGCTCATCACGGGACCCAATGCTGCTCGCGTGATGCCCCAGTCGCCGATCAACGACGGCGCAATGAACCCGACTGCCGCCGTATCGAAGCCATCGGCCGCGACGACGAGAAAGCACAGGATCAGGATGACCCATTGATACGGCGAGAAGCGCTCGCCGTCGATGAAGCTCTGGACCTCGATGGTCCCGAAGTTCTTTTCCATGCCGGTATGTCTCCATTCGTTTATCTAAAAGCTATCGCAAGAATGCGGCCTTCTTCGTGCCGCTATGCCGGGCTCTAACGCAATGCGGGCGAAAGGCTCCTGAACTCGACGCGCCTGATGATGCGGCTCTCCTGCGCGACGATCAGATGCGCCGATGCCTGTAGATATGCGGGCCATTCCGGATCGTTGTCGCGCGCGGTGCGCCGCTGGTCGTAATCCCCGATACTCTCGTAGCCCCACAGATGCACGACCTGATTCAATGCCCCGATATCGCTCATATAAAAGCCGACCGGCGCGCCGAGGTACTTGAGTTGTATCGGCATCGCGAGACGATCGAATACGTCGATGAATTCCGCCATGCCGCGCGGCTTGATCGTGTAGATACGATGATCGATGAATGGCTTGCTCATGCTGCGCTCCTCAATTCGCTGGAATTCGCGCGCGCGTCGATACGGCCCGCGAGATGTAGCCCGGTGAGATACCCGAATGTCATGATTGGGCCGAGCGTGATGCCTGCGCCGGGATAGTTGCCGCCCATGACGCTCGCGCGATCGTTGCCGACTGCATAGAGCCCGGGAATCGGCTCGCTGCCTTTGAGTACTTGTCCGTGCGGATTCGTTGCAATGCCGTCGAAGGTGCCGAGGTCGCCCATCACGACCTTGAGCGCGTAGTACGGGCCATCGCCGATCGGTGCGACGCAAGGATTCGGCTTGTGCGCGGGATCGCCGAGATAGCGGTTGAACGAAGTCGTGCCACGGCCGAATGCGTTGTCCTTGCCTGCCACCGCGTCGCGGTTGTATTCGCGCACGGTCGCTTCCAGCGCGCTCGCGTCGATGCCTGCGTGCCGCGCGAGTTCTGCAAGCGTGCGGCCTTTGACGAGATAGCCGCTTTTCAGATGGGACTGGAGCGGAATCGGTGCGGGCTTTGCAAAGCCGAGGCCGTATTTGCGGATCGTCTCGTGATCGCAAATGAGCCACATCGCCGTTTCCTTTTCATCACGGCATCCTTCGATCATCGCGGCACCGACATCGTGATAAGAATTCGATTCGTTGGTGAAGCGCACGCCGCCGCGCGTCACGCCGATCACGCCCGGCTTGTAGCGATCGAGCAGATGCGGAAACACGCCGTATTTCCCGTCTTTCAGCGGCACGCGCGAGACCGGCATCCATGCGGCAGGCTGCGGATAGCGGATATCGACGCGGCCGCCCACGCGCTCGGCCATGCGCGCGCCATCGCCGGTATTGCCTGCGGGCACCGGCGATACATGCTCGCCGCCGCGCCGCACATGAGGATAAGCCTTCGCAATGCGTGCGACATCATGCGAAAAGCCGCCGCACGCGAGCACTACGCCACGCCGCGCGGTGATGCGCGTTTCGCGTCCATCCGCGATCACGGTCGCGCCCGTCACGAGGCCCTTCACCGTAGTGAGTTCCTTCGCGCCCGTGTTCGTATGAATCGGAATGCCGAGGTCGAGCGCGGACCTGGCGAGGCGCGCGGCGAGGGCATTGCCGCTCGTGATCTGCACGCCGCGCTTATAGAGCGCGAGTTCCCCGATATGACTCGCAAGCCGCTTTGCGACGTACCACGCCGATGCAAGCGATTTCGTCGCGTTGAAGAAATGCTTGAGATCCGCGCTCGACGAATTGAACATCATGCCGATGAACGTGATCGTCTTGAGCGGCGGGCGCAGGCGCGCGATGTCTTTGCCCAGTGCGCGCGCATCGAAGGGCTTTGCGACGACAGAACGCCCTACATCGACACCGCCCGGCGCATCGGGATGATAGTCGGGGTACAGCGTCGGCAGGAATTCGACTGAGGTCTCGCGCTCGAAGAAGTCGATCATGCGCGGGCCATTGTCGAGAAACGCATCGACGGCGGCTTCGTCGTACATCGCGCCGGTTTCGCCACGCATGTATTGAATCGCGGCTTCACGCGTATCCTGAACCCCGGCTTCTTTCGCGTGGCGATTGCCGGGTATCCACAGCACGCCGCCCGAGAATGCGGTCGTGCCGCCGAAGTATTGTTCCTTCTCGACGACGATCACGTCGAGCCCTTGCTTCTTCGCTGTAATGGCCGTCGAAAGGCCGCCGGCGCCCGAGCCGATCACGAGCACATCGCAAGCGAGATCGGACGACCGCGTTACGGTAGTCATGATGATGTCCTTTGATTGGAAGCGGGCGCGTTGCGCACCCGTGAGATGGAAGGCCGTGTTTCAGGCGGTGCGCGGCGCTTCGAAGCCGGGACGCGGAACGAGGTCCATCAACATGCATTCGAAGCCGCCATCGACGGCAAGCTCAGCGCCGTTCACATACGCCGCGCGCTGGCTCGCGAGAAACGCCACGACTTGCGCGATATCGCGCGGCTCGCCGATACGCCTGCTCGCGGTCATCGCGCTGCGGCGCGCTTCGACATCGCCTTGCTCATAGAATGCCTTCGAGAGCGGCGTGCGGATCATGCCGGGGCAGACCGTGTTGCTGCGCACGCCACGCGCCCCCCATTCGGCGGCGATCTGGCGCGACAGCATCGCGATGCCGGCCTTGCTCGGGCTATATGCGCCGCTCCAGGTTTGCGGATGATGCGCCGCCACCGATGCGATATGCACGATGCTGCCCGCGCCACGCGCCAGCATGCCGCGTCCGAATGCTTGTGCGCACAACATATAGCCCGTGAGATTGACTGCGAGCATCGCATTCCACGCATCGAGGCCGATATCTTCGATGCCGCCCGCTCTCAACAAACCCGCATTGTTCACGAGCACATCGACATGGCCGAACTTTCGCTCGACCTGATCGCGTGCGCGGTTCACGCTCGCCGCATCGGCGATATCGCAGGCAATGGCAATCGCATCGATGCCGCTTGCGCGCAGCGCTTCGGCCGCTTCGTTGCAACCCGCTTCATCGCGATCGAGCAATGCGAGGCGAGCACCCGCATCCGCGAATGTCGATGCAATGGCGCGGCCGATGCCGCCCGCCGCACCCGTCACCACACACACGCTCGATTCGAGCCCGAGCCAATGCGGCGCGGTCTGATCCCGCGCGACCTGATTAGTCATCCTTGTCTCCTGAGTTCATTCGATGCGAAGGCGCGATAGCCTTGCCCGTGAAAAAAGTATATTCACGGCCTTGCATAAAAAATTGGACAAAGGCGGCAGACGACAGGACAATTTGTGCATCAGGAGACGCCCGACATGAGGAAAATCCCTAACTACAACCTGTACGGAGAGTCGGCGCGCCCGCCGTGGTATGACGCGTTCAACTTCGAGTGGATCGCCGAGCGCAGCGCGCCGAACGACTGGCAGATCGACGCGCATCGTCATGACGCGCTCTTGCAATTTCTGTACATTCGCGGCGGCGGCGGGCAAGTGCTGATCGAGAACAGCATGATCGATATCCTGCCGCCGTGCGTCATCGTGCTGCCTGCGCAAACGGTGCATGGATTCAACTTCGCGCCGGACGTCGATGGTCTGGTCGTGACCGTCGCGCAAAGATCGATCGAGGCGCTCGCATCGATCGCCGCGCCGGGGCTCATTCCCGTGCTGCAACGCGCGGGGCTTTCGCGTATCAGCGCCCAGTCCGTGAAGGAAAGCGCGTTCATGCCGATCCTCGAATTGCTGGAGCGCGAGTTTCGCGCGACGAATCGAGGACACATGGCGGCGGGGATGTCGCTGCTGATTGCACTTTTCGTGCATGTCGCGCGGCTATGCGAGAGTGCGTCCGCGCCGAGTGTCGCATCGACGGAAAGGCGCGTGCAACAGATCAAGCGCTTCAGGGAACTGGTGGCCGCGCACTTTCGCGAGCATCAGCCCGTGGATTTCTATGCGCAAAAGCTCGGCATGACGGTCACGCAACTCGGACGCATTTGCCGCGAGGAGATATCGAGCTCACCGCTCGCGATGATCAACGAGCATCTCGTGCGCGAGGCGCAGCGCGATCTCGTTTATTCGAGCATGTCGGTCAAGCAAATCGCGCATGGATTGGGCTTTGCCGACATCGCATATTTCAGCCGCTATTTCCGCAAGCAGACCGGCGTCACGCCGACGCAATTTCAGTCCGAAGCGCATAAGGCGCTAGCCATCCAATAGCCTGTTCGCACTGATGTCGGAGGGTTGCCACCGTCATGCAGGCGTGCGATGCTTCGCCGTGCTGCGAATCAATCAAAACAAAAACGGCCCGAGCGAGACCAGTCCGGTTCACTGATCCTTTTGAGGAGGGAGCATGATCGCACTGTTATCGCATCGCGCGGCGCACGAGGCGTCGCGGCGTTTCCAGTTCAAGGCACGCGGAGTGCTATGCGGCTGGCTCGTCATGAGCGCGGCTGCAAACCTCGCGTATGCGGACGCGCAAACCGGTTATACGCTGCCGCCTCCGCCGAGCGAGTTATACGGCGATCTTTTCGTCGCCGTGCAGACACAGGGCATTTATCCCGATCAAAAGACCTTCGTCGACGCGACACCCAAGATCGATCCCGCGCAGATCGTGCAGGCCTATCATCAGCAGATGTCGGTACCGGGCTTTTCGCTGAAGACGTTCGTCGCGCAGTACTTCACGCCGCCGACCGATCAGGTCATCACGCCGCCGCCCAACCAGTCGCTGCGCGAACATATCGACTGGCTCTGGCCGGAACTCACGCGTCTCACGACGACCGCCAACGTACCGCCCAACAGTTCGCTGATTCCGATGCCCAAGCAATATGTCGTGCCGGGAGGGCGCTTTCGCGAAGGTTACTACTGGGACACGTATTTCACGATGCTGGGTCTTCAGGAAGCGGGCCGCGAAGATCTCGTCGACGACATGCTCGATAACTTCGCGTATCTGATCGACACGATCGGACATATTCCAAACGGCAATCGCACGTACTACGTGAGCCGGTCGCAACCGCCGTTTTTCTCCTATATGGTCGAACTTGCCGCGCACAAGGAAGGCGGGCGGGTCTATCAGAAGTATTTGCCGCAGTTGCGCAAGGAACATAGTTACTGGATGCAGGGCGCGAATACGTTGCAGCCCGGCGACGCAGTGCGCAATGTCGTGATGCTGCCGGACAAGACCGTGCTCAATCGCTATTGGGACGAGCGCGACACGCCGCGCGACGAGTCTTATTCGGAAGACGTCGCCACCGCCAAACAAGTTACGAATCGCCCAGCGAACGAGGTGTATCGCGATCTGCGCGCGGCGGCCGAAAGCGGCTGGGACTTCAGTTCGCGCTGGTTCGGCGACAACATGACGCTCGCCACGATCCGCACGACATCGATCGTTCCCGTCGATCTGAATAGCCTGATGTTCCACCTCGAAACGACGATTGCTATCGGTTGCGGCGAGGCGCGCGATTTCGGTTGCGTCGGCGAGTTCATCGGACGCGCGGCGAAGCGTGCCGTCGGCATCAACAAGTATCTCTGGAACAAGAACGGCTATTACGGCGACTACGACTGGAAGCTCGGACAACCGCGCAATAACCCGTCGGCGGCGATGCTGTATCCGCTCTTCGCCAACGCGGCGTGGCCGGATCGCGCGCACAAGACAGCGGAGACAGTCGAAGCGATGCTGCTGAAGCCGGGCGGCCTCACGACGACCACCTACAACACGACGCAGCAGTGGGACGCGCCGAACGGCTGGGCGCCATTGCACTGGATCGCGGTGCAAGGTCTGAAGCGATACGGGCGCAGCGATCTCGCGCAGCAGATCGGCACGCGCTTTCTTGCCGACGTGAATAACGTCTACAAGACGCAACAGAAGCTCGTGGAGAAGTACATCGTGGAAGGCGAGGGAACGGGCGGCGGAGGCGGCGGCGAATATCCGTTGCAGGATGGCTTCGGATGGACCAATGGCGTCACGCTGAAGCTGCTCGACCTCTACGCACCGGGTCAATAAGACAGAGAAACGAAGGCATCGCCGTGATCCTTCATGCGGCGATGCCGTAGTATCGACTTTACTTCGCCTGCTTCTGCCGACGATACTCCTGCACCGGCAAACCGCCCACGCCCCAGTTCTCCATCTCCACTTCTTCGATCACGACGAACGTGGCGTCGAGCGGCTTGTTCAACACGTCGAGCAACAACTGGCTCACGCCTTTGATGAGCTGCGCTTTCTCATCGGCGGTGACGGCACTCGTGCCGGGCTTGCTGCCTTCGCGTGTCACCTGAATCGTAACCATCGGCATGACGATCTCCTTGAATGGGAAACAGCGAAGCGCCCGCGAAGGGCGCATTCGCAACCGGTGAAGAATCGATCAATCAATGTCCCGCGCTTTGACCGCCGTCGACGTGCAGGATCTCGCCCGTCACGAACGGCGCGGAATCAAGATACAGCACGGCGTTCACGATGTCGCTCATTTCACCCATGTGTCCCATCGGATGCAGCGCGCCGAGGGCTTCGTGCGTTTCGGGCGCGTGCATCGGCGACTTGATGATGCCGGGCGACACCGCATTCGCGCGAATGCCGGACTTCGCATATTCGATCGCGAGTGACTTCGTCGCGGCATTCAAGCCGCCTTTGGTCAGCGACGCCAGCACCGAAGGCACACCGCTCACCGCATGATCGACGAGCGTCGTCGTGATGCTGACGACATGCCCGCTCTTGTTCTTCTCCATCTGCTCGACGGCGAGTTGCGTGATGTTGAAGAAGCCGTTCAGGTTCACGTTCAGGAACGCCGCATAGTCTTCCTGCGTATATTGCGTGAAGGGCTTGGCGATGAAGATGCCGGCGTTGTTGACGAGCGTATCGATGCGGCCGAACTTTGCGATCGCCGCATCGACTACGCGTTGCGCGGTGGCGCGATCGCCGATATCGCCCGCGACGGCTATCACGTTCGGATCGTCCGGCTGCGTAACGGAACGGGCGGTCGCAACGACGCGATAACCTTTCGCGCGAAAAGCGTTGACGATCTCAGCGCCGATGCCTTGCGACGCGCCGGTGACGATAGCGACTTTGTTTGCGTTGCTCATGATGAACCTCGATAGATGTTGATTTGGGCCTGTTGCGGATCGGACCGACGGCTCCGATGGCTCGTAATTTATGCCCTTCGAGATTCGTTGCGTACACACGCGATGGACAATCAGTCTTGCATGTGAGGAACAAATGCGTCGCGGGCGAATCGATCAGACGAATCATTCAATGGGAGATACACGTGAGCGTGCGCAACGTGAAAGCATTCGTATTCGATGTATTCGGCACGGTCGTGGACTGGCGCGGCGGCGTCGCGCGCGAGGCCGCGCCGTTCCTGCAACGCCACGGCGCAACGGGCGCTGCGCCTGAAGCCTTCGCGGATGCATGGCGCAGCCGCTATGTGCCCGCGATGCGCAAGATCATCGGCGGCGAGCGATCGTTCGTGCGGCTCGATGTGCTGCATCGCGAGAATCTGGTGGATGTCTTGCCGGAGTTCGGCATCGATCCGAAAGCTGTTCCTTCCGAGGCGCTCGACGAACTCAACCTCGCGTGGCATCGACTCGACCCGTGGCCGGATTCGATAGCGGGCCTGCAACGGCTCAAGGCGCGCCATATCATCGCGCCGCTTTCGAACGGCAATATCAGGCTGATGGTGGATATGGCGAAGCGTGCCGGACTGCCCTGGGATGCGATTCTCGGCGCGGAGATCGCGCAGATTTACAAGCCGGATCCGCAGGCCTATTTGCGCACGGCGGATGTGTTGATGCTGAAGCCGGAAGAGGTCTGCCTTGTCGCCGCGCATAACGACGATCTCGCTGCGGCGAGAAAGTGCGGCCTGCGCACTGCGTTCATCGCGCGTCCGTATGAGCGCGGTCCAGGTCAGACAATCGATCTGAAAGCCGAGAGCGATTGGGATGTCGTCGCGAACGACATGAACGAACTGGCCGATGCCGTGGGCGCCTGAGCGCCGATAACATCGGCCGATGAAGCGACTTTAAGCGCCGTTAAGCGCCTTCGACGACGCGGAAGTCGCGCACCACGGAATCGCCCAGCACTTCCAGCGCGTGCTGATAAGTCGCGCTGTTATAGGCGGCGACGGCCGCATCGAGCGAATCGAATTCGATGACCACCGTGCGCTCGATCGCGCCTTCGCCCTGCGCCATCGCCGCGACGCCGCGAACGAGGGGACGGCCGCCGCCTTCCGCGATGGCTTGCGTTGCGATCTTCGCGTATTCGGCGGCTTGCTCGGGCTTCATGATCTTCTTGTACACGCTGACCCAATATCCTTTTGCCATCTGTATCTCCAATGTTTGACGGGCGCGTTGCGCCATGAGGCGAACGCAATGCGCGATTGCGTTCAGTCCGGCGGCCAGCATAGCAAATTCTCGAATGCGGATGCCCGCGCCGTCCGCGCACTCGATTCTGCGTGTTTCCGTGAAAGGTGCTTTCTTGCGCTAGGGGTTAACCCGTGAAGACGAGCGTCATAGACTGCCATTACTGCTTTCGAACGACATCCTGTTCGAAGCCAGGCACCTCATAACACTGGAGTTTCATCATGAAGTCGATCATCCGCGCGGCCGTCGTCGCAACCGTTCTTGTCGTTCCTGTCGCTTCGTTCGCTCAAAGCCAGATCACGCGGGCTCAGGTCCGTGCGGAACTCGCTGAATTGCAGAGCGTGGGTTATCACGTGGGCGACGGCGATCAGGCTCACTATCCGGAAGCGATTCAGGCAGCCGAAGCGAAGCTCGCCGCACGCGATGGCGCGACGGCTTATGGCGGTGCGGCTAACGGCACGGGGCAATCGGGCGGTGCACGCGTGTCGCAATCGGACTGGAACGCGATGTACTCGCGATAAGCCGTTACTTCAGGCGGAGGATTCAGTCCGCAGCATACTTGCGGTCGAGTTCGTCGAAGAGCGGCTTGTTCACGAGACGTTGACGTTCGGCGAACGGCGCGACAACTGCCGGATCTTCATCGAGCCGTCCTTGCGATTTCAATGCGCCGAGCGCGGTCTGCATGCCGCGCACGGCACTTTGCAGCGCGGCATTCGCATACAGCACGAGACTGAAACCCAGGCGCGCCAGATCGGCCTGATCCGTTACGGGCGTCTTGCCGCCAATCACGATATTGATGAGTTGCGGTGCATCGAGCAGCTTCGGCAGCGATGCGATCTGCTCCGGCGTTTCGATAGCTTCGACAAAGAGAATGTCGGCGCCCGCTTCGACGAATGCACGCGCGCGCTCGATCGCCGCGTCGAAGCCTTCCACCGCGCACGCATCAGTGCGCGCGATGATCTGAAAGTTATCGTCTTCGCGCGCATCGACCGCCGCGCGTATCTTCCCTACCATTTCATTCGTCGAGACCACGGCCTTGCCCGCGAAATGGCCGCACTTCTTCGGCATCACCTGATCTTCGAGTTGAATCGCATCGGCGCCCGCGCGTTCGAGCGTGCGCACTGCATGACGCACGTTGAGCGCATTGCCGAAGCCCGTATCCGCATCGACGATGAGCGGCACGTCCACTGCATCGCGAATGCGCGACGTATGCTCCGCAATTTCCGCGAGGCCGATGAAGCCGAGGTCCGGCATGCCGAGCGACATGTTCGTCACGCCCGCACCGGTGATGTAGATCGCTTCGAAACCCAGATCGGCCGCGACGCGCGCGCTCATCGCATTGAACGCGCCGGGCAGAAGCAGGGCGCTGCGTGCGTTGACCCGTTCGCGAAAGGCGGCACGGCGGCGTGAAGAGGAAGTGGTCATGGCTTCGGGTCCGGAAAGTGAGTTCATGTTCGGCGTCTGCAATGCTAACTCGCGATGCGCTTCGGCGCTCGCGTGACTATCACGCGAAGCGAAACAGGGCGCGCGCCGAATCGCGCAACACGATGGTACGCAGCGATGCGTCCGGAATCCAGCGGTCGAGCGCATCGCGGGAGGCGTCGTAGTCGATCAGCCTTTGATGCTGCGTATGCGGCCAGTCGCTGCCCCACACGAGCCGCGCCGCGCCGAAGGAATCGAGCAACGCGGACGTGAGCGCTTGGCCGATCGCGACGCCGCTTTCGCCGCGGACGCTGCGATAAGCCGCCGATAGCTTGACCCACACGCGCCCGCTCTTTGCGGTCGTCAGAAGATAGCGAAAGCCCGGATCGTCGACGCCGAATGCGGGATCGGGTCGGCCGAAATGATCGACCACGATCGTGCAGCCTTGTTCGAGCAGCGGCGTAATGAGCATCGGCAAATCGATCGCATCGCGATGAATCTCGACATGCCAGCCGAGCGCATTGATGCGCCTGAACAATTCGCGCCAATGAGATTCGCGCAGATCGGGCAGAGCAAGGCCGATCAGATTCAGCCGCATGCCGACGACACCATGCGCCGCGAGATGCCGCAATTCATCATCGCTGATGGAAGAATCGATGACCGCCACGCCACGAAAGCGTTGCGGAAAGCGCTGCAGCACATCGAGGAAAAACGAATTGTCCGTACCCAGAAAACTCGGCTGCACGAGCACCGAATGCGATATGCCGTTCGCGCGCAAATGATCCGCGTAGGCATCGAGCGTCGCGTCGTAATCGGGTGCATGACGGCGATGCGGTGCGAGCGGAAGGCCGCGCACGAAGACATGCGCGTGACTGTCGATGGCTTCGATTGCCGCGGGCGTCGTTGCGAGCCATTGCTCGTCGACGAGTGTGGAGTGGAGTGTATGCATCATGGATAAATCAGACATGCGTGGGCGATCGCTCGCTCGATGCAGCTTGAGCGGGCACGGTCGCAATGCGACGGCCTTTCGTTTCGGGCAACAGCAACGCAGCCACGACGACGAGTCCATATGCGATGCCCGCGTCGATGCCGAGGGCTTGTCCAAGCGGCATCGAATTGCCCATGTGCCCGACGAGCACCGGAAACACAGCGGACACCACGCGCCCGAAGTTGTAGCAAAAGCCGACGCCCGTGCCGCGCACGCCTTGCGGATACAGCTCGTTGAAGAGCGCGCCGAGCGTCGCCGGAATGCCTGCGGAGAAGAGCCCGAGCGGGAAGCTCAGCATCAGCATTGCAACATCGCCAATAGGCAGAAACACATACACGTTGACCGTGACCGCGCAGCAGATCGCGAAGAGAATCACGTTTTTCCGGCGGCCGATCTTGTCCTGCAACCACGCGCTGACAAAACATCCGATGATGAACGCGGTAATCACGACGGCCAGATAGCCGCCCGTGCCGAGCACCGACAAGTGACGTTCGGTTTTGAGGTAAGTCGGGAGCCATGTCGTAATGGCGTGATAACCGCCATGCGCGCCGAGTCCGATCAATCCGCCGACGATCGTCGTGCGCAATACCGACGGATGAAAGATGCCGGCGAGAATAGCGAACGTGCCTCGAGGTTGCTCATCACCTTGTTCGACAGGTTTCGATTCGCGCGGCGGCTCTACGATATTGCGGCGCATATAGACCACGAGCAACGCGGGCAACAGACCGACCGCGAATAGCACACGCCAGGCCCAATCGGGTGAAACGTATGAGAACACGATGGTATAGAGCAATACCGCACCGGCCCAGCCGAAGCCCCACGCGCTTTGCACGATGCCCATAGCCTTGCCGCGATGTTTCGCGCGAATCGTCTCGCTGAGCAATACCGCGCCCGCTGTCCATTCGCCGCCGAAGCCCAGTCCCTGAAGCGACTTGAGCACGAGCAATTGCTCGAAGTTCTGCGCGAAGGCGCTGAGAAACGTGAAGAGCGAAAACCAGAGAACCGTCACCTGCAATGCCTTGACGCGCCCGATGCGATCGGAGAGCACGCCCGCAAGCAGTCCGCCCAATGCGCCCGCGACGAGCGTCGCGCCGCCGATCAGACCCGCCTGTCCCTTGCCGATGCCCCAGGTCGCGATGAGCGTCGGGATAACGAGGCTGAATACCTGCGTATCGACGCCATCGAGCGCCCAGCCTGCGAAGCATCCCCATAGCGTGCGTTTTTCCGCCGTGGAAATCTCACGGTACCAATTCATCTTGCGTCTCCTGTGCTGGCGCCGGGCCGGCTCTTGTTCAATATGTCACTGCATTCTAGAAACGAATCGCGGCCTCGCATACTATGGATACGTTCGTTTTTCATAACATTTTGATATGCTCGCGACATGGAGACGCGCAACCTCAAATACTTCCTCGCCGTGGTCGATGCAGGCAGCGTGACACGCGCGGCCGAGGTGCTCGATATCGCGCAACCCGCGTTGAGCCAGGCGCTTTCGCGCATGGAACGCGATCTGGGCGTGAAGCTCTTCGAGCGCACGCGCCGTGGCGCGCAATTGACACCGGCAGGCGAAGCGATCGTCGAAGACATACGATTGAGCGTAGCGCGTATCGATGCCGCATCGCACCGCGCACGGGAGATCGGCGCGCAACGTGGCGGGCGGCTCACGATTGGCTTTGCATCGGCGGCGCTTTTCAGTCTCTTGCCTCGCGCAATTGCGGCGCTGCGTGAGGAAGTGCCCAATGTCGAACTCATGCTCAGGGAAATGAGCAATGCGGAGCAGGCGAGCGCGCTGGAGAAAGGCACGATCGATATCGGTTTGCTGCATACGCCCGTTGCGGTAGGAGGGCGTATGCGCGAGAAGATGATCGCAAGAGAACGCTTGCTCGCCGTGCTGCCGCTCCCGTTTGCTATCGGCGACGATGGAAAGGTCGGCCTGAAGGATCTTTCCGATGCGGGCCTCGTGTGGTTTCCCAGCGATCAGTTACCGGTTGTCCGCGCGGGCATCCTGAGTGCTTTTCGTAAGGCAGGTTGTGAAGCAAACGTCGTGCAGGACGCGAATCGCTCGCTGACCGTGCTCGCTTGCGTCGCGGCGGGATGCGGCGCATCGCTGCTGCCGCAATCGGTGACGGCGCTGCAATTCGCTGGCGTGCGCTTTTGCGATGTGCGCGACGGCGATAACCTGCCACCCTTCGAACTCAGCGCAATATGGCCGATGCGCTCGCGTCCCACACTCGCGGATCGCTTCGCGGCCTTGCTCGAAGCATGAGGAGACATGCATGAATGAAATTTCGAACGATCTGCCTTTGCCGGAGGGCATTCGCGCGCGCATGATCGACAACGGCAACGGACTTTCGATGCATGTGCTCGAAGCCGGATTCGATGCACCTGAAAGGCCCTGTATCGTGCTTTTGCACGGCTTTCCCGAACTCGCCTATAGCTGGCGCAAAATCATGAAACCGCTTGCGGATGCGGGCTTTTATGTCGTCGCACCCGATCAGCGAGGTTATGGACGCACGGTCGGCGGCGCTGCTCTATTCGATACCGATCTCGACGCGTTCAACTTTCCGAACCTCGTGCGCGATGTGCTCGGCCTCGTCTCGGCGCTGGGTTATCGCAGAGTTGCATCGGTCATCGGTCATGACTTCGGGTCGCCTGTGGCCGCGTGGTGTGCGTTGATTCGCCCCGATGTGTTCGCGTCCGTCGTGATGATGAGCGCGCCTTTCGCGGGGCCGCCCGCATTCGCGTTCAATACCGCGAAGGACGATGCGAGCCTCGCGCGCGTCGAAACGGCGCCATCGGTCATGGCGGAGGCAGTGGCGGGGCTTCAATCGCTCGATCGGCCGCGCAAGCATTATCAATGGTATTACTCGGGCGCGCAGGCCAACGATGATATGTGGCATCCGCCGCAAGGGCTCGCCGCGTTCTTCCGCGCGTATTACCACGTCAAGAGCGCGGACTGGCCGGGCAATCATCCTCATCCGCTTGCATCCGTCACGCCCGATCAACTCGCGATGCTGCCCACGTACTACGTGATGAATGCGGATGCGACGATGCCGCAGACCGTTGCGGAGCATATGCCCGCCGCCGATAAGATTGCCGCATGCGCGTGGCTTTCCGATCAGGATTTGAACGTGTACGCGAGCGAATACGCGCGCACCGGATTTCAGGGCGGATTGAACTGGTATCGCTGCGGCACAGACCCGCACTATGCGGCCGAATTACGGCTTTGGTCGGGATGCACGATCGACGTGCCGTCATGTTTCATCGCGGGCGCGAGCGACTGGGGCTATTACCAGCGTCCGGGCGATTTCGAAGCGATGCGCGTTCTGGCCTGCACCAATTTTCGCGCGACGCATCTGATCGAAGGCGCGGGGCACTGGGTGCAGCAGGAGCAGCCGAGTACCGTCGTCAGCCGCATCCTGCGGTTTCTGAGGCAGGATGCGCCCGCGATCTAGCGAGTGCGCGAAGAGTTGTATCAAGAAGTGTATGAAGTTTCCTCTTGTAAGAGTTGCCGGTGCATCGGCATTCGCAGGAACTTCACCGAAAGCGCCAGTGTCCACGAGCCTCGCGGCCTTCGAAGGTCGGCATCAACCGCGAGGAGAGTATCGATGGATAAAGGACGTGTTGCCGCGCTCGACGCAGGCCGGGCGCTCGCGATCGTCGGGGTAGTCGCAGTACACCTGTCGTTTCAATTCCCCAATCTGCCCGGCGCCGTGACGCTCATCGCGCGCATGGGTCAATACGGCGTGCAGCTTTTCTTCGTGATCAGCGCGATCACGATCTTCATGACGCTCGAAATGGATCACGCGCGCTGCGCGGATGTGCGTCATGTCACGTTGCGCTTCTACATCAAACGTTTTTTTCGCATAGCGCCGTTGTATTACGCGGCGATCGCGGTCTATGGCCTCATCAGCTATGGCGCGACGCGTTCGGGTATCGAGCGGGCATGGATTCTCGGCGCGCATGGCCCGATGGACGTTCTGCTCAACATGCTCTTTCTGCATGCGTTTTCGCCGACCGCGATCAATAACGTCGTGCCGGGAGGATGGTCGATCGGTGTCGAGATGCTGTTCTATCTGATCGCGCCGCTGCTGTTCTTCCTCGCGATGAATCGCGCGCGTCTGCTGCTCGCTACGGCGCTGCTGCTGGCGCTCTCTTATGCGACGATGTCGATGAGCGACTGCAACGGCAGCCTCGATTGCAATGTCGCCAATAACACGTTCAGCTACTTCTGGCCGCCTGTGCAAGGGCCGTGCTTCATCATCGGCATGTGGGCGTGGTATGCATTCCGCTCGCATTTGCTCGGCGCGTCCGATGTCACGAGGCGCATATCGTGGCTCTATTTTTCGCTCGCATTGGGCTTTGCACTCGCGACCGCCGCGCTCGGCGTATGGCTCGACAAGGCGCATGCACTCGCTCCCGTATTCGCTGCGTGCAGCGCCGTCGCGTTTCTGCTGTTCGTGTGCTCGCATCACGCCCGAAGACGCCGCGATAGCGCGCGAGCGGCGCAGCGCGCCACGTTCGTCCGACGTTGCGCCGCCGCGCTCGGCCGCGAAAGTTATGGCATCTATCTCTGGCACTTCATCTGCGTCTATGCGACGTTTCATTTCTTCGATCACACATTCGGAGAAAAGAACGGTGAGACTTCGCTCGCGCTATTCGGCGCGACACTGATCGTGGTGCTGGTCGTTTCTTATGCGCTTTCGCGCGTGTCGGACCGTCTGATTCAAGGGCGTGCGACACGCTTGTCGAGACGCCTGCTCGCATCCGTGGACAGACGTTTTCGCCTGACGCGTGAAGCTTAGCCGCGAGGATTCGCTTGAGCCGTGAACGTCACCGCCATGTCGATGCGCCGACCGCGCGTGCGATACAACACGATGCTCACGGCCAGCGTCGCCAGTTCGGTGATGGCGACGGTCATCCAGATGCCGTTCGGCCCGAGCCATTCGGTGAGAAGCCACAGCATCCCCAGCAGCAACATCCAGCTACGCAGCAGCGCGACGATCATCGACGCGAGCGGCGCCTCGATGGCGGTCAGATAGCCGCTGATCGCGACATTGATCGCGGCCGGCAGGAACGCGAGCGCGCACCACGGCAACGCGTCGCGCAGGAGCGCTTGCGCCGCCGCACTGTCGGGCACGAAGAGCGCGCCCAGCGGTTGTGCGAGCGTGAGAATCGCGAAGGCGGCAGCTAGCGCGAAGCCGGCCGTGACCATGATGCCGATCGAGAATGCGCGCGACACGGCATGCGCATTGCCCGCGCCGCGCTGAAAGCTCACGATCGGCTGCATGCTTTGCACGAGCGCGACCATCGTGACCGAGGCGATCATCGTCATGTATTCGACGACCGCGAACGCGACGAGACCCGTGTCGCCAAGCCAGCGCAGCACCGCGTGATTGAACGCGAAGAGCGTGACGCTCGGCGCGATCTCGCCGAGAAACTCCGATACGCCGTTATACGCCATGCGCCACGCGTGATCGAGCCGCGCGAATGCGTGGGCCACGGGACGAACGTGCCGGGCCCTGACGAAGTGATAGGCCAGCATCGGGATGCAGGCGAGCGCCTGACTGATGCCCGACGCTAGCGCCGCGCCGCGCATGCCCCATTGCATGTGACTGACCATCCACCATGTCAACGCGACGTCGGCGACGCCGCCCGCGATCAGGCATACGAGGCCGAACCTGGCCGCGCCTTCGATGCGCAGGAAGAGTTCGAGTGCATAACATGCGGTCGGAAACAGGACGAACGGCGCATAGGCATGCAGGAAATCTTTTGCGAGGCGCGCGAGTTCACCGCGAGCGCCTGTCCATTGCACGAAGGTATCGGCATAGAAATAAATGGCGAGTGAGAACGCCACGCCGCATAAGCCGAGCAGCCAAAGCGCTTGCGTGAACGCTTCGGCGGCTTCGCGCTCGCGCCGCTCGCCGAGCAGGCGTGAGACGAGCGTCGATCCGCCGACGCCGATCATCACGCTGAATGCATAGGGCAGATAAAGCAGGGGGACGAGCAGATTCAACGCGGCAAGCGCATCGGCGCCGACATGGCGTCCGATAAAGATGCCGCTGATGACGGAGTGCATGCAGTACACCCATGCCGCGAGCACGGTAGGCACGGCGTAGTTCGAGAATTGACGAACGAGGGATACGTTTTTGTTGAGCGAAACCATGACTGACAACCCGAGATTACTCGCTAGCACGCCAATACCAGCACGCGATGCATTCGACGTGCGAGTCAAGGTTATGGCATGCGAATGAGCGCTGTATGAGCGCGCCGAAAAAACTCGGGCGGGCTGCATATGAATGAAACGAGACTGCGTAGCGCGTGGCTGGCGGCGCGAGAATACGCCAGCGGGCTATAAGAGGAAAGGCGTGACGAGGCTAACGGCGCATGATGCGCGAATGCCGCTTCAGGCTTTCACGATGCATCGATTGCGATGCGGTGGTTGGAGTGACGAGCACGAACAAAGGTTCCTTCGTTCGCTTTTAAGCGAATCATGATTCACGCACGAGATCATTAAGCGCTAGCCGCCCGACGCCTCCAGAGGGCGGTCCGGTTTCACGCGCAAACCATACGCAGTCAGCATGCGATACAGCGTCACGCGAGATATGCCCAGTTCATCCGCAGCTTCTCCGAGACGGCCGCGATGACGCAGCAGCGCCACTTCGATAGCCTGCCGCTCGGCTGCCTCGCGCGCTTGCGCAAGTGTCATCGGCGCGGCTTCGGCATATTCGCCCAGTTCCAGATCGGCTGCGAGAATCTGGCGTCCTTCCGACATGACGATTGCGCGACGCACGCGATTAATCAATTCGCGCACATTGCCGGGCCAGCCATAGTTATGAAGCGCTGCGATCGCGCACGGTGAAAAGCCGCGCAGCCGGCGGCTCGCATCCTTTCTGAAGCGATCGAGCATGTGATTCGCGAGCAGTTCGATATCCTTGCCGCGCACGCGCAGCGGCGGCTCGTCGATCTGCAACACGCACAAACGATGGTACAAGTCCGCACGGAAGCGGCCTTCGATCATCGCCGACTGCATATCGACGTGCGTCGCCGAAATGATGCGCACATCGACATCCGTAGACCCTTGTCCGCCCAGACGCTCGATCTTGCGCTCCTGCAGGAAGCGCAACAGGCTCGCCTGGCTTTCGAGCGGCAGATCGCCGATTTCATCGAGAAAGAGCGTGCCGCCGTCGGCTGCTTCCACGCGTCCGATCTTGCGTTGATTCGCGCCCGTGAACGCGCCGCGCTCATAGCCGAAGAGTTCCGATTGCAGCAGATGCGCGGGTATCGCGCCGCAATTGATCGCGACGAACGGCTGATCGCGGCGCACCGAACGCTCATGAATCGCGACTGCCGTGAGTTCCTTGCCCGTACCCGATTCGCCCGAGATGAAAACGGGCGCGTCGGTCATCGCGACTTTGCGAATCGAGCGATACAGCGCCTGCATCGCATCGCAGGAGCCGACCATACTGCCTTCCTTGCAATCGTCCTTGCGGGGATCGTTGCTGGCGGTGTCGTGCAGCGACACCATGCCGTACGCATGCCCGACTGCATCGACGATACGGTCCGCGGAAGAGGGCACCGTCACATAGTCGAAACAGAAATCGCGAATCAGCCGGCAAATCTCGGGGTTATCGACATGCTCGGCGTCCACGGTCGCGACCCAGCCGATCTGATAGCTTGCGAGCATCGCGGTGAGCGTGGCCGCTTCGGCGGCGAAGCCGCGGCTCGTCAGATCGACGATCCCCGCGGCGGCGCGTTTGCCGTGCTTGGCGGATTTGGGCGGCTTTGCCGGATCGATGCGCTCGATGGCCCAGCCGCGATCATGCAAACGCCCGGACAAATCGTCCGATACGGCCCGACCAACGAAATAGAGCGTTCTGGCTTCCCCGTACATGGCTTTTCCCGGTTTTTTTTTAGGTGTAGCGGCAAGTATGCGCCCGGTTGCCGCAATGTAAAACGTCTCGCAAACGATAACCAGATTTTGATTGTTTACATTGATCGGCGGAATCGATTAAGTACGTGAGAGTAATCTTTGCATTACGTTCGTGCAGAAATTAAATGCACGCATGTGCTTTAGGGCGGTCAACCATATGCTGGGAGGCTTTCGTCCGAGGAGATATGGCGGAACAAATTACTTATTCACTTATGAATATGATTTGTCCAGCATGTATCTGCATAGCTGAAAGTGGCCGGCGCTGAAATGTCAGATAATTGATACCTGATGCATTTTTGTGGCGCTGTCATTGCGAGCGTAGAGTTCGTAAACGCGTCCGTCTGATGAATACCCGTTCGAACATGGAAAATCCAGAGAATCGCACTTCAACCTATCAGCCGCGTTTGCTTCTGGTCGACGACGATCCGGCGATGATCCGCGTCATCGGCGAAATGCTTGCGGAATTTCCCAACCAGCGCTTTGCTCTCACGGGCGAGGCCGCGCTGGCCCTGGCGCGCGAATCGACGCCGGACCTTATTCTTCTCGACGCCAATCTGCCCAACATGACGGGCTTCGATGTCTGCGAGATTCTCAAGGGCGACGCGAAGCTCGCGCGTGTGCCGGTCATTTTCATCACGAGTCACGACGCACCCGCGCTCGAAGTCGATGCGTTTCGCATGGGCGCCGCCGATTACGTGATCAAGCCGCTCGTCGCGCCACGCTTGCGCGCGCGCGTGCGGGCGCAGCTCCGTTTGCGGCATCGCGTGATGGAGGCGCAGGCAGCGAAGCCCGCAATGGCGAAACCCACGGGCGTGCGCGTGCTCGGCATCCTTTCTGACGACATGGTCGAGGCGCATCGCCATGCGCTCGAAGCCATCGGCGCACTCGATTTGGCGAAGGATTGCGAAGCCGCTGTGCGTCTCGCTCAAAGCAAGGAGCCGGATGCAATCGTGCTGGATGCGCGTTGCTGCAACAACCCGTGCGACGCCGTGCGTACGTTGCTGGCGGAACTGGCTCACGTGCCTATCGTCGTGCTGGCCGATGCGCGCGATATCGAAACGGAGCAATGCACGCTCGATGCCGGCGCAGCGGATGTCATCGCGAGTCCGGCGAGGTCAGCAGTGTTGCAGGCGCGTGTGCAAGGCGCGTTGACTTCGGCGCGGCAAGCGCGGGAAGAATTGCGCGCGCAGCTCGAATCGGCGAGGGGCGCGAGTGTTCATCCGTTTCCGGTGTTCGCTCGCGATACACGCGCCGGCTAGGTTATAGCGTCTCTTTCATTTCAAACCTGCTCGAGCATGTCGCGCGCGATCTCCGATGCGCGCGCGAAATCGAGCGCTCGTACGCGTGCGAGAAACTGCTCGAAGTCCTCGCGGTACGCGCCCGGCGCATGAGGCGACAGGTTCTCGGATAGCGCGATCGCCTGCAGATTCGATGCATCGAGCAATTCGATGATCGCAGCGAGCCGAGCACGCCAGTCCTCATCATCGAGCGGTGACTTGCTGGTCTCCGAGTTCACGGACGACGGCGGCCGGCCGAATTCATCGACGAGCCGTGTCACGCTCGACGCAAGCAATTCCCGCATGCGCGGCAGCTTCGCGCGCGTTGCTGCGAGCACTTGCGTATCGGTTTCGAGCGTGCTTGCGAGCTTCGCGAGCGCCGCCGCGCCAACCGTGCCCGCGCTTCCCTTGATTGCATGCAGCATCGATGCGGCGCTTTGCATATCGTGTGCAACGAGCGCCGAGTCGAGCCGCGCCAGTTGCCTGTCGGTCTGTGGGCTGAAGCGGTCGATTGCATTACGGATTAAATCGACATTTCCACCGAAGCGCGCGACGATCGAATCGCGCGGCTCGATGATCGTCTCGGCATCGGCGTCCTGGGTATCGACGTGCGTGCGCAGCACCGCGACCAGCCGCTCGACATCGATCGGCTTGCCCACGTGATCGTTCATGCCGGCCTGCAAACAGGCATCGCGATCCGTGCCCGATGCATTGGCCGTCATCGCGATGATCGGCAGCGCGGCGAAACGGCCATCCGCGCGAATCAGACGCGTCGCTTCGAGGCCGTCGAGATCGGGCATCTGCACGTCCATCAGCACGGCATCGAAATGGGCATTGGCTGTCACGATCCGATCGACGCCTTCGCGGCCGCCATCGGCAAGCGTCACGGACGCGCCTTCAGCCAGGAGCAGGCCTTCCGCGACCTGGCGGTTGAGTTCGTTGTCCTCGACCACGAGTAACGCAAGTCCCGCAAGGCGGGCTTGCTTCGCCGGCGGCTGCATCGTCGTTGGCATCGCCTTGCTAGCGCGAGGCAACGCGGCGCGAATCGCGGCGGCGAGCTGCTTCGGTGTCACGGGCTTCGTCAGAAAAGCGGCGAAGGGCGCAGCGCCGCCGTCCTGCGACTCTCGCAAAACCTCGCGTCCGAAAGCAGTGACCAGCAGCACGAGAGGCGGCGTCGCGCGGCCCTTCATCGCGTTGATCTGCCTTGCTGCGTTCAGGCCGTCGAGTCCCGGCATGCGCCAGTCGAGCAGGGCGATAGCGTAGGGCGCATCGCTCAGCGCAGCGTCGCCGATGCGCTTGACCGCCTCGGCCCCGCTCGTCACGACATCCGCCTGCCAGCCGAGCGAGCGCACCGTGCGCGCCATGATCTCGCCCGCGATCGCGTTGTCGTCGGCGATGAGAATGCGCGCGCCGTGTTCAGGGATCGCGACGTCGTCAAGCATGAGCGCACCGGACGTGTCCACGCCGAGCGTGATGTCGAACCAGAAGCGGCTGCCTTCTCCGACGCGGCTTTCGACTTCGAGCTGGCTGCCCATCATCGCGAGGAGCCGTTTGCTGATGACGAGGCCGAGGCCGGAGCCTCCATAACGCCGCGACGTCGATGCTTCCGCCTGTGTGAAGCCCTCGAAGATGCGCCCGAGCTGTTCCTCGCTGATGCCGATGCCGCTGTCGCTCACCGCGACGCGCACGCGCACCGCGTCGCCCGCTGACTCGTTCGCGTCTTCGCATCGATGCACGCTCACGACGATTTGCCCCTTCGACGTGAACTTGAGCGCATTGCCCGCGAGATTGGTGAGCACCTGCTGAAGCCGGAAGCTGTCGCCGATCAGCACGGCCGGCAAGGACGCATCGAGATCGAACAGCACTTCGACATCTTTCGTGCCCTGATTGCCCGACAGCACGATGCCGAGCTCCTGCATCAGCTTCTCCGGCTCGAACGGATGGCTGTCGATTTCCAGCTTGCCCGCCTCGATCTTCGAGTAATCGAGGATGTCGTTGAGCAGGTTCAGCAGCGATTTCGCCGCCGTTTCGGCCTTGCTCACATAGTCCTGCTGGCGCGCGTTGAGCGTCGTCAGTTGCACGAGATGCAGCATGCCGAGCACCGCGTTCATCGGGGTGCGGATTTCGTGGCTCATGTTCGCGAGAAACGACGACTTCGCCGCGCTCGCCGCATCCGCCTGTTCCTTCGCGTTGCGCAGATGGAATTCCAGCTCGTATTGGTCGGTGATGTCGTAATTCACGCCGGTCATCACGACAGCCGTGCCGCTCGCGTTGCGTTGCGTGCGCAGGCCGGCCTGGATGCGCCGCGTCGTGCCGTCCGGCAGGACGATGCGAAACGGCGGCAAAGTCTCGGTCTCGCCCGCCGCGACCGCGCGCAGGTCGCTCATGATCGCGTCGTGATCTTTGGGATGAACGCGCAGGCGCCAGTGCTCGAAATGCAGACCGTTGTCGAGCAGTTCCGGCGGGTACTGATAAAGATCGAACATGCGCGCATTCCAGTGCACCTTGCCGGTCGCAATATCCCAGGACCAGATGCCCAGCTCGGCGATGTCGGCGGCAAGCAGAAGCTGGTCGCGCGCCTGAGCCAGCTCGGTCCGCTCCTTTCTCTGCCGGGAAATATCCGTAATGACAGATACAAAATGCAAAACGCCATCGAGCCGCATCGCGCCCGTGGAAACGTGCGCGGGAAACGATGTGCCGTCCTTCCGCTGCCCGGCAAGCTCGCAATCGGCGGTCGCCACGCCATTCTCGCCCTTGAATTGCATTATGTATTCGTTATACGCATCCAGGTATGGCGGCGGTACCAGGATCCGGATGTTCTGCCCGATGACCTCGTCGGCCTTGTACCCGAACACCTTTTCGCCCGCCGAGTTGAACGAGCGGACGGCGCCGCGCTCGTCCACGGTGATGATCGGGCTGATCGCGGTATCGAGCACGGTTTGCGTCGTCGCGAGGCTGCGGGCGAGTTCCTGCTCGATGCGCGTGCGCGCGGTGACCTGGCGCACGAGCCGCGCGCCGAACATCGCCAGCACGAGCGCGAGCACGGTCGTGACCGACGCGTGCCAGAGCGTGTCGCGCCACCACGGCCCGAGGATCTCGTCTTCCGAGAGCGCCGCCGCGACGAAGAGCGGGTAGTCCTGCAATTCGCGCAGGCTGTTCAGGCGCTTGATGTGATCCTGTGAAGAGCGCGTCGTGAACACGCCGGAGCGGCCCTGTTCCAGATGCGAGCGAAAGAGCGCCGTATCGATCACGTTCTTGCCGACGAAACGGTCCTCGAACGGACGGCGCACCACCATCACGCCCGAATTCAGGACGAGCGCCGCCGCGCCCGACTGGCCGAGATCGAGGCTGTCGTAGAAACGCGAGAAGAAGTCGATGTCGATGGTCGCGAGCGCGACGCCCGCGAAGCTGCCGTCGGGCGCATCGATGCGACGCGATATCGGCACGACCCACTTGCCCGTCGAGCGGCTTCTGAACGGCGGCCCGATATGCGAATTCTGATCCGTACGTGTACGGTGATAGTCGAAGTATTCGCGGTCCGAGTTGTTGAAGCGCGAGTCGAGTTTGGGCTGCGAGTTGACGAGCCACGCGCCCGTCTTGTCGTAGATGAAGAGGCCGTTCAGTTGCGGCAGTTGCTCGACGCGCGAGACGAGCGAGCGATGCAGCCGGGCGAGGGCCTGCGGCGAGGTGCCGTCTTCCTCGACGCGTTCCACCATGCCGATGAGCGTCGTGTCGGCTTCCTTGAAGGTGTCGTTCGCGTGCTGCGCCATCGCGCGCGCTAGGTTCGATGTCGCCGTCGTCATCTCGTCGATCTGCACGCGGCGCGCGGCGACGCTGCGCCCGATATCGGTACCGATCAGGAGCATGCAGACGATGACGATGAACACCGTCATCCTGAACGTGAGCGATTGGCGACTGAGCACGCCGTGTCTCCGAATGAGCGATTGCAGGGCGCCGGATCGGGCGCTGCCGTATCTTATCGCGCCGTCCGGGGCGTTCGTCAGACGGCCCAGCGAGGCAATGCCGCGTTTTGCGCGGCCATCAATCTGTCTACGGCGCGGCGGCGCAAAACTTGACCCCGCACGACGGGAATATTTTCGCGGTTTTATCCGTATCGCAAGCATGGCTCCGGCTTCGGACATGTTCGAGGTTCGCCGTCTTTCAGAACAGAAAGCGTTGGCTCGCGCCCGACACTAGTGTCGCCCGGCGTGCGGTCGAGTTCGCGCCGAGCCTTGTGGCACAAGAGATTCGCATCACTGGCACGGTGGCTGCATTACATTTCGCCACCGCCGCCTCAGCGACTCTCCGGGTTAACCCGTTTTTAACCTTCGCTCAGCGGCATCTCATCAAGTAACGTGCTGGTGCAAGTGGAGCGAATCATGTTGGGATACCTAATCAATGTAGGAAAGGACTTCATGCTGCCGCATCTGATCTGCTGGACCGGGATCCTGCTGAACCGTGCGGAGCATGGCCGCCGCGATGCCTATCTCGGATCGTGCGCGGATATCGGTGAACTCGAGCGCCGCATGCGCGCGTGCGACAGCGACAGCGAAACCTGATCAATCACGAGGCGAGAACGAACGATGATGGCTTTGAACGACGAACACACCGGCGCGCCGGTCATCGCGCTGCATTGCTCGGGCGCGGGCGCGAGTCAATGGCGTCTCTTGGGCGACACCCTCGACGCGCTCAATACCGACGACACGCGCTATTCGCTGATCGCGCCGGAGCATTACGGCTGCGACAGCGTCGGACCGTGGAGCGGCGAGCGGGCCTTCACGCTCGCGGACGAAGCCGCGCGCACCGTCGAGATCATCGATCGATCGCGCGGCAAGGTGCATCTCGTCGGACATTCATATGGCGGCGGCGTCGCGCTGCGTGCGGCGCTCGAGCGGCCGCGCGACGTTGCGAGCATCACGCTGTACGAGCCATCGGCGTTTCATCTGCTGAAGGGGATGGGCGCGCACGGCGCGGCGGCATTCGCGGAGATTCTCGCGATTGCGGCGCGCACAGCCGAGGGCGTCGTCGCGGGCGATCTGCGTGGCGCGGCGCGTTCGTTCGTCGACTATTGGGGCGGGCATGGCGCGTGGACCGCGCTGCGGCCGTCCGTGCAGGCGATGCTCACGCGTTGGGTGTCGAAAGCGCCGCTCGATTTTCGCGCGCTGATACACGAGCCCACGCCGGCGAGCGCGTATGCGAAGCTGCGCATTCCGACGCTCGTGATGCGCGGCGAACATGCGCCCGCGCCGACGCGGCTGATCGCGGAGTCGTTACCCGATCTGATGCCGGCGGCGAAGCTGATCATCGTGCCCGAAGCGGGGCACATGGGGCCGATTACGCATGCGCAGGCGGTGAACGAGGCGATCGCACAGCATATCGCCACGTGCGATGCGCGGCCCGTCAGTTAGCCCATCGATTAGCTCGTCAGTTAGCCCAACAGCCCGTCGCGCGACGGCTCGCTTTTTCCCTGACGCTGAATGAGCCGCGCGCGAAACCAGAATGTCCACGCGAGCAATCCGCCGTAAATCGCGTAGCTCACGACGGGCGACACGACGAGATAGCGCTCGACGGGCCACGTCCACGCGAACCAGAAGCGCAGCACGGTTTCGACCGACAGGCCGACGCCCCACACCAGAGTCATGAGCCGCAACGATGCGCGCAGCGACGCACTTTCGCTCCAGTACGCCTCGAAACGCTCGGCGCCGTTTGCCTGCTCGCGCGTGACGGTGGCGCGGGCAAGATAGAAGATGAGCGGACGCTGGAAGAAAAGCGAAATCAGGAAAACGATGCCCGTCGCGCCCGCCGCGAGCGATTCGCGTACGAGCAGGATGCGCGGGCTGCCGCCCATCGCGAGCATCACGATCGACAGCGCGATGCCGAACAGCACGAGCGCGGAAAGCGCATCGACGCGACGCGAACGCGCAAATTCGGCAATGCTCCACACGAGCGGCGGCGCCGCCGATGCGTAGAGTGCGCCGACATCGCCCCAATACGGCAGTGCAAGCCGATACGCCAGCCACGGAAGCAGCAGATTGGCGGCAAGTTCGAGCACGAGACCGGGCTTGATTTTTTTCATGGACTCACGAGTGTGCACTTAAACGCGGAACCGTGAGCCAAGTATAAAAGATCAAATGTGCGCGAATGTACGCATACGCGCGTGCCGAACCGGCAGAGAGGATATGAGAAAGCGAAGCCGTCTGCCCGATCCGGCAGACGGCTTCGCATCGCTTACTTCTTCTGGCCCGCACCCGCGGCGGTGGCCCCGGGATTCACGCCATTCGCGGCGTTCGCCGCGTTGGGGTTATAGGTGGAATTCGCGTTGTAATTCGGGTTGGTCGTGGCGGCGTTCGGCGTGTTGGTGGTCGCCGGGGGCGGCTTGAGCGGCTTGGGCTGCAGCGTCTGGTTGATGACGCCCATCTGGCCCATCTTCTTCGCGGCCTGACTGTCCGCGCTGGCTGCCGTGGCGAAGCACATACCGGCAGCGCCGGCGATCAACGCAATTTGCAGAGCGCGACGTTGCGCGCGATTGCGGCTCTTCTTCATGACGGCCTCCCTTGGGCATCACGCTCGCCGCGCGGATGCACGGCGGCGTTCTCATTGTGTGCAAGGACGGTGCCCGGAAGTAGGAGGGTTTTGCCTAGGTGCATTTCATGCGCTCTGCGACGTTACGGCACAGCCACGCTTGATAAACGTCTAACAAATGGATTCGCCTGGTCGGTACTATGTACTTCGAAGTATTTACGACGAACGCACCGGAGGATCACCGCATGTTTCCCGAGTATCGCGATCTCATCTCGCGGCTGAAAACCGAGGACGCCCATTTCTCGAAGCTGTTCGAGCGCCACAACGAGCTCGATCATCAGATCGCCAACATGGAGACGGGCGTTGCGCCTGCGAATTCGTTCACCATCGAATCGCTGAAAAAGGAAAAGCTGTTGTTGAAGGACAAGCTGTATGCGGTGTTGAGAAAGGCGCACGAAGCCGCGTGAAGCAGGGAAGACAATGAAGAGGAAGGCATGAAGTTGATATCGCCAGAAAAGGCAGCTGAATCGAATGATGGCGACATCGCAGCACGCGCGGTCGAAGCGGCGCATGAGTTGCTGACGAGTAGCGTCGGCGACATTCTTCAAGGCTTCGACCCGCACGACCACGAACAAGCGGATTCGCTGGTCGATACCGTGAGAACGCTGATCGGCGGAATGTCGCCGGGTGAAGTCGCCATGCTGCGCGCTCATCTTTTCGATGGCGACGCCGTGCTTCGAACGGGCGGCGGATCGGCCGACCCGGACGACGAGCTCTCGCCGTCGTGGCGCGAAGGCAGTTATCCGTATCGGAATCTGATGTCGCGGCGCGCGTACGAAAAGCAGAAGTACCGGCTTCAAGTCGAATTGCTGAAGTTGCAGGCCTGGGTGCGTGACACCGGCCAGCGTCTCGTGATTGTCTTCGAAGGGCGCGATGCGGCAGGCAAGGGCGGCACCATCAAACGCTTCATGGAGCATCTCAATCCGCGCGGCGCGCGCGTGGTCGCACTGGAAAAGCCGTCCGAGCGCGAGCGGGGGCAATGGTACTTTCAGCGCTACGTCGGCCACTTGCCGACGGCGGGCGAGATCGTCCTGTTCGACCGCTCGTGGTACAACCGCGCGGGCGTCGAGCGCGTGATGGGCTTTTGCACGCCGCGCGAATACGATGAATTCATGCAGCAGGTGCCCGCGTTCGAGCGGCATCTGTCGCAGGGCGGCACGCATGTCATCAAGCTATGGTTTTCGGTGAGCCGCGCCGAGCAGCGCCGTCGCTTCAGGGAGCGCGAGATTCATCCGCTCAAGCAGTGGAAGCTGAGCCCGGTCGATCTCGCGTCGCTCGACAAGTGGGACGCGTATACCGAAGCCAAGGAAGCGATGTTCGCGCACACCGATACCGCCGACACGCCCTGGACCGTCGTGCGCTCCGATTGCAAGAAGCGCGCGCGGCTCAACGCAATGCGCTACGTGCTGCACAGGCTGCCGTATGCGAATCGCGATCTCAAGGCGATCGGCGCGGTCGATCCGTTTATCGTCGGGCGGCCGTTCTAGCTCGCGTTCGCGCCGTCCATCAAGGTCTCGGCGAGCAGGCGCGCGTGTGGCGTGAGCGCGTCGAAGTCGCGGGCGCACAGATGCAGGCGGCGCGTCGCCCACGGCTCCGAGAGCGGCACGATGGCGAGTTCCGGCCGCTCCAGCATGCGCGCCGACGCCTCCGACAAAATCACCAGCCCGATGCCCACCTCGACCAGCATGCCGACGTTGTCGATGCTGCGCATGCGGATGCGATAGCTGATCTGCTTGCCGAGCCGTGAAGCGCGCTCGGCCAGATGCAATTCGAGCGCGGCATCCGATAAGCCCACGAAGGCCTCGCCGACGATCTCCGCGAACGCCACCGCGCGTTCCCCCGCGATGCGATGCGCGCGGTTCGCCACGACCACCAGTTGATCCTGCGCGAGCAGATGCGTCTGTAGTTGTCCGAGGTCCGCGGTGTCCGACACGACGCCCAGATCGGCGCGGCTTTCCGCAACCGCCAGCACGATATCGACGCTCGGCCGCTCATCGAGATCGATCGAAAGATCGGGATGCACGGCGAGAAAATGCGAGAGCCTAGGCGGCAGGAAGGCGGCCAGCGCGGCCGTATTGGACATCATCCGGATTCGGCCCTTGAGGCCCGTCGCGAACGAGCGCAGTTCGCCGCGCATCTGCTCGACCTGACCGAGTATCGCGCGCGCGTGGCGCACGAAGGCATCGCCGGCGGCGGTCGCCTGCACGCCGCGCCGGTTGCGTTCGAGCAGCGGCGCGCCGAGCGCGGCCTCCATCCCGGCGATGCGCTCGCTCGCAGAAGCCAGCGCGAGATGCATCGCCTGCGCGCCCGCCGTGATGCTGCCGCGCTCGACCACGGTCAGGAAAAGCCGCATGTCGGTCAGATCGAAACGCATGCTCCATCCTTCGGTTTAGCCGAAGCCTCGCATTGGAAATGCCAGATTGTAAGGGCCGCGCGGCCTCGTTAGCATCTGTCGCATGGAACCCTTTATTCTCGTCATCGGCGCTGGTTTTCTCGCGGGCGCGATGAACGCACTCGCGGGCGGCGGCTCGTTCGTGAGCCTGCCCGCGATGATCGCCGCCGGCTTGCCACCGGTTCAGGCGAACGCATCAAGCACCGTCGCGCTCTTTCCCGGCGGCGTGGTGAGCGCGTGGGCGTATCGCGACGGGCTCGGTCCCGTCGGCTCGGTGTCGATCCGCAAGATGCTCGTGACGACGCTCATCGGCGGCTTCGTCGGCGCAGCGCTCCTGCTGTCCACGTCGTCGAAAACGTTTTCCTTCGTGCTGCCGTGGCTTCTCCTTTGCGCGAGCTTCACGCTCGCGTTCGGTCGCAAGCTCGGCGAGGTGTTGCGGCGGCGCTGGCATATCGGCGTGGCGGCGGTGCTGTCGATCCAGTTCCTGCTCGGCGTGTACGGCGGGTACTTCGGCGGCGCGGTCGGCATCATGATGATGGCCGTCTGGGGCCTGCTCGATTCGCGCGACCTGAAAAGCCTGAACGCGCCGCGCACGCTCCTCGTGAGCGCGGCGAACTCGGTCGCGGTGCTGACCTTCGCGGCGGCGCAGGCCGTGCGCTGGCCGGAAACGATCGCGATGCTGCTCGCGGCGATCGCGGGCGGTTACAGCGGCGCGCAAATCGGCCGGCGCGCGCCGCCGCACTGGATTCGCGCGGGCACGCTGGCCGTCAGCGCCGGCATCACGATTGCATTTTTCGTCAAGACCTACGGGCCGATGCTGTCGCATCGATGATGCGCGTGAATCGCGCGAGGGAGACCATCATGATTCCCGCGTTGCTCGAAACCATCGGTGCGCTTTCGCTGCTCGTGAGCGTCGCGGCGAAGATCGCGTTGCTGCGCGGAATGTGCGACGAAACCGGGCCCGCCGCGCCGGAAGCCGTGTCGGCCGGGCATGTCCGGGCCGCATGCGCCAGTCGCCAAGAGCGGCACGAAGCACGTCGCGAACGCCGCGCGCGCGTGCCGCTCAATGCGCGTTGCGTGCGAGCGGGGGCAGGCCGAGCGGCACTCTCGCGGCCTCGTAGGCACGGATGAAGCGCGGATCGTCGTCGAGTTCGCGCGCCATCCACTTCGAGAGGTCCGCACCACAACCGGGATCGGCGATGTCGCGAAAGCACGGCGAACTCGCGGGCATCATGCTCGCGGCCCAATAAAAACCAAAGAGCGCCTGTTTTTCGGCGGGTTCCATGGCGATTGCCTGCGGATCGGTTCCGGAGAACCAGTGATCGAGCCTGGACGCGAGAGACGCTTCCGTTTCGTGGCTATCGTAGGAGAAGACATAACCGCCGCCCGCCTGCGCCGTGTGGAAGTCGTTCATCACGACTTCCGTGACGAAGCGCGCCGCCTTCTGGTTGGCCGCGAACGATTGCGCGTGCGCATCGCAAGTCAGGATCCACATGGAGACGAGCAATGCCTTTGTTTTATGCCGAACGAAGGTACGGCATTTTTTCCGATTGCTTGTCGAGTTCACGCAGGTGAGTGGAAATAAATTCGCGTCTTCGCGAATGGGTATGGCCTGAATAAGATGACGATTCTACTGATCTATTTATATCTCGCTTGTCTGATCGAACCCGTCGAAGACAAGCTTATTCGCGCACCAATGCAAAACGGCCCGGATGGGCCGTTTTGTGCCTTAAGGCGACAGCGCCGAACTTACAGCGGCTGGATCGTCGAAGCTTGCTTGCCCTTCGGGCCTTGCTTGACTTCGAAGCTCACCTTCTGGTTCTCCTGGAGCGACTTGAAACCCTTGGACTGGATTTCGGAGAAATGTGCAAACAGGTCCTCACCGCCGTCGTCCGGCGTGATGAAACCAAAACCCTTCGCATCGTTGAACCACTTGACAGTACCTGTTGCCATTTTTTCCGAACCCTATTGAGACGATTAAACGTTGAAGTTGCGCTTCGAATTTCGAGCGACACAGAGTTTTACCATGCCAGAATGCGGAGTTCAAATAAGCGTTTCTGCTAAGAGACACAACATAAGCGCGTCATACTTCACGCGGCCAGCGCCGGTTTTGCGGAAATCTTTTTGATCGGACATTATCCGTCCGCCCGGTCGATTATTCTCGACATTTCGGTCAGGCAGATGACCAAAGGCATACTCATATGGCTCATACGCTTTCCAATGCGGCGCAACGCGTTACAGCCGTTTCCGCCCGGCTCGACGCCCCCGAGATCGCCGAGGCGCGCCGTCAGCTTGCCGCCTGTTTTCGGCTCGCGGCGCTGCATGGCTTCGAAGAGGGTGTCTGCAATCACTTTTCCGCGATGGTGCCGGGCCGCGACGATCTGTTCTTCGTGAACCCCTATGGTTATGCCTTCGGCGAGATCACCGCGTCGCGTCTGCTGATCTGCGATTTCGACGGCAATGTCATCGACGGCGAAGGCGAGCCCGAGGCGACTGCATTCTTTATTCACGCGCGCGTGCACAAGCTGATGCCGCGCGTGAAGGCCGCTTTTCATACGCATATGCCGAACGCGACCGCGCTATGCCTGCTCGACGGGCCGCCGCTCTTGTGGCTCGGGCAGACGTCGCTCAAGTTCTACGGCCGCACGGCGGTCGACGAGCACTACAGCGGTCTTGCGCTCGACGATGCCGAGGGCGATCGCATCGCCGGTGCGATGGGCGACGCCGATATCCTCTTCCTCAAGAATCACGGCGTGATGGTTGCGGGTGCGACGATCGCCGAGGCGTGGGACGATCTCTACTATCTGGAGCGCGCGGCGGAAGTGCAATTGCGCGCGATGAGCGCGAACCGTCCGCTCAAGCCGGTGCCGCACGATATCGCGCAACGCACGTATGAGCAGATGCGCGCGGGCGATGCCGAAAGCGCGCGGGCGCATCTCGCAAGCGGCATGCGGCAGTTGCGCGCGCGGAGTATCGATTTCGAGTCGTGATTACTTTCGCGTGCCGAAGCGCCTGAACCATCCGCGCTTGCCCATATCCGTCTGTTGAAGGAACACGGCGATAACAATGATCAATCCTTTCAGCACGAGCTGCGTATTGCTGTCGATATCGTTGAGCAGCAGGATATTGCTCAGAAAGCCGAAGATCAGCACGCCGGCGACCGTGCCCGACACGCGCCCGACGCCGCCAGAAAGGCTCGTGCCGCCGATCACCACGGCGGCGATCGCATCGAGCTCCCAGCCCATGCCGGCATCCGCTTTTCCCTGGCGATACTGCGCCGCGTAAAGCACGCCGACGAGCGCGGACAAGAGCCCCGAGATCGCATACGCCGCCATCTTGTGACGCGCGACATCGAGCCCCGACACGACCGCGCATTTCTCGTTTCCGCCGATCGCATACAGATACTTGCCGAACACCGTGCGATTCATCACGAAGCCGACGACCACGGCGATCGCGAGAAAGAAGAGGGCGGGCACGGGCACCACGTTGAAAAGCAGCGCGCGCAGTGCTTCGATATCGGAGGTCGCATTGGTGCCGCTATAGATCGAATAGACGGCCGTGTCCTGGCCCGCGATCAGGCGTGCGGCGCCGAGCACGCCGACCATCGCGGCGAGCGTCACGATGAACGGCTGCATGCGCCCGCGCGTGATGATCCAGCCGTTGAGCGCGCCGAGCGTGAAGCCCGCGAGCGGCACGATCCACATCACGGCGAGCAGGGGCATGCGATGCCCGCCGTGCAGCGCGATATACGCGCACGCCGACGCCGCGACGAGCAACGCAACGCCCGCCTGTATGGCAACGGATGAACGGTCCGCGACGCGCACCGTCTGCGTATCGCGGGCGCGCACGATGCCGCGCACGACGCCGAGCGCGGCGAACACGATCGCGAACATGGCGATCGCATCGAGCACGAGCGATGCATACGTCGCGCGATTCCAGCCATCGGTCGTGAGCAGCATGGCGGTGAGCACGCTGCCGAGACCCATGATCGCGCCGACCGAGAGATCGATGCCCGCCGTGATGATCACGAGCGTCATGCCGATGGAGATCACGCCGACGTTCGCCACCTGACGGAACACGTCGGAGATATTCGCGCTCGACAGAAAGATGTTGCCGCCATCGGCTGCGTGCGGCGATGTCAGCGCGCCGACCACCAGCAGCACGATGAGCCCCAGGTAATACTTCAGATACGTGAGGAACGTGCTCAGGTGTCGCTGGCGGGCGTTGGCCGCGGGCTCGGCGAGTTGGTCCTGCGCGTGCAGCATGGTGTGAGTCTCCGGTTCTTCCTTCAGGGCGAGGCCATCTTGATGAGCACATCGCCCGAGAATTGTTCTCGTGCCAGCACGCCGCGTGCGTGTCCTTCGCACATCACGAGGATCCGATCGGAAAGCAGCATCAGCTCGTCGATTTCCGAGCTCGCGACGATCACCGTGACGCCCTCGCGTGCAGCCGCGAGTATCTGCCGATAGATCTCCGCCTTCGCGGCGACATCGACGCCGCGCGTGGGTTCATCGAGCAGAAGAATGCGCGGCTTCGTCATCAGCCATTTGCCGATGATGAGCTTCTGCTGGTTGCCGCCCGATAACGTGCTCGCATCCTGCGCGAGAGTGCGATGCTTGACGTTCGATGCCCGCGCCTGCGAAGCGGCCCACGTGTGCATGCGTGCGCGCCGATAGAACGGAAAACCCGGCGCACGCGAGAGCGACGGCAACAGCAGATTCGCTTCGAGCGACTGATCCAGCACGAGCCCGTCCTTCTTGCGGTCCTCGGTGACGAACGCGAGTCCTGCGGCGGCCGCGCGATCGGGTGAATCGATCGTGCGCGCATGATGCGCCACGCGTATCTCGCCTTCACGCCGATACGGCGAAACACCGAAGATCGCCTCCAGTATCTCCGTCTTGCCCGCGCCGAGCAGCCCCGAGATGCCGAAGACTTCGCCCTGCTGCACGGAGAACGAGACAGCCGACACGAGCGCGCGCGCCGGCCCCGACAACGTGAGTCCGCGCACGGTCACCGCGAGCGGGCGTTCTTGCGGCGCTTCGGCTTCGGTGCGTTCGGGCGGCGCGAAGTCCTTGCCGATCATCATCGAGACGAGCGCCTCCGACGATTCCACCTGCCGCATCTGCAAGGTCGCGATGCGCCGTCCGTCGCGCAACACGGTGACGCGATCGGCGACCGCGAACACTTCGCCCAGACGATGGCTGATGAGCACGATGCCGATGCCTTGCGCGCGCAAGTCCTTCGTGAGTGCGAGCAGCGCGTGCGTTTCGGTATCGGAAAGGGCGGATGTCGGCTCGTCCATGATGAGCACGCGCGCATCGGCGAGCAATGCCTTCGCGATCTCGACCAGTTGCTTCTCGCCGACGCGCAGCGTGCCCACGAGCGTCTCGGGCTGCAGGCGAAAGCCCAGTTGCGCGAGCACTTTCGCGGCGGCCGCGCGCATCGCGCGGCGATCGGGAAAGCCCATGCGCGTGCGTATTTCCTTGCCGAGAAAGATGTTATCGACGGCGGAGAGCGTGTCGACGAGATTCAACTCCTGATGAATGATCGCGATGCCCGCGCGCGTGGCGTCGTTCACGCTCGTCATGCGCGTCGGCTCGCCGCGCACGCGGATGCTGCCCGCATCGGGCGAATAGAGGCCGCCCAGAATCTTCATCAGACTCGACTTGCCCGCGCCGTTCTCGCCGACGAGCGCATGCACCTCGCCCGCCGCAACATCGAAGTCGACGTCCGACAGCGCGGCGCTCCCGTTGAACGAGATCGACAAACCCGCGGCTTCGATGAGCGGCGCTGCGACGGTTGCCATCGCGTGTCTCCGTTTCGCTCAATGGCTCGCGATGTACTGCTTCGCGTTGTCGACGAAGATGCCTTGCGTCGGCAGCGTGACCTTCTTCGGCACCTTGTCGCCATGCAATACCTTGAGCGACTGACGGATGCCTTCCGCGCCCGGCGTCGGGTACATGAACGTGCCCGCGAGCAGTCCTTGTTCGACCCATGTCGCACCTTCCTGCGGCAGGCCGTCGATGCCCACGAACTTGATGCTCTTCTCGCGGCCCGCATCCTTCGCGGCGAGATATGCACCGTAGGCCATCGGGTCGTTGTGCGCATAGACCACATCGATCTTCGGCTGCACGCGCAGCACGGTCTTCATATAGTCGTAGGCCTTGTCCTGCTTCCAGTCGCAATCGACCCGTTCGCCGACGCGCTTGATGCCTTTCTCCTTAGCGATGGCCTTGTCCGCGCCGTCGTGACGATCGTGCGCGGGCTGCGCGCCGAAGCCGCCCCAGATCTCTACGAGATTGCCTTGCGCCTTGCCCGGCCCGCCCGTCAGCTTGACGATGAAGTTGCCGGCTTCCTCGCCGATCTGCACGTTGTCCCCGCCGATGAACTGCGTGAACTGGTCGCCGTTGACTTCACGATCCAGCACGAACACGGGAATGCCTGCTTTGAAGGCCTTTTCCACGACGCCCGTGAGTCCCGCCGACTCCTTGGGCGAGATGAAGATCGCGTCCATCTTCTGCGTGATGAAGTTCTCCATGTCGGCGTTCTGCTTGTCGGTGCGGTCGCCTGCATCGGCGATGATCAACTCGACCTCGGGATGCTTCGCGGCCTCGGCTTTCATGTCCTTGTTGAACTGCACGCGCCACGGCTCGACGGTCGTGACCTGCGAGAACCCGAAGCGATACTTCTTCTGCTGCGCGAACGCCGGTTGCGCGATGAGCGCGGATAACGAGCCGATCGCGCCGGCCAGCGGTGCGGCGATGAGACTCGCGGTGATGATGCGTCGTTTGCTGTCCATTGCGTCTCTCCTGTTTTGGTTGCCAGCTTCGGGTCTGGTTTTCAGGGCTTGCTGATGCTCTCGCTGGTTCTGATCTTCGATGAAAAATAAAACGTTATAGCGCCGTCAGCGATCCGCGAGGGCGGCGCGCTTGCGGGTTTCCCTGGTCATGGTCTTGCTCGGCGGCGCGGTGCTTTCGCGCACGCGCAAATCGGCTTTCATGCGCAGATGCACCGGCTCCGATGATTCGCCTTGCAACTGCTTGTGCAGCAGTTGCCAGATCGCGCGCCCCACCGCTTCCACGGGCTGATGGATCGAACTGATGCGCGGATGCAGCACCGACATCCACGGCGCATCGTCGAAGGAGAGCAGTGAGATGTCGTCGGGCAGGCGCAGTTCGGCGTCGCGTATCGCGCGCAATGCACCAAGCGTCGCCACGTTCGCGCCCGTGAACAGCGCGGTCGGCCGCTCGCGTTCCGACAGCAGCCCGAGCGTGGCCGCATGGCTTTCCGTATCCGTCATCCCGCACACGACGACGCGCGCATGACGCGCGAGCCCCGCGCGCTTCATCGCGTCGAGATAGCCGTCCGCGCGCTCGCGGCTGTTGACGAGATCGAGCGCATTGACGATGAACGTGATGCGCTTGTGCCCGAGCGCGATCAGATGATCGGTGCCGTCGCTCGCGGCGCGGCGGCTATCGGTGGTGACGGTATCGGCGGGAAAGCTGTTGTCGACGCGATCCGCCATGACGAGCGGCACGTCGCATTCGCGCAGCTCTTCTATCGCGTGATCGTAGCCATGACACGGGATGATGATCATGCCCGCCACCTGCCGCGAGAGCACGAAGCGGATGCGTTCGGCTTCGCGCGCGGGATCCTCCTGCGCATGGGCGAGCAGCAGTCGATAACCGCTCGCGAGCGCATGATCCTCGACCACGCACAGCAACTCGATGAAGAACGAGTTGGTCAGATCCGGCACGACGAAACCGATGGACGTCGAACGGCTGCTGCGCAATTCCGCTGCAAGACTGTTGCGCCGGTAGCCGAGCTTGCGCGCCGCGTCCCGGACCTGCTGCCGCCGTGCGGGACTCACGCCTTCCGCGCCCGCCATGACCTTCGACGCGGTGCCGAGTGAGACGCCCGCCGCGTTGGCGACGTCCTTCAACGTGCGGGCCGGTTTTTTTCGTGAGTCCAAGGCGCGATGTCGTCGATATTTTGAAACGTTTCAAAATATTAGGAAGCGCAGGCGAACGGAGCAAGTGAGTGTTTTTACCGAGCCGGAGTGCGCCGCTTCACATCGAGACGTCGTGCAGGTCCTTCACGATGGGCGGGCCGATCCTGAAGTCTGAGAAACGCACGTTGAGACCGCCGCGCTCAGGCGTGCAGCACATCGGGCCGACGAGCCAGCGCGCAGTCGCACCGCCCGGCGCGAAAGGCGCGAGGCGCATGAGGGTCCAGTTGGTTTCATCGGTGCTGCATTGCACTTTGAGGACGCCTTGCGCGATCGTCATGCGCAGCCGGAAGCGGTTCGTGTCGGCGCGCGAGCTGAGCGACCAGTCGGAGAGCTCGTTCGTGAGTACAGTGCTGAAGCTGAGCGCGCCGTCGCTGTATTCGGCGCCCGCCTTGACCCAGCGCTCGGCGCTTTCGCGCACCATGAGGCCGGCCTGGTCGTATAACGAGGAGAAATCGCCATCGACAGCGACCTCGGCCGTGAAATCGCCGTCCATGCTCGCCGCCAGAACGTGGCCGTTATCGCGCACGAAACCGTAGTGGGTCTTGCGCCAGAAGTCGGTGTGCGTGTCGGTGGTGACGAAGAGCGTGTCGTTCTCGACACGCCATTGCGCCGGCTCGTTGATCCATCGGCATTGCTCGAACATGGCGTCTCCGTCGCGTGAGGATGGGCAGCGCAAGTATGTCACGGCGCATTCGTGATGCGGTACAGCGCATTCGAACGATCGTACGATAGGGATTGCTGCGCTGACTGCACTAACATGTACCGGCACTTACCGTCATTTTTTGGAAAGAGAGAACGATGGTCAAGCTGATGATGATCCTGCTGGGCGTGGACTATTTGCGCAATCGCTGGCGCAGTCTGCTGGTGATCGGCTGGCTGTTGCTCGTTATCGGCATCGGTGTATTCATCGATGCGCTCGACGGCGCGCTGGGCTTTCCGATCGCCTTCGTCGGCTGGTTGCTGCTGATCGAGGCCGCGCTTACGCTGGCTGTGGCATGGGCTGGCGTCGGCGGTCAGCGCAGGTTGCGCTACGCGAAGGGCATCGCGTTCGCGCTCACGGCGGCACTTATCTTCGAAGGCAATCATCACGGCCACTTCATTCTCTCGATACTGATCGGTCTTGCGTTTCTCTTCGATGGCCTCTTGCAGGCGACGTCGGCGCTCGTCGTGCGTTACCGGCGCTATCGTGTCGCGTTCGGCTTCGCGATCTTCGAGATCGCTCTCGGAGTCTTCATGATTCAACCGTTTCCGACGCACTATAAAGGCACGGTGCCGTACTGCATCGGTGCGTTCTTCATCTTCGCGGGATGGAATCTCATCATGATCGCGACGCGCGTGCGCAAGCTGACGAGCAACCCTGCCGTATGGGGCGATGCGAGCGCGGAAGCGGCGAGCGTTGCGGGCAAGGAACATGACAGCGCGCTTCCGGCATTGCAGGCGAGAGAGTGGGACGGCCCGCCCGCCGACGATGAACCAGCGCTCACGGTGCACGTATGGACGCCGGTGGGATCGTCGAAGGCAGAAACGCAGTGGCATCCGATCGTCGATCGTTATATCGCCGCGGTGGATCGCAATGGCGTGATCTCGACAGGGCATGCCGCGCTCGAATCGCCGGAAGGCATCTACGTGAGCCTCTATCCCGCAGTGGAAATCGACCGCTCACCCGAAGACTTCGCGCGCCTCTTGCGCGCCACGCGCGAGAACGACGTGCCGGGCACGTTTCAACCGAGCTATGCGATCGAATCGAAGGCATGGTGCCCATCGACCGTGCGCGTGCGCATTCGCAATTACGATCCCGCGCGGCTCGATAGCTTCTGGCGCAACTATCGCGAGGATACGACGTATAACCTCACGCACCGCAATTGTTCGAGCAGCGTGTCGCGCGCGCTCGATGCCGCGCTGGAAGGCGCGGCAGGGCGCTTGTACGGTGCGCGCGCGGGCTGGGGCGCGCTCTTCAGGATGATCGTCACGCCGGAACTGTGGGTCGCGGCGCAGGTGCGCAAGCGCGCGGTGACGATGGCCTGGACGCCCGGCCTCACGCTCGACTATGCGCGCGCGCTCAGCATGGTCGCCGATCCGCGTCCTTATGGCTGGCTCAAGGTCGCACGCATGGCGCTCACGAAAATGCGCGAATCGCGGCGTGCATGGCGCGAGGAAGGGACGCTTGCGCCACGCGGCGGATCGAACGTCGATCCGCCCGCGCGCGTTTGATGAGGCGTGCCGCCGCTAAAGATCGAGGTCGTCGGCTTCCTTGCGCGCGCGGCGTTCCTCGTTCGCGCGGCGCGCGCGCAAGCGCTGACGCGACAACTGCGCGATCACTTCGCCAGTCGATGCGCCTGCCGGGATTTCATTGCGGATGACCTTGGGCACCATCGGCAATCCCATGCGCTGCCGGCGCAGCGCGCGGGCGATGGCGGTGCGGCATTCCTGCCCGTGACAATCCCATTCGTCACGGATTCGCTCACAGTAGGGACATTTTTCCATTCCTAAAGTCTACCGCGAAACAGTGACCGCTTTTGTGCACCTATGCGCACCAGACGCCGCTTGCCGCGGTTCGCGCCGCATAGTCCTTGAAGGAGCGGGCTTCGCGATTCAGGGCGGTGCGCACGCCATCGGCAGGCTGCTCATTGCGGCCATCGAGCACGGTGGTGAAGAGATAGAGGATCAGATCGGTGTCCTCGTTCGATACGCCCGCTTCGAGCAGACCGGCGCGAAACGCATCGGCGGGTACGGGCGCGAGATTCAGGTCGCGCCGCGAAGCCTTCGCGATGCATCCGAGCGCTTCGGCGAAAGAGATCGCGCGAGGGCCGGTGAGTTCGTAAAGCCTGTTTTCATGGCCCGGCTGCGTGAGCGCCGCAACGGCTGCGTCGGCGATATCTTCCGCATCGACGAAAGGCTCCTTTATATCGCCGACGGGCAGCGCGAGCGTGCCCTCGCGAATCGGATCGAGCAAAAAGCTCTCACTGAAGTTCTGCATGAACCAACTGCAACGCAGGATGGTCCACGTCGCGCCCGAGCGTTGCAGCGCTTCTTCGGCGGCTTGCGCTTCCTCCTCGCCGCGCCCCGAGAGGAGCACGATTCGTTCGGCGCCGCTTGCCAGCGCGGTGTCGAAGAATGCGCTGACCGTATCGAGCGCGCCTGGTACAGCCAGATCCGGCTGATACGTGACATACGCGCGTTTCACGCCTTCGAGCGCCGCGCGCCATGTCGCGCGATCGTTCCAGTCGAAGCGGGGCTGCGTGGAGCGCGCGCACGCGCGAACCGCGAGTCCCTGTGTGCGTAGCCGCTCCGCCACGCGTCGTCCCGTCTTGCCGTTGGCGCCCAGAACGAGGATGGGCGCGGCGTCGAAGTCCGATTGAGCCATGACTGTCTCCTGAGTTTAAAACATGAGAGTTGCTCACGTTTTAAACATGATAGATACTCACATTTGACTGTCAAGCATTTTCGAGCCTGCTTTCATGCGGCAAAGGAGTCACCATGCAGGAGAAGCCGCCACGCATCGCAGCGAAGGGAAGCGTCGCGCGCAGAAAGCCCGCGCAGCAGCGCAGCCGCGAACGCCTCGATCGCATCCTGGAGGTTGCGCAGCAACTGATTGCGGAGAAGGGCAGCGAGCACGTGAAGATGAGCGAGATCGCCGAGCTTGCGGAAATATCGATCGGCTCGCTCTATCAGTATTTCCCCGACAAGCGCGCGATCGTGCGCACGCTCGCGGAGCTGTACGCGGACGAAAGCCGCCGATGCGTGCGAGAAGCGCTCGATGCCGTGCAGAACAAGGCGCAACTGCTCGACGCGTTCGCCTCGCTGGTCGACCAGTACTACGAGATCGTGATGGACAAGCCTGTGATGCGCGACATTTCGTCGGCGCTGCGCTCGGACAAGGAATTGATGAACATCGAGATTGCGGAGAGCCGCGCATGCGGCGCGTTGCTCGCAGCGGCGATCCGGCGCGTGGCGCCGCGCGCGGACAGCAAGCGCGTCAGCGCGCTCGCGTTCCTGATCTGGCAGCTAGGAGAAGAGACGATGCGCCTCGCCGTCGCGCACAAGCGCAGCGAAGGCGCCATGCTCGTCGATGCCTACAAGCGAATGAGCCTGCGGGCGATCGACGAGGCATGAAGACGACGCGCGCTTATCCGCTCAATTGATTCGAGGTACTCGGGCGGCGCTCGCGCTGATGATGATCGAGGCTGCGCCTCAATACTTTCTTGACGAGCCCCTTGAGGAAGTGGATCGAGCGGTCGGCGCGCACGTTCAGATCGAACGGCGCAAGCGCGACGACTTCACGCCCGCCGTGCGCGGTGAGTTTCTCGCGCATCTTGCGATGATCGACGGCCATGGCCGTGAGCGTCTCCGATGCCTGTTTGAACGACGCACGATCGACGCGCGCGCAAACATGGCATGCGCGATGGAAGAGCTTGTCGAATACGGTGAGCCAGTAATCGTCCGTCTCGCTCCCGTCGCAACGCGCGAGCGCCTCCTGGCCGGACACGCGCAGATTCAGCATATCGCTCAGCTTGGCGGTTTGCGTGATGCTGCCGAAGCGCCGGCGATAGCCGATCAGCGCCTTGGGAATACGATAGATGCTGTTCGCGCGAAGATAGGTCGCGGGCACGAGCGCCATGTCCTCGTAGTTTCGTCCGACGGGAAACGGCGCTTCGTCGAAGAGGTCCGTGCGATAGGTACGCGCCCATGCGAAGGTATGGAATCGATCCGCGAATTGCTTCAACGCCGCGCGATCCATCGGGTGGCCGCCGCTCGTCGCGTCGTCGGCGATTTCGATTTCGTCGAGCTCGCGCCCGTTATCGTCGATGATCTTGACGTTGTATTCGACCACATCCCATTTGCGCTCGGCGAGCACGGGAATGATCGCGTCGGTGAAACCCTTCAGATAGATATCGTCGCCGTCCAGGAAGCCGACATACGGCGTGCGCACCGCCGCGAGGCCCGTATTGCGCGCGGCGCTCAGGCCACGGTTTTCCTGATGCAACAATTCGACGTGCACGCCGCGATCGCGCTCCACGATGGCGCGCGCTGCCGCATAGGTCTCGTCGCGAGAACCGTCATCGACCACGATGATCTTCATCGCGTCGATATGAGGTTGGGATAAAAGGGATTCGAGCGCTTCCTCGATATATCCCTCGATGTTATACGCCGCCACGACGATGCTGAGCAGCGGACCGGTGTCTCGCAATGAGTCACTCTCAAACGGCATAGATGACGCTCTCCGTCGATGATTGGGTTTCCGTGTGCCACGCGCGTGAATCGCGGCACGGTGAGACATGCAGTTGGTCTGATGGCGACGCAAGGGACGCGTTGTTGTTGGAGCATGTCACGTCATATGGCGGGCCCCGGATGTCCCCGCCTGATGTGCATGTCGATGGAAAACACGTTAATAGAGCAGATCGGAGGGGTTACGTTCCCCGACAGTCTGCAAGTTGATCCTTCAGAAATACTAGTAGAAAAACGAGGACGTGACGCCCGCGAAGCTGGAATGCCATCTGAAGTGGCTCGCAAACGTTATCGTCCGGACTCGTTGCATAGTCCTCCGTGCGTTTGGACACATGCGAAGTTCATTGAAAGTAAGGAAGCGTGACAAACCGTTTCATGTTGCAAGCGCTGTTGGAAACGTGAGTACATTTTTCTTCTTTCACACGTAAAGCAGAAAAAAGTTCATGTCCGGATGTCGCGCTTCCACTCGCTTCAATGATGTATGTAGAGCGATTGCCCAAGCGCCTGCGGCGAAGGCTGCGTCGTCCAGCCGCTTTGAACGCTGCCCTCTATGCCGGGTCCGTAATCTGAATTGGCCTTATGCGACTGTTCGCTCTGCGCTTCGGTGTCGCCACGTCTGGCCGGCGCGGGCGTTTGCGCATAGGAAAGCATCGGCACCATGACGGAGGCTGCGAGCAGCGCGACTGCGAGTTTCTTCATGATCATTCTCCTTGATTGAGTGGACCTCGATAAGGAGACTAAGCGCGAAGAATTAGCCGATCGTGAGTGCTTCGCCAACGCTCAGACATTCTCCGGCGTGTAGAGCTGCGCTGGCAGTGGATACTGGCTCGCTTGCGCGGCTTCGCCCGGCAGCGCCTGCAAACTCCGCAGCATCGCCTGAATGGCGGTCTCCGCGATGCGCTGAAGCGGCGTGTCGATCACAAGGTCGATGACGCCTTCGACGAGCGCCTCGTATCGGTCGGGCATCAGATCGCTGCACACGGTGACGATGCGTCGTCCCGCGCCTTCTTCGCGCAGCGCGCGAATCACGCCGCCCACGCCGCCGCCGGGAATATAGAGGCCGGCGAGATCGGCATGGCGAGCGAGCATCGCCAGCGTTGCTTCATAGGCGAGTTGCTTGTCTTCGAGATTGATCTGCGTGTCGAGCACGCGCAACCCAGGCGCGTGCTCGCGCAAATACGAGCGAAAACTGATCTCGCAGCTTTCCTGACCGAGATAGCGCGGCGTGCCGACGAATACGCCGACCGTGCCTTCGTCGCGACGCGTTAGACGACTCACGGCCCACGCTGCGGTACGTCCGCTCTTGCGCGGATCGACGCCGATATAACCTGCACGTAACGGCGCGCTCAAATCCGACAATAACGTGACCGTCGGCTTTCCCTGTGCGTGAAGCGTTTCGACGGCGGCGGTCACATGCGGATGATCCACCGCAACGACGCCGAGCGCCTGCGCTTGTTCGCCGAGCGAAAGCAGCGTGCGCGCAATCGACGCCGGGTCCAGTTCATCCATGTATTCGATGACGGCGGTGCAATGCTCGGGTTCATGACGCGCGGCCGCGTCCGTCAGGATGCGCGCGAAGGTCTGATAGAACGGATCGGCGCGCTTCTGCAGACAAAAGCCCAGCGTGTATCGCTCATGACGTTCGCCGCGTTGCGCGCGCAGGCGATCGCGCATCAGTCCGGCGCCGTGATAACCGATACGCTCGGCCGCTTCGATCACGCGCAACGCCGTGCCTTCACGCACGCTGATGCGGCTGTTGAACACGCGATCGACGGTTGCGGGACTTACCCCGGCAGCTTCGGCCACTGACTGAAGAGTGGGACGCTTGCTCATCGTTGATGTAAATGATGGATTTTCAGATCGCGCGATGATGCCTAAAGATAGCAAATGCGCGCGAACATTGCACAGCCGACGCTTCCGCTCCTATCATCGATCCAATAATAAGCAATGATGTAATTCCAATCATCGGATGAGGTGACATGATGGAATCCGGGCAAGGGCATCGCGCGGGCGAGCGGGACGGCTATCGCGATTACCAGTTGATCGGCGGCGCGTGCGAGCGTGCGAAAGCCGCGGGCCTCGTCAATGCCGAGTGGTACAAGTGCGCGGTGCCGCGCCCCGTGATGAAGAGCCTGATGCAGCGCGGTGACGCACGCGCCATCCGCGACACGTTGCTGTGGTATGCGGCGATCATCGCGAGCGGCGTGCTTGCATGGTTCGCGTGGCAAGCACATTCGCTCTGGGCGATTCCGGCATTCCTTCTTTACGGCGCGCTCTACTGCGGTCCCGCGGATTCGCGCTGGCACGAAAGCGGTCACGGCACTGCGTTCAAGACAGCGTGGATGAACAAGGCGCTCTATCAGGTCGCGTCGTTTCAGGTGTTTCGACGGCCGACGATATGGCGCTGGAGCCACGCTCGGCATCACACCGATACGCTCGTCGTAGGGCGAGATCGCGAGATCGCGGTGCCGCTGCCCACGGACTGGCTGAGCCTCGCGCTCAACGTGTTCGCGCTGAAGCACGCGGCGGCTGAAGTGCCGAAGATCGTCTCGTCTGCGTTCGGCAATATCGGCGAAGAGGAAAAGACCTACGTGCCGGAGTCGGAGTGGCCGAAGGTGATTCTGGAGGCGCGCATCACGCTCGCGATCTATGCCGTGGTGGTCGGCTCGTGCCTCGTTTTTCATTCGATCCTGCCGCTGCTCTATATCGGCTTGCCGAGCCTCTATGGCGCGTGGCTTTATCTCTTCTTCGGCCTCACGCAGCATGCGGGCATGCCTGAGAACGTGCTCGATCATCGCAAGAATTGCCGCACCGTGATGATGAATCCCGTGTTCCGGTTTCTCTATCTGAACATGAACTATCACGTCGAACATCATATGTTTCCGATGGTGCCTTATCACGCGCTGCCGCGATTGCACGAAGCGGTGAAGGACGACATGCCGCCACCCTATACGAGCTCGATCGCGGCCTATGCGGAGATCATTCCGGCGCTTGCGCGTCAGAGACGCGACCCGTCGTATCACGTCGAACGGCCCATGCCCGCCTCGACCGCAACCCAGGCTTGAACCGGCATAACGACATCGAGAGAGAGGAGACGACCCGCCATGACGCAATGGATCGATGCAGCCCAGATGGACGATATCGAAGACGAAGACGTGATGCGCTTCGATCACGATGGCCGCACCTTCGCGATCTATCGCGTGAACGATGAGGTGTATGCGAGCGATGGCCTTTGCACGCACGAGCATGTCCATCTGAGCGACGGGTTCGTGATGGACCATGTCATCGAATGTCCGAAGCACAACGGACGTTTCGATATCCGCGACGGCCGGCCGCTGTGCGCGCCCGTTTGCGAAAAGCTGCGGACGTATCCCGCGAAAGTGGAGGGCGGCCGCATCTTCATCGAGATCTGACGTCGTGATCCGGCAAGCACGCGGATCACCACACGGAGAACAAAGATGACTCAGTTCGAAGGCAAGGTGGCGGTCATCACAGGTGGCGCGCAAGGTCTGGGCGCGGCCGTGGCGGCGCTCTTCGCGGAGCGCGGCGCACAGGGCATCGTGATTTGCGCGCGATCGAAGGACAAAGGCGAAAAGAAAGCGCGCGAGCTTGCCGAAGCGAGCGGGGCGCAAGTGCGTTTCGTCGCGGCCGATCTCGCGCGTGTGGACGATTGCCGCGCGGTCATCGCCGCCGCCGACGAGCAATTCGGCCGCATCGACGTGCTGGTCAACGCGGCGGCAACGACAGATCGCGGCACGATCCTCGATACCGATCCCGAGCTCTTCGACCGCATGTTCGCGACGAACGTGCGCGCGCCTTTCTTCCTGATGCAGGACACCATCCGCATCATGAAGCGCGAAGGAACGGAGGGAGCGATCGTCAATATCTGCTCGATGTCGGCGATGGCGGGGCAGCCGTTCATCGCTGCATATTGCGCATCGAAAGGCGCGCTCGCCACGCTCACGCAGAACACGGCTTATGCGCTGCTGCGCAATCGTATTCGCGTGAACGGGCTGAATCTAGGCTGGATGGCGAGCGAGGGCGAGGACCGCATTCAGCGCACGCATCATGGCGCGGACGACGACTGGCTCGAACGCGCCGCGGCCGCGCAGCCCTTCGGACGCTTGATCAATACGAACGAAGCGGCGCGCGCGGTCGCCTATCTCGCGAGCGCTGAGTCAGGGCTCATGACGGGATCGATGATCAACTTCGATCAATCGGTATGGGGCGCATATGACGACGCGCCGCATCCGCAAGAGCCGCTTTGAATCGGCGATG